>NZ_BOJU01000005.1:0-197110 GCF_016860625.1 Fructobacillus tropaeoli
CTCAAAGGTGTCGTGTTGATGGCATAGAGGAACCACCTGTACCCATCTCGAACACAGAAGTTAAGCTCTATAGCGCCGAAAGTAGTTGCCGGAACGCTGGCTGCGAGGATAGGACGACGCGATGCCGTACATATTATATTGAAAACAAAAGAGAGTTTTCCGGAGAGGTGTCCGAGTCAGGCTTAAGGAGCACGGTTGGAAACCGTGTAAGCGGTGAAAGCTGCTTCGAGGGTTCGAATCCCTTTCTCTCCATTTTGGACGATTAGCTCAGCTGGGAGAGCACCTGCCTTACAAGCAGGGGGTCACAGGTTCGATCCCTGTATCGTCCATTAAGCTACGCCCTCTTTTTTGTTTTCAAACATGAGTTAGAGTAACCTTGTGGGGTGCAAGTCCTCATCATGTTATTTCGGCGATAGCTGATTGTTAATACCTTAGGGATATAGTTTAATGGTAGAATAGCGGTCTCCAAAACCGTTGATGGGGGTTCGATTCCCTCTATCCCTGCCATGGCGGTAGTGGTGAAGTGGTTAACACACTGGTTTGTGGATCCAGCATGCGAGGGTTCGATCCCCTTCTACCGCCCTAATAAAGTATTTATACTTTATATTGCCCTTGTGGCGGAATTGGCAGACGCGCTGGACTCAAAATCCAGTGGTGGCAACACCGTGTGGGTTCGACTCCCACCGAGGGCATAACGAAAAACCTGGACTTTTGTCCAGGTTTTTTCTTTGGACAAAAAGCGGGTGAAACCTTGAATTTTCCCCGTTTTTTAGGTATTCTTGTTAAGAGTAAACTAGGTGAAATAGGACCTGGTTTGGAGGATGATTTTGGACCAAGAAGCATTTGTAAAGAGCCTAAAAGAAGCTGGCTTGACACTATCAGACCAGCAAATTGATCAGTTTGACCGTTACTTTTCTTTGTTGGTTGAGACGAATAAGGAATTCAATTTAACGGCCATTACGGATCATGATGAGGTTTATTTAAAGCACTTTTATGATTCGTTGACCTTGGCTTTTTACCAACCAGCATTAAAGGTTGCAGAACCAACTTTGATTGACATTGGTTCTGGTGCTGGCTTCCCGGCAATCCCTTTAAAAATTGCTTTACCAAACTTAAAGGTAACACTGGTTGATTCCTTGAACAAGCGAGTGAATTTTTTGAAAACGGTTGTTGCAGACCTTGGTTTAGAAAACGTGACGGTTTTGCACGGTCGTGCCGAAGATTTTGGACAAGATCAAAAAATGCGTGAAAGCTTTGATTACGCGACGGCTCGAGCAGTGGCGCGAACTGCGGTTTTAGCTGAGTACACATTACCGTTTGTGAAACTTGGTGGACAACTTCTCGTGATGAAGGGCTCTGCTGGTGAAGATGAACTGAAGGCTGGAAAAAAGTCTTTACAGACACTTGGTGGTCAATTAAAGGAAAGCTTTACTTTCACCCTACCAAATCAGGATCCACGAATGATTCAGATTATCGATAAGGTACAACAGACACCAAAGAAGTATCCAAGACAAGCGGGTACACCTAGCAAAAAGCCATTATAAAAGAAAAAGGAGCCAGCAGATGGCAAAGATTATTGCTTTGGCCAACCAAAAGGGTGGGGTTGGCAAGACAACGACAAGTATTAACCTGGGTGCTGCCTTGGCGAAGGCTGGTAAGAAGGTTTTGTTAGTAGATGCCGATCCACAGGGAAATGCAACCTCTGGTGTTGGTGTTGACAAATCAGAATTAGAAAATGATGCTTATGAAGTTTTGATTAACGGAGTTGCTGCTAAGGATGCTATTGTCAAAGCGGATACACTCGACATTTTACCAACGACGATTCAATTGTCGGAAAGTGAAGTGCAATTAGTTGATCTTCCCCGACGGGAATTTCGTTTAAAGGATGCACTGGCACCGCTGGCCGACCAATATGACTATATTTTGATTGATAATCCGCCTTCACTAGGGCTTTTAACAATTAATTCTTTCACGGCAGCAGATGCGGTTTTGATCCCTGTTCAAACCGAATTTTACGCTTTGGAAGGGTTGGGACAATTGCTCAATACGATTGAACTTGTCCGCCAAGGTCTGAATCCTGATTTGGAAATGGCCGGTATTTTATTGACAATGTTTGATACCCGAACTAATTTAGCAAAGCAGGTCTCTGAACAAGTACGAACATACTTTGAAGACCGGGTTTACCATACAGTCATTCCACGGACAGTTCGGCTATCGGAAGCACCTTCATACGGCCAGGCGATTATTGATTTTGATCCAAAGTCACTTGGTGCGCGGGTGTATACCGAATTTGCGAAGGAGGTCATGGCGCAATATGGTTAATAAAAAAGGTGGCTTGGGTAAAAACATGGATTCGCTCTTTGGATCTAATGGTATTTCAAAGGAAGCTTTGGCCCATTCCAAAACAATTAGCCGCAACCCGGAGGCGGGGGAAAAAGTAGTTTCGATTCCCTTAGACCAAATTGAAGCCAATCCGTTTCAACCACGGTTGCACTTTGACGAAGAATCAATCAAAGAGCTGGCTCAGTCAATTAAAGAAAATGGCCTGTTGACGCCGATTATTGTCCGTCAAAGCGGTGCTAAGTATCAAATTATTGCTGGTGAACGTCGTTTCCGCGCAACGAAGACGTTGCCGGTGAAGGAAATTACTGCGATTGTTCGGGCAACCAATGATGACACGATGGCGACGTTGGCGTTGATTGAAAACTTGCAACGCGATAACTTGGACCCGATTGAAGAATCACGTGCTTATGCGAACTTGATGGCCCAGCTGGATTTGAACCAAACTCAACTGGCCGAAAAATTAGGTAAAGAACGGACCACGATTGCCAACGCTTTGCGGTTGTTAAAGTTACCAAATCAGGTCCAAGACCTGGTTCAAGCTGGTGAGCTTTCAATGGGGCAAGCCCGTGCCTTACTTGGCTTGGAAAAAGAAGGCCAGATGAATGCGGTTGTTCAAACAATTTTGAAAGAACAGTTGAATGTTCGTCAGGTCGAAGCACTGGTCAAGAAGGTCAACGCTGGTGACCAAAAGCCTGCTAAGAAGGCTGAATCACCGTTTGCTAAGGATTTAGCAAATCGATTAGAAGACAAATTTGGAACGAAGGTCAAGGTCAACACCGGTTCAAAGGGTGCTGGAAAGATTGAAATTGCCTATCTTTCAGAACAAGACCTGGCCCGAATCTTAAGTATTTTATCAATTGAGGTAGACTAAGATGGCGCAATCAATTGAATATGGTCTGGGTGACCTAGTTGAAATGAAGAAGCCCCATGCTTGCGGAACTAACGCTTGGGTGGTGAACCGCCTTGGGGCCGATATTAAAATTACCTGTTCGAATTGTAACCGGACAATTATGTTAACCCGGTTTAACTTTGAAAAACGCTTGAAAAAAGTCTTAAAAAAGGCCGAAGAAGATTAATTTTCGCGGCTCAAGACGAAAGGATAAACAGACATGGCTTTAACAGCTGGAATCGTTGGACTACCTAACGTTGGTAAGTCAACACTTTTTAATGCAATTACAAAGGCTGGCGCGGAAATGGCAAACTATCCATTTGCCACCATCGAACCAAACGTTGGGATTGTCGAAGTACCAGATGATCGCTTAGCTCGGATTCAAGAAATTGAACCAGCTGATAAGATTATCCCAACAACATTTGAATTTACCGACATTGCCGGTATTGTGAAGGGTGCATCCAAGGGTGAAGGACTTGGAAATAAGTTCTTGGAAAACATCCGTCAGGTGAACGCCATCGTTCACGTTGTGCGTGCCTTTGATGACGATGAAATTATCCACGTTAATGGTAAGGTTGATCCGCTTGATGATATTGATACTATTAATACCGAATTGGTCTTAGCTGATTTGGAAGCGGTCGATAAGCGTTACGCTAAGGTTGCTCGTGCTGCCAAGGGTTCTGATAAGGCTGCCAAGGCAGAAGCTGCTGTTTTGGAAAAGATTAAGCCTGTCTTGGAAGCTGGTAAGGCTGTCCGGACGATTGACTTCTCAGATGAAGAAGACAAGGTCGTGAAGGGCTTGTTCTTGTTGACATCAAAGCCAACGCTTTATGTTGCCAATATTGCAGAAGACGACATGGCTGATCCAACGAACTCACCATACTACCAAAAGATTAAGGATTTTGCTGATTCCGAAAAAGCAGAAGTGATTGCTTTGTCAGCAAATGCCGAAGAAGAAATTGCCCAGCTAGATGATGACGAAAAGGCCGATTATTTGGAATTGGCTGGTGTCAAGGAACCTGGTTTGAACAAGCTGATTCGCTCTGCTTACCACTTATTAGACTTGCGAACATTCTTTACCGCTGGTGGCAAGGAAACGCGTGCATGGACCTTTAAGGCCGGATACAAGGCACCTCAGGCTGCCGGTGTTATCCACTCTGATTTTGAGCGTGGGTTCATCCGAGCAGAAACGATTGCCTTTGCTGATTTGGATGAATATGGTTCTGTTAAGGCCGTTAAAGAAGCCGGTAAGTTACGATCAGAAGGAAAAGATTACGACGTTCAGGACGGCGATATTATCGAATTCCGTTTCAACGTATAATAAATTTAAAGGACGAAAGACAGTAAGATGACTCAAGTAGATCCCCAATTAAGCAAGAAGAACCAAGACTTTATTTTTCGATTTAAGAAGGGCTTGGCGGAAACTGACAAGTTAACTGACGAACGCAAGGAAGAAATCGTGCAAACGGTTTCTGAAAAGCTTTACGTCGGCCAAAAGGCAGGGAAAACAGCTGCACAAATGTATGGGTCACCGGCTCAACTTTTGCAACAGTATTTGAATCCTCGCCGCCTAGCTAAGAAGTTCCACGATTATTCCTTTACATTCTTGGCGACTGACACGGCCTTGGTCTTGGTCATGTTCTTGTCTGGTTTTTTTGCCGTTACGATGAGTTTTGGCAAGAGTTCAAGCGAAAGCCAGGGAATTGGCGTTGTGTCAATGCTCTTGCTGTCATTCTGGGGTGGTGCTATTTACACCTTGGCAATGCAACGCTTGGTGCCTAATCCAAAGGATAAGAACCCTAAGAAGAAGATGCCAACTTGGTTGTTGCTGATTGTTGTTGCCATCCTTTGGGTTGCCGGCTTTACGGCCTTCATGTTTATTCCGACAGTAGTTAACCCAAGCTTGCCACTCTTTGGTAATGTGTTGGTCTTGGCTTTGGCTTGGTTGGCATACCTGTTGAATCGAAAGCATGCTGGATTGGAACACGGTGGTATTTTGGCCATCTCAAAGTTGTCTCAGCAAGCACGGGTAGATGAGGCGAATCAAAAGGAGTAAGGGATGAAAATCTTAGTTGTCGACGACGATCAAGAAATCGCTGAATTATTAGAAATTTACTTGAAAAACGAAGGCTACGAACCCGTGATTGCACAAGATGGGAAAGAAGCCCTCTCGAAGTTAAATACTAACCCGGATGTTGCTTTAATGGTATTGGACATTATGATGCCCAATATGTCTGGTTTAGAGGTGTTAAAGGCTGTTCGCAAGGACACGCATATTCCAATTTTGATGCTCTCGGCTAAGTCTTCTGATATGGACAAGATTCAGGGACTGATTTCCGGCGCCGACGACTATGTCACAAAACCTTTTAACCCTTTGGAAGTGATGGCTCGAATTCGGTCACTTTTGCGGCGGTCCCAAAACATGGTCCAGGAGCAAAAGCCTGATGTGTTATCGGTAGCCTCTTTGGTGATTAACAAGGATTCCCACGAGGTGAAGACAACCAGTGGCGATTTGGTTAATTTGACGGCCTTAGAATTTGGAATTTTATACCTGTTGGCCTCTCATCCAAACCGCGTTTTCTCTGCGGATGATATCTTCGAGCGCGTCTGGCAACAGGAATCTGTTGTTTCTGCTAAGACCGTCATGGTGCATGTTTCCCATTTGCGTGATAAATTAGAAGAAGCAACACATGGTGACCAGGTTATCCAGACTGTCTGGGGTGTTGGTTACAAGATTGAAGTGAGCTAATCATGGTCAAAAAAAGTACAATTTTGGCGCAAACCGTTTTGTCCTTACTTTTGGCCACCTTGACCTCGTTTGGCCTTGCCTGGGCATTGGCCTTTGACCTCTTAAAAGACAAAATGAATTGGTCAGCTCGGGAAAGCTGGCCTTTTTTTTACATTGTTTGGCTACTGCTATTGATTATTTGGTTGATTCATCTGTGGCGGCGTAGTCGAGAACGGTTGTTATTGCTAAACCTGACGAAACGACTCTACACCCTTGCCAACCATCCTGACCTTGATTACAAAACGGATGGCAATGATGAGTCGGACTTGCCTGAAAACCAGGAAAAGCGGCAGTTACCGACTTATAGCAATCAAGCACGGCAGTTAACGGCCTTAGTTGACCGTGTGGTCGCCGAGTTCAATTTGGCTCATGAAGAGCAGTTAGCCGTTGAAAAGTCGAAGGATGAGATGATGACCAACATCTCTCATGACTTACGGACGCCACTAACGGCCATTATTGGTTACCTGGGCTTAGTGGTCACGCCCAATTCGCCCTTATCAGAAGAAGACCAGGCTAAGTATTTAAAGACGGCCTATCATAAGTCCAACCAGATGAAGACACTGGTTGAAGACCTCTTTGAGTTTGCCAAGTTACAAACAACGCAGGTGAGCTTGAATATTACTGATTTCTCGCTGGGCGACCTTTTTGATCAAGTCCTAGCGAACTATGCTATGGAGGCGGAAAATCGCCACCTGCGCTTTGCTACTAATTTAGATCCGCGTGTGATTGTGATGGCTGGTGACTCGGACAAATTAGCCCGGGTTTTGATTAACTTAGTGGAAAACGCATTAAAATATGGTCAAGGTGCTAGCTTTATTAAATTAACTGGCCAGGTCAAGGAGAATGGATTGGTAGAAATCAGGGTGATTAATGATGGTCCTGCTATACCTGCTAGTTCGGCCAACCATATTTTTGAGCGTTTTTACCGCGTGGAAGAATCGCGCAACAACAAGACAGGTGGTACAGGCTTAGGTCTTGCCATTGTGAAAGGCATTATTGACCAACACCAGGGTCAAGTAAAAGTCGAATCAGATGAGACGGCCACGGCATTCGTCATGACCCTCCCGCTGAAACAAGTGAAAGAAGAATAGAGTTATGAATGAAAAGCCAATGTATCGGTTACAGGCTGCCAATCGAAAGAAGAAACGTGGTCGGTTTTGGGCCATCCTTATTGCCATCCTTGTTCTAGTGTTGGCCATGGTCGGCGCAGGCCTATATTTCTTGGTACCAGATGATGTGAAGTCATCGATTCAGGCAACTAAGGACCAACCGGTAAGCTTAAATGTTGATGCTACTTCGGCCGTGGTGATTGATTTGACCTCTGGCCAAATCTTGGGTGAAAAGGATGCTAATAAGCAAGCACCAATTGCCTCTGAGAGTAAAATGTTGGTCGCTTACGGTGTCTTGAAAGCCATTGAAAACAATCAATTGAAGTGGACCGACCAGGTGACGGTGCCGGCTAGTGCAGACCTTTCGGCACAAAATGCGGATGCTATTTCGCATTTGAATATGAAGACGGGCGATAAGCTTTCGGTGCGCGACCTGTACTGGGCAATGTTTACTAATTCCGCCAATGATGCTGCGCTGACTTTAACGGCAGCCTTAACCAAGCCCGGACAAACGGCCCAACAAACCCTCGAGTCTTTGGCCAGTGACCTGAACTTAAAGGGGACTGCCTGGTATAACGGTGCTGGTTTGACAAACGGTGACTCTTATAACAACAACGAAGTTACCTCCGCATCTGATTCGGCTGCAAACCATGCATCAGCGATGCAGGTGGCAGAAATTGCCAAGAAGATTATGACGATGGATCCGACTTTGAAGACGGTAACGGCTAATCCAACGATTACCTATACCAAAAACAAGACCGTCAAGGTGACGGAAACTTCTGATTTTGGCCAAGGATTTGCCAACATTGTTAAAGGTTTAGATAACGAAAACGGACTGAAAATCCTTGGTTTGAAGACTGGTTCTACACCAGAAGCTGGTGCATGTTTCACCGGTTACGTCGTTGACCAACAAGGCCATGAGTTCTTGACGGTCGTCAACAATGCCGCCGATTACACGGATACAAAGCAACGCTTCCAAACGACAATCGACATGGTCAACCAAGTTTTGGCCAAGAAGAAAGCCCATACCTATACCGCCGGTAAGCAACTGACGAACCACAAGACTGTTGGTGTTGATGGGGAAAGTAAATCAGTGGACGTACAAGTGGCAGCAAGCAAAACATATTGGACTAGTCCGAAAAAGTCGTTAAAGATTCAGTCGTTGAAGGACTTGAAGTCTCGTCCCGATGAAAAGAGTACCGACGTGGTGACTTATGCCAAGCCGGAATTGAAGGCAACCTTCCTGCCAGGCCTGTCTGACACGGATAAGGAAATTCCTTTACAAGTTTTAACGGCAACAGATAAGAAATAGTTTAAAAAAAGTTTGCCTAATTTTTAGTAACAGCGTTAACATTACCGTAAAGAGTGCTATAATAAAAACAGTGAAAGCGTTTACTTTCCGGACAGAAAGGGGTATTCTTCATGGCAGCAATCCATTTTGATTCGAACGGTTTACAGAACTTCGTTGCAGACAACGAATTAGATGAAATTAAGGATCAGGTGCGTTTTGCGCATCAGACATTGGCGAACAGGACCGGTGCGGGGGCTGATTTTACCGATTGGTTCCACTGGGCATCGAGCCAGGACCAAGTTAGTTTGGCACCAATTCATCAAGCGGCAGATGCAATTAAACAGAATTCTAAAGTTTTGGTAGTCATTGGCATTGGTGGTTCTTACTTGGGATCTCGAATGGCCATCGACTTTTTGAAGTCACCTTGGCATAACGAATTAGTCCAGGGCGATGAGGTCAAGGTTTATTTTGCCGGTAATGCGATGTCACCAATGGCCTTAGATGAATTGGACCGAGTAATCGGTGACCAAGATTTCTCTGTGAACGTGATTTCAAAATCAGGAACCACGACGGAGCCAGCCGTTGCCTTCCGTTTCTTTAAGCAACGCTTGGTCGCCAAGTATGGTGAAGAAGGTGCCAAAGAACGTATCGTGGCAACGACGGATGCCAAGAAGGGTGCCTTGAAGAATGAGGCAACTGCCGAAGGATACCAAACATTGGTCATCCCTGATGGTATTGGTGGTCGATTCTCTGTTTTGTCAGCCGTTGGCTTGTTGCCAATGGCCGTTGCTGGCATTAACATTGAAAATGTTTTGGCTGGTGCAGCGGAAGCTGAAAAGACTTATAGCAGTGACGATGTCCATGAAAACCCAGCCTTAGCTTATGCGGCTTACCGCCGGATTTTGTATGACAAGGGCTATACAACTGAAATTTTGGCTAACTGGGAACCATCTTTGCAGTATTTGTCAGAGTGGTGGAAGCAGTTGATGGGTGAATCAGAAGGAAAGAATCAAAAGGGCATTTATCCTTCATCTGCAAACTACTCAACTGATTTGCACTCTCTTGGTCAATATATCCAAGAAGGTCGTCGTGACCTCTTTGAGACGGTTGTCCGTATTGACCACTCAAAGCATGATTTGCCAATTCCAAAGACTGGTGATAACGAGGATGGCTTGCTCTATTTGGAAGGAAAGTCATTGGAAGAAGTCAATAAGACCGCTGCGACTGGCGTTGTCTTAGCTCACGTCGATGGTGGTGTGCCAAACTTGGCTGTCCACTTGGATCGTCAAGACGAAGCTGGTTTGGGCGAATTGATTTACTTCTTTGAATTAGCTGTTGGTGTTTCAGGTTATCTCTTTAACATCAACCCATTCAACCAACCAGGTGTTGAAGCCTATAAGACGGCCATGTTTGCCCTTTTGGACAAGCCAGGTTATGAAGAACAAAGTAAGGTCTACCACGACCGCTTAAAGTAAGACAAAATAAAAACTAGAAACCAAGTTCGCGCATGAAGGCGAATGGGTTTCTAGTTTTTTTGTCTAACTGACTAGTTGGTGGAGCTGCTAACAGCAGTCCGTTAAGCATTAGCCGATTGGCGCATTGCTATTAAATCGCTGATTTTTACAGAGAATGCTTTATTAGACAGCAAAGAATTGATGAATGGCTTCAACCGTTTTATCGGATCCAACGAAGTAGATGGTATCACCGGGCATGATATTGGCATAGGGGCCGGGTGACAAGATAATTTCGTCTTCGTGGAGAATGGCGATAATCGTTGCTCCGGTATTTTGCCAAATGTTCAAAGAACCGATTGATTGGTTGAGCATCGGTGAGTCGGCCTCGGGAATAAATTCGTAAGGCGACATGGGATTATTTTTGCGCACTCGTTGGGTTTGATCCAATAGGAGTGAGAAGGCCTCGTCTAAATTAGCTAAGTCCTCTTTTTGTTTAGCGATTAAGCCTTTAATTTCGCTGTGAGTGGTTTGCAGGTCGCGACTTTCTTTTGCTTGATCGAGAAATTCACGGGCCTTTTCCCTTGAAAGAACTTCGACGCCAGAACCGTGAACGGGCTTGACGATATCGAGATCGGCTAGCACTGAAATCGCCTTGCGGGCGGTTTCAGCGGAAACGCCAAAGGTTGCGGCCAAGGTTGAACGAGCATGGAGCTTTTCGCCAACGAGAAATTGTTTATTAACGATGTGCTCAGCGATTTCCTGAGCGATTTGGTGATAACGAGGTTCTTTAACTTTCGGCATAACCGGCGTCCTTTAAAAGAATTAGTGAATAAATATTCTAATTTGACAAAAGTGACCACTAGTGTATGATAATAGAGTGGTCACTATTGACCACCGCTAAAATCCACGACGGTGGTCACTTATTTAGTTTATTTTAAATGAGCAGGATAGTCAACTCATAGGAGGGTTTATGCCAAAAGTTCAGATTAAGCATTTAACCAAAATCTTTGGAAAGCGCCAGAAGGCCGCTTTGAAGATGGTTGAAGAAAATAAATCTAAGAACGAAATCTTTGAAAAGACTGGCTCAACGGTTGGTGTTTACGACATTAACCTTGATGTAAATGAGGGCGAAATCTTCGTCATCATGGGGTTGTCAGGTTCTGGGAAGTCGACGTTAATTCGTTTGCTCAACCGCCTGATTGAACCAACCAGTGGGGAAATCTTTTTGGATGGGAAAAACATTACCCATTACAATAAGAAGGAAATGCTTGATATTCGTCGCAAGAAAATGTCGATGGTCTTCCAGAATTTCGCCTTATTCCCACACCGGACCATTCTGGAAAACACAGAATTTGGTTTGGAAATCCAAGGTGTGCCAGCAGCAGAACGGCGCGAGCGTGCCGAAAAAGCCTTGGAGAACTCGAAACTTTTGTCCTTTAAGGACCAGTATCCTTCACAGCTTTCAGGGGGGATGCAACAGCGAGTTGGTTTGTCACGGGCATTAACGAATGATCCTGACATTCTCTTAATGGATGAAGCCTTTTCTGCCTTGGATCCATTGGTTCGTCACGAAATGCAAGATGAACTCTTGGATTTGCAGGCTAATGTGAAGAAAACGATTATCTTCATCACCCACGACCTGAACGAAGCTTTGCGTTTGGGTGATCGGATTGCCATCATGAAGGATGGTCAGTTGCAACAAATCGGTACTGGAGAAGAAATTCTGACTAATCCAGCCAACGATTATGTTGAAAACTTTGTGGAAGATGTTGATCGTTCAAAGGTTTTGAATGCGGAATCCATCATGATTCCTGGTTTGACGGTCAACGCTGATACCGATGGGCCGAACGTTGCCATGCACCGGATGTCAGAAGAAGAAGTTTCTGGTTTGGTTGCCGTGGATGGTAACCGGAAGTTTGTCGGGTACGTGACATCTGATGCGGCCGTGAACGCTCGTCGCGAAAAGTTTACTTTGCGTGATGTTATCACAGAAATGCCAACGGTAACGCCTGATACGGTTGTTTCAGACATTATGCCAATCATTTATGACGCCCACACACCAGTGGCCGTTGTCGATGAAAATCAGAAGCTTCACGGCATTATCATTCGTGGTGCCGTGATTGAAGCGTTAGCCCAAACGGAAGGAGACAATAATGATTAATTTATTATCAGTTGCCAAACTCCCAATCGACTCCTGGGTAACCGATGGGGTTAACTGGTTAACAAAGAATCTTTCTGGATTCTTCACGGCCATTCAAAATAGTGGTTCCACTACGATGGATGGCATTACGAACTTTTTAACAGCCATTCCAATGCCAATTTTTATTATTGCTTTGGCGTTGATTTCATGGCTGTTAACGCCTAAGAAATATGGTCAACCACTCTTTATCTTGATTGGTTTGGCATTGATTGCCAACCAAGGATTGTGGTCTGATTTGATGCAGACGCTGACACTGGTTTTGATGGCCTCGGTTGTCTCTCTGGTTATTGGAATTCCATTGGGGATTTGGACGGCTAAGTCGCCGAAGGCCTACATGGTCATTAAGCCTATCTTGGACTTTATGCAGACCATGCCCGCCTTTGTTTATTTGATTCCGGCCGTTGCCTTCTTTGGTATCGGTGTTGTGCCAGGGGCCTTTGCCTCCGTCATCTTCGCCTTGCCACCAGTTGTTAACTTTACTTATCTTGGTTTGCAACAGGTGCCAACTGATTTGGTCGAAGCCGCTGACTCATTCGGGGCAACGACTTGGCAAAAGTTGTTCAAGTTGGAATTGCCAAATGCGAAGAACACCATTATTGCCGGTGCTAAGCAAACTATTATGCTGGCATTGTCGATGGTTGTGACGGCTTCGATGATTGGGGCGCCAGGACTTGGTCGTGGCGTCTTGTCAGCCGTTCAACACGCTGACGTTGGATCAGGATTCGTTAATGGAATTGCCTTGGTTATCTTGGCCATCATCATTGACCGCTTTGTTCAACGAATGAACACGGAACCCGTTTCCGCACCAAAGTTGCCAAAGTGGCGTAAGTTGGCTACTTGGGCAATGTTGGCCGTGATTGCTATCTCCGGTATTGCCGGCAGCATCACTGCTCATCAAGCTTCAGGAAAGAAAGTCAACATTGGTTATGTTGAATGGGATTCTGAAGTTGCCTCAACGAACGTCTTGGCTGAAGCAATGCGTCAGCACGGCTATGATGTGACGATTACGCCACTTGATAACGCCGTGAACTGGCAATCAGTTGCTAACAAGCAAACCGATGCAACTGTTTCGGCTTGGTTACCAAATACTCACAAGGCCTTGTACGCTAAGTATAAGAACGATGTTGACTTGCTTGGCCCTAACTTGAAGGGTGTTAAGTTAGGCTTGGTTGTTCCAGACTACATGAATGTTAACTCGATTGCTGATTTGACAAATCAGGCCAACAAGACCATTACTGGTATTGAGCCTGGTGCCGGTGTTATGGCTGCTGCACAAAAGACGATTGATTCTTACGGTAACCTTTCTGGTTGGAATTTGCAGGCATCATCATCTGGTGCAATGGTTTCAGCATTGGATAAGGCTTACAAGGCTAAGCAACCAATTATCTTGACTGGTTGGTCACCACATTGGATGTTCAACAAGTATAAGTTGAAGTACTTGGCTGATCCAAAGGGAACGATGGGATCACAAGAATCAATTAATACTGTTGTTCGTAAGAACTTGAAGCAGACGAACCCCGATGTCTACAAGGTGATGAAGAAGTTCCACTGGACACAAGATGACATGCAGACGGTGATGCTTGATATCCAAAACGGTAAGACACCTACAAAGGCCGCCGATGACTGGATTAGTAAGCACAAGTCTCAAGTCAACGCTTGGTTTAAGTAACAAGACTCATGTCGTTTGACTCCGGTCTGATGGCAAATTAAAAGCGACTCGAAGTAATCAATTTGATTACTTGGGTCGCTTTTTGTGTGTGCTGTTGGCTGGGGCTCAATGGCGAAGCTGATTTGACCGCTTAAGAGCGTTTAAAGGAGGCTAAGAGTTGCTTTAAGATGTTTTCATCTGAGTAGGACAAAACGTTCTTAGCGTAGAGCTTTTGCCCATATTGAGCAAGTGCCACGAGGACAATTAGCGAAATGGTCAGTGACAGAAGGGCCTGCCACCAGTTAACGTATTGGTTGGCGAGGAGGCTGGGCATCGTTGATTGCGACATGAAGGGGATGTAGGCAAAGATTCGGACGACGACGTTATTGCCACCGTTTGAAGCGGATGCCAGTCCAACAACATAGGGAATCATGGCCAGGGTGGTCACAGGGACCATTGCTTGGGAAACCTGTGAAGTATCGTTCACTAACGAAGCCGCAATCGCTGCCAAAATCAGGTACAGTCCAGTGGCTACGATGATGAAGACAAACGTATAAGTCAAAAATCCCGGGGTCAATGCGGTTAGGTAGGAAAGCGCCTGCTTAACCATCGTAATTTGTTGACCGAAGAGGTTGGCTCCTATCCCTAGGACGACATAGGAAAGGAGCTGGGTGACCAAGAGACCGGTGATACCAAGGAGCTTGCCAAAGTATTGCGCCTGGGCTGATGAGGCCGCTAGCAGGGTTTCCATAATTCGTGATGACTTCTCGTTGGCAATTTCATTACCGATTAAGGAAGCATAGGTGGAAACAATTAGTAAGACGATAATGGTGACAGCAACTGAAATGGCCGCCTTTGCAGCCTGGTTATTATCGGCATCCTGTTGGCTTGATTGGTTTTGGACCGTTGTCTTGAGACTAAAGGGCGTCATCAGTGCTGCGGTTTGTCTTGCAGTCAGCCCGTAATTCTCAGCCTGAGTGGTCAAGAAAAGTTTACTGAGGACCGCTTGTAATTGATCCTTATCAATTTTTGGTGCTTTTTGCTGGGTGACTAATGTGCCTTGACCATCATTTAGGGTCAGGATGCCATCGATTGTCTGTTTTTTCAAGGCCGATTGGGCGGATTGTTCGTCGGTGATTGATGAGACCTTGATGTTCATCTTGCTGGCCGATTGGTTAATGGCTTCACGACTGGTACTGGGACCAATGATGGCTACCTTGGCTGGTTGGTCGTTTGAAAAGTAACTAATACTATAACCCAGGAGACCGGCTGCGGCAATTAAAAGAATCGGTGAAATGATTAACCACCAGAAGGACTTTTTCTTCAGGCGGGTAAGGTAGGTGTGTTTGGCAACTAGGAGTGTGGGATTAGTCATTGGTGCTGACCTCCGTTTTAAAGATTTCGGCCAGGGTTGGTGGCTGTTGTGAGAAGGCGGGGATGTAGCCGTTGCGAGTTACCGCCTCAAAAATTTGTCGTCCGGCTGCTTCATAGGCAAGTGTCAGCATATAGCCACCGTCCTTTGGTTCAGCGTGAATGACCCCGGCCATCGCCAAGTAGTCTGATTTCGTCAAATGGGGGGCCTCAACATAGAGGCGGGTTCGTCCAAAGGACTCACGAATGGCCTGAACGGGGCCTTGGAGAACAGTCCGACCTTTTTTGAGCATCAGTAGTTGATCTGAAATTTGGCTGACGTTGTCCATATTGTGCGATGAAAAAATAATCATCGCTCCGCGAGCTTTGAGACGCTTAATTTCGTCCATAAAAATGGCAGCATTGACGGGATCTAAGCCTGAGAAAGGTTCATCAAGGATGATAAATTCTGGTTCGAAAATCAGCGCCATAATCATTTGGATTTTCTGGGCATTTCCTTTTGACAGGGACTGAACCAAGTCACCGGGCTCGCCGACAACTTGTAATCGGTCCATCCAGTCTTTGAGGGCATTCTTAGCGGCCTTTTTCTCCATGCCGTGAAGTTGGGCCAGGTAGACGACCTGTTCTTCAACTGTTTGCTTTTGATAGAGACCGCGTTCTTCGGGTAAAAAGCCGATTTTCCGACGCAAATGATCGTCGATTGGGTGGTTATCCCAGGAAATGGTACCATCGTCTGCCTGGATAAAGTCTAAAATCATCCGAAAAGTCGTGGTTTTGCCGGCACCATTTTGTCCGATTAGTCCGAGAACTTCACCTGGTTGGAGGGTAAAGGAGAGGTCGGAAACAGCTTGGTGGCCGCCGAATGCTTTTGATAGGTGGGAAAGAGTAATCATGATAAAGCTCCTAACGTACATGAGCAAAATGGATGAAGAGGGTTTAATTGTTTGCGTTAGCTAAGAGTGCTCGGCCGTTGCTTTGGTTGAGGGCAGACGGTTTATTAGTTAGCGTAAAAATCAGAACTCAGCATTTGCTCGAATATCCTCATTATCTCACAGTTTGGCTCGGGGTTCGAATCTGATGAAGGCGAGAGTTGAAGATGGTTAGAATGGGTGTGGGTTGATATGCTGGATAGACTTATAAACAATTAGAAGGAATGATTATTCTTTCTGTTAGCAGTTTTAATAGTGGACTTAATTAGAAAGAGCGAAAAAACTAATTGACTAGTGGCCAATAATCTAGTAAACTATTTAAGTATTGTTGACCATGGCCCCATGGTCAAGTGGTTAAGACGTCGCGTTCTCAGCGCGGAATCGAGGGTTCGACTCCCTCTGGGGCTATATCAAGCTATACGGTGCTAACACGCACCGTATAGCTTTTTTTTCTTTTTAAATGGCTATATATCAACGTTTTCATACGGTTTAATGTCTAGCAAAGTCTTTCAAAATAAGTCGAAAATTTGCCCCAAATTTGCCTCATAGGACACTTTTTTGATAATTTGCCCCAAATTTGCCCCAAAAAAAGCCCCCAAAAAGGGGGGATCGAAGTTATAAATTGTCAAAAATGACCTTGATATTATCCAGGATTTGGCTGAACATGATAATAATCATTGTATCTTTAGTTAACGAATAGATGGGTAACAAATAATCATTTTAAAAGTGGGTAACTAAAAGTAAAGTGGGAGTTAGACATGTGCGATTCTAATACATTTAAAACAGTAAATTATACACCACAGACAGACCCTAGTTATAACCAGGAACACCACTTGGAAAATCCTGCTGGTTTTATGAATGATATGCAGTCAATTTTTCAAGATCGTAGTGGACTTTGGCATGTTTACTATCTGAACGAACCAACTTGGGGCATTAACAATGAAATAGGGAACTCGAATTGGCAACATGCAACTTCAATTGATGGGACACACTGGGTGAATGATTCAGATATTGCGATTAAATCACGAAAATTAGACCCAACAGTTAAATGGGGCTCAGTTGCTACTGGTTCTGTTGTGATTAGTGATGGCTCAATTGCTGGAACAACCGATGGGGATTTCGTAGCTTTCTTTTCAAGTTACGGTGCGGTAAATTGCGGTGAGCAATCAATTTGGGCGGCGATTTCAAAAGACAATGGACACTCTTATCAACCTCTATCTGATTTAGCGGTTATGCCTAATTTAGATAATTATCCTGATTTTCGTGATCCATATGTGATGAAATACAATGGTCAATGGGTGATGTATATGGCTGAGGGAGACAAAGTCGGTACTTATTCATCAACAGATGGCCAAAACTGGAGTTATATTGGCAGTACGTCATGGAACCCTGATGCCTTTTTGGATGGGAAGGACCACGGTATCGTTGAATGTCCTTATGTTGTCACAATGATGGCAGATGATGGCACTCGTCACGCGGTTCAATTTGTTGGCGCTAATGATTATAACTGGGGGTACACAACTGGAACGAGTTATTTGATTGGCTCAATTGACAGTAGTGGCATCTTTACCAAGCAAAACGATCAGACATTGCCAGTTAGAATTGACCTAGGGACTGACTATTATGGATCAAACTTTGGCAAGGTGGATGAACAGACTTTGATTACTAGTTCGTGGGTCAATAACTGGGCTTATGCTAATGAGAAGGTTATTGGCATTGACGGAAATCAAACGAAAAAAGGCACGACATGTGCTTTGTTTCGTGATATCAAAATGGTTAAAGACGCTTCAGCACCGTCTGGTTATTCTTTGCAACTTTTCGTTCGTGATGTGGTCGACCGCACTTTCCCAACAAATGATGACTACAATGTTTATCATGATATTCCATCAGGTGGAGAATATTTGAGAACGATTGATAACAGCAAGGTGGTTGATTTTGACATACAAGGTGGTCAACCAGGAGGAGTATTTGTTGTTGACGTTCGGCAAGATGACAACATTTCGACACTGATGTTTGACATCAACGGTGGTTGGATTAGAACCAAAAGAAGCATGAAAGGGAATTTCAATAATTCTACTTACAATGCTGAAACTAAAAATATTACCTATGGAAAACCAGGATTAACAGATACGCATTTGACTATTTATTTCGATACAAAATCAATTGAAATTGAATTTACTGACTCACACCAGGTTTATACACTGCTTAAGTGGGGGAAGAAAAACAATCAGTCAACTACTTTGTCATTGCAAGGTGGAAATATGCCAGTATCGGTTAATTGTAAGGAATATGATTATAGATGACGCATTTGATTGGCTAAATATATTTGGTTTTCGGAATGTTAATTAAAATAATTTGGAATTAACTGATTGCGCTAAAAATATGGTTAGGGTCAACGAATTAGTCATTAATCAAAATCTTTTTAATCTGTTTTATGAAAATATCGTCTTCAAAACGACATCTTCTATGTAACTAAAGTAAAATTAATGATAAAATTGTAGTTGGACATTTTTGATTGAATTACTTGAAACATAAGGGGAAAATATATGGATACTGTATACGATGGTAACGCAAAGATTAACACTGTAAACAAGCATGTCTTTGTTTGGATTTGCAACTTTTTGGTCGGTGAATTTGGTGTTGACCGCTTTATTCGAGGACAAATCGGTCTAGGGCTGTTCAAGCTTTTTATCGGCTCATGGATTACTTTGGGTATTTGGCCCTTTGTCGATTTTGTGATTGCGCTTGTAAAAGCCTATGGATCAAACAACCATAGCAATGAATTAACATTTATTAACGGTCGTTACGCCAACTAAAAGTTATTTTCGTGAAAAAGATAGTTGATAGCTACTAACTAATAAAACCCACCGTTACTGAACGGTGGGTTTTATTTGATGTTATTAAAGCGGATTATTAAATGCTGTGATTTAGTATTAGTAGCAGTTAGTTCAACCCAGTAGGGCAACGTAACCCACCATGCTCAGCACAGCGATGATTCCGATAATAACGAACCATGGGCGCGTGTAGAGTGTGTCTCGTGGCTGTTGGTCTTCGTCTTCGTTTTCTTTATTTTTATTGTTCATCAGATTATCTTCCTTTCATGCAAAATCAGGTTACCTATATAAAATAATGGTGCGATAGGTAAGGGACCAGGGCGAAATCGATAGCACCTCATAACCCTGAGCTTCTAAATTGCTGATAGCGGCATTTAAATTTTGTTCAAAGCCTTTAGCAGTACTAGCGGTGATGACCTTTGTTTTCATAGGTTCCCTCCGTTCTTTCAATCAACTCTCTATCCTCATTGTAAGTAAAGCGGCACATTTTTCAATGATAGGAGCTGATTTTTTATGAAATTTGAAGGATTTGGGCTGGCATATCAGTCATGATCAAGCCGTTAAATGTTTGATTTTAAAATCAGTCTAAAATATGGTTGACGGCTGATTTCATATGGTAAAATATAAGCAACGCTAGGGGCGTCGATTTGACTGAGAAGAACCCTTTGAACCTGAACTAGTTAATACTAGCGGAGGAAAGTGTCATTGCTAATGAATTTTTTAGTGGTGCTTTCTATCAAGAAAGCACCTTTTTATTTGCAGCAAACGGCATAAGGTCAGTCGTTGAGATGCCTTTCTAAAAGGAAAGGTAGAGGAATGTCGAAAACAGTTTTGATTACGGGAAGTAGCCGAGGTTTGGGAGCGGAAATTGCACGCACTTTCGCGAAAGATGGCTTTCAGGTAGTGATTAATTATTACCATAGTCAAGAGAAGGCCGAAGAATTGGTAGCAGAAATCGGACCTGACCGCGCTATGGCTATTCAAGCTGATGTCCGGAATCGAGCCGAGGTTGATCAAATGGTCCAACAAGCCGTTGCTAAATTTGGCTCACTTGACACGGTCGTGAATAACGCCCTTATTAACTTTAAATTTGATCCAGTGGCACAGAAGCTCTTTAAGGATTTGACTTGGGACTCTTATCAGGAGCAAATCGATGGTACATTGAAGGGAGCCTTTAATGTGACCCAAAGTGCCTTGCCACAAATGATGGCGCAAAAAGCTGGACAAGTGGTTAATATTGGGACTAATTTATTCCAAAATCCCGTTGTGGCTTACCATGAATACACTACGGCCAAGGCTGCCATGATTGGCTTTACCCGTAATTTGGCTGTTGAGCTGGGTGAATTTGGGATCAACGTCAATATGGTTTCAGGTGGTCTACTGCAAACAACGGACGCCAGTGCGGTCACAACGCCAGAAGTGTTTGACTACATCAAGCAGACAACGCCGCTGCGAAAGGTGACGGAACCAGGCGATGTTGCCAAGGCCGTTCTCTTCCTTGGTAGTAGTGATCAGGGCCGGGGGTTAACGGCACAAAACGTGACGGTTGACGGCGGTTTGACAATGAATTAATTGAAGTACATTCAGCAATGTCCAAGACGGGCATTGCTTTTTTTGTCAAAAAAGAAAGCAAAGTGTAATAGGTAAACTAGAATCATTAGCGTTAAAATCAGGAGTAGATAC
Organism: Fructobacillus tropaeoli; assembly: GCF_016860625.1. Taxonomy (NCBI): domain Bacteria; kingdom Bacillati; phylum Bacillota; class Bacilli; order Lactobacillales; family Lactobacillaceae; genus Fructobacillus; species Fructobacillus tropaeoli. Next base: position 20,540 of record NZ_BOJU01000005.1, read on the forward strand.
TACTGACGGCTGATTGCTAGCCATCAAATAATTTTTTTAGAGAGAAGGAATAACAATGGTTATTATTGGCTTGATTGCAATTGTGCTGATTGGGATATGGTTTTCTTTTTGGCTTTCGATGAAAATTATTGAGATGCTGCCATATCTGATTTTGCTTTATATTGCCTTGAATATTTTGAACTTTATTTTGGACCACAAGACAGGCATCTTATTGACTATTCTGGTAATTGCGGCAATTCTGATTTCTGCTTGGATTTATGGTTCGCGCCATCCTGATGATGAAAGTGCGTCAGATCAAGCAGAAGCTGAAAATACTGCAGAAATCAGCCCAGCAGTGGCCGATGATACTGATGTTGAAACACTAATCGCTCAGCCAGTTGCGTTAACACCTGCTGAACAACGTGACCAAGCGTGGAAACAGATGGAAAAAATTCATCCGTTAAACATGGGGGATGGTCTGTTTATTGATACAAAAAATGAACAAATGTTTCTTGATTTAGGTGACTCAGAAATGCGTGGCCAGAAATACTTACTAGAAGATTTTTCTGCTGTGCAGGAATACAAGGTACGCGAAGAAACGACGAAGACCAAGGTGATTGGCGTTCGTTTTGCGGATATGGGTCGGTACAATTTTGCCGATATTGAATTAAGTAAGGCTACAAATGATGTTTTGGGCGTTAGTCCGGCCGACTATTTTGAAGGTATCTTAGCACAACAAATTTTTGCTGTGCACCCAGAGTCTAGCCCACTTCAAAGCGATGACCAGCAAGGAATTGCTGGGACGAGCCATTAATGATTGTGCGTTTTATTTTTACGGCCGAACATAAGTTCTACAAATTGTTATTAGAATGATAGACAAACTGACAACAAGAGAGTTAAACTAATGGAGTCAGTTACCAATCTGGTTTTAAAAGGTTGGTACAAAATCTATTAGGTCCAGTTGAACATCAGGTCTGTAAATGTCCTGATTTTTAATTGTTTGGGAGAGTTAGAATGTTTTTCTTGGTTTCATTGACTATCATTGGTTTGCTGTTTTTGACTGCAATTGTGAAGGCACACCATTTAGCACGACGCCGTCGAATCATTCGGGCAATGCTGAAGCGAGAAGTTAATCAAGCATTGGCTGAGCAAAATCAGCAGAATGATAATAACTTTGATTTTGATGTTCACACGCCAAAAGAGGTTCATGACTATTTAAAGAAGCAATTCGAGGATGAAAATGCTTTAAACCTCGGCGACGGCCTCTTTATTGACGTGAAGACGGAGTACCTGTTTTACGACTTGGACCATGCTGATGCCGACGGCAACCTTTATTTCATTGAAAACTTTGATGAAATTGAGCACTATGAAGTGGTTGCGGAAACCGAAGAGACTAAGACCATTGCGGCAAACTTTTTAGATTTTGATGATGGTGATTTTGTTCATACAACTCTTAGTCGGCGAGAAAATCCTGTTATTGGAACAAGTCCAGCTGATTATTTTGAAAAATTGTTGAAAAAATGCGTGAAGCAAAACCGGCAGGCCTACCAGGACTACTTGGTGAGTCAGGAGCGATAAAGGTGTTATTATATCCCCGCTTAATCTATTCACGTTACAATAAAGTTACGATTAGTATATTGAACGAGGTATAAAACGTGTTCTTATTATTTGGCTTAATATTAGTGATTTGGGGAATTGTTTCACTTTTCCGGTTCACTTTAAATGTATTTTCATACTTTTTAATTTTAGTTGGTATTTTGTTAGTGTTGAGTTTCTTTCTACATCATTGGATCTTTTCATTGATTATCGCAGCAGTTATCGTCTATATTGTCCGCAGTGGTAAGCGACGGGTGGTTGATGACCAACCGGATACGGGCTTTGGTCGTCGCGACATTAGCGATGAAGCAGAACAAAGCGATTCAAAATAATTTAAATATGACTTTGATAAAGGCGACCGAAAGGTCGTCTTTTTTGTATAATGAGTGTTGATTTATGCGGGAAAAATAGCAAATCAATTTAGTACTATTTTTAATTTAAAATAGATTTACATGAAAAAATGTATTTAATAATATAAATTAGAGAAAAATAATGTAGAATAAAATCAATAAATAATGTGAAAAAAATTTTTGATGAGAAGTGATAGGAGAAAGTAATGGGGTATAACATAGGACTTGATATCGGAACCGGTTCAGTTGGCTGGGCAGTTCTGACGGATGAAGGGAAATTAGCTCGAGCTAAGGGTAAAAATTTAATCGGCGTACGTCTTTTTGATTCAGCTGAATCAGCTGCTGAACGACGATCATACAGAACGACACGTCGTCGTTTATCTCGTCGTAAGTGGCGCTTGCGACTATTAGAAAATATCTTTTCTGATGAAATGGGAATGATTGATGAAAACTTTTTTGCCCGTTTAAAATACTCATACGTTCACCCAAAGGACGAAGTGAATAAGGCTCATTATTACGGTGGCTATCTTTTTCCGACTCAACAGGAAACTCACGATTTTCATGAAAAATTTCAAACGATTTATCATTTGCGACTAAAATTGATGATTGAGGATCGTAAGTTTGATTTGCGAGAAATCTATTTAGCGATGCATCATATCGTTAAGTATCGGGGCCATTTTCTGAACTCACAGTCTAAAATGACAATCGGGGATAGCTATAATCCTCGAGATTTTCAGCAAGCTATTCAAAATTATGCAGAAGCGAAGGGACTTATCTGGTCGTTGAATGATGCACAAGAGATGACAGATGTCTTGGTGGGGCAAGCTGGTTTTGGACTGTCAAAAAAAGCAAAAGCAGAGCGTCTGTTATCAGCTTTTTCATTTGATACGAAAGAGGATAAAAAAGCGATTCAGGCAATATTAGCGGGAATCGTTGGCAATACCATTGATTTTACAAAGGTCTTTAATCGTGAACTTAGCGGCGATGAGCTCAAAAAATGGAAATTAAAACTTGATAGTGAAGCTTTTGATGAGCAAAGCCAGGCGATTGTGGACGAATTAGATGATGATGAAATGGAATTGTTTAATGCTATTCGACAAGCATTCGATGGCTTCACGCTGATGGATTTATTAGGCGATCAAACATCAATTTCGGCAGCGATGGTCAAGCGGTATCAACAGCATCATGATGATCTAAAGATGGTCAAGGAAATTGCTAAAAAGCAAGGCCTTTCTCATCAGGATTTTTCCAAAATTTATACAACATTTTTGAAGGATGATACTGATAAGGGAATGAAAGCCTTATTAGATAAGGCTGATTTGGCAGATGATGTATTGGTTGAAATTCAACAACGAATTGAAAGTCATGACTTTTTGCCAAAACAGCGCACAAAAGCAAATTCGGTGATTCCGTACCAGCTTCATCTTGCAGAATTAGAAAAAATTATCGAAAATCAAGGGAAGTATTATCCATTTTTGCTGGATACATTTACGAATAAAGCTGGTGAAACAATTAATAAATTAGTCGAGCTAGTTAAATTTAGAGTACCTTACTATGTTGGTCCGATGGTTACAGTGGCCGATGTTGAAAAGGCCGGTGGGGATGCCACAAATCATTGGGTAAAGCGCAATGAGGGTTATGAAAAAAGTGCAGTAACACCATGGAACTTTGATCAAGTTTTCAATCGCGATCAAGCAGCTCAGGACTTTATTGATCGTTTGACTGGAACGGATACTTATTTAATTGGTGAACCAACACTGCCTAAAAATTCTTTGAAGTATCAGCTGTTTACGGTCTTGAATGAATTGAATAATGTGAAAATTAGTGGTCATAAAATTGATGAGAAGACCAAGCATGTATTAATTCAGGACTTATTTAAATCGAAAAAAACTGTATCTGAAAAAGCTATCAAGGATTATTATCTTTCTCAAGGAATGGGCGAGATTCAAATTGTTGGTTTGGCTGACAAAACAAAGTTTAATAGCAACTTGTTCAGTTATATTGATTTAAGTAAAACGTTTGATGCAGAATTTATGGAAAATCCTGCAAACCAAGAATTGTTGGAAAATATCATTCAAATCCAGACAGTTTTTGAGGATACAAAAATTGCGGAACGTGAATTACAAAAATTGGCTTTGTCCGATGAGCAAGTTCAGCAATTGGCTAAGACACACTATACTGGTTGGGGAAATCTATCGGATAAGTTGTTATCGACACCGATTATTCAGGAGGGTTCACAAAAAGTTTCTATTCTGGATAAGTTGCAGACAACGTCTAAGAATTTCATGTCAATCATCACCGATAATAAATTTGGGGTTCAACAATGGATTCAAGAACAGAATACGGCTGAAACAGCAGATAGTATTCAGGATAGAATCGATGAGTTGACTACAGCCCCTGCCAATAAGCGCGGAATCAAACAAGCCTTTAACGTTCTTTTTGATATTCAAAAGGCAATGGGAGAGGAACCTAATCGTGTTTATTTGGAATTTGCCAAGGAAACACAAAATTCAGTTCGGACAAATTCCCGATATAATCGTTTGAAAGATTTGTATAAGTCAAAAACTTTGTCAGATGATGTAAAAGCCCTAAAAGAAGAGTTAGAGAGCCAAAAGAGCAGCCTTCAAAGTGAACGGATTGGCGATCGCCTTTATTTGTATTTCCTTCAACAAGGAAAGGATATGTACACTGGTCAACCAATCAATATTGATAAATTATCAACAGATTATGATATTGACCATATTATTCCTCAGGCTTATACCAAAGATGATTCGATTGATAACCGTGTTTTGGTATCTCGTCCTGAAAATGCACGAAAATCAGATTCTGCCACGTATACAACGGAAGTACAGCAAGCAGCCGGCGGATTGTGGAAAAGCCTGAAAAATGCTGGATTTATTTCACAAAAGAAGTATGATCGTTTGACAAAGGGTGGTGACTACTCTGAAGGGCAGAAAACAGGCTTTATTGCTCGTCAGTTAGTGGAAACTCGTCAAATTATTAAAAATGTTGCTTCATTAATTGAAAGCGAGTTCGATCAAACAAAGGCAGTCGCAATTCGTTCTGAAATCACCGCCGACATGCGTCGCTTGGTAGCAATTAAAAAACACCGTGAAATTAACTCATTCCACCATGCTTTTGATGCCTTGTTAATCACCGCAGCCGGGCAATATATGCAGGCTCGTTATCCAGACCGTGATGGTGCAAATGTGTATAATGAGTTTGATTACTATACTAATACGTATTTGAAAGAATTACGTAAGTCCAGTTCAAGTAGTCAGGTAAGACGTTTGAAGCCGTTCGGATTTGTTGTCGGAACAATGGCGAAAGGAAATGAAAACTGGTCAGAAGATGATACACAATATCTTCGCCATGTCATGAACTTTAAGAACATTTTGACTACTCGTCGTAATGACAAGGATAATGGTGCATTAAACAAAGAAACCATCTATGCAGTTGATCCCAAAGCTAAGTTAATTGGGACTAATAAGAAACGTCAAGATGTATTATTGTATGGTGGTTATACTTATGCGTACCCTGCTTATATGACATTGGTTCGTGCAAATGGAAAAAATTTGTTGGCTAAGGTTAATATTTCGGCAGCAAATAAAATTAAAGCAGGGCAAATTGAGTTATCAGAGTACGTTCAGCAACTTCCAGAGGTTAAAAAGTTTGAAAAGATACTCATTGAAAAACTGCCGTTAGGGCAGTTAGTGAATGAAGATGGAAAATTGATATACTTGGCATCAAATGAGTATCGGCATAATGCAAAGCAACTATGGTTGTCACCAGCTGACGCAGATTTCATTTCGAACTTAAAAACTGATTCAGCTGATGACGATTTGATACATGGATTTGATATTTTGGTTAACGATTCTGTTGAAAGACGTTTTCCTTTTTATGCAACTGATTTGCAAAAGTTATTCCAAGTTCGTGATGAATTTTTGGGAATTGATAATAAAAAAGATGTTCTTGATACTGTTCTTCAGGCTTTGCAATTGGATTCGGCTTATCAAAAACCAATGAAAAAAATTAATAAAAAATTAGCAGAATGGAAAACGCCACAACAGTCTGGTGGAGTCCGTCTATCTGATAATACTGAGATCATTTACCAATCAACAACAGGTATTTTCGAAAAAAGAGTTAAAATTTCGGATTTGCTATAAGTAAAGTAAAAGGCACCGCTTATTGAATAGCGGTGCCTTTTGTTAAATAAAGATAAAGACAAATAAAAAAGGCCATAAGGCCATCTTTTCAGATCATGAAGCTTGGGCATAAGCCCTTGCGTTACTTTAACCCTGTATGTCAGATTAATGGGTTCTTCCTTGAAAAATCTGTTAGCTAAACAAATTTTTCACGTGGTAGCTAACCACAAACTAATTGTATCACATCGGAATGTGAAAAGGGAGAAAAAAATGGCTTGGCGAACAATATTGATTAATGAACACGCAAAAATTAATTTTAAGATGAACGATATTAATGTTCAAACGAAAAATGAATCTTTCCAGATACCAATTGATGATATTCGAATATTAATATTGGGCAACACAAGATCAGTGATTACATCTTATGCTATTAACGAATTGAATAAGAAACACGTGAAGATCATTACCTGTGATGAAAAGGGCATGCCTGTTGGTGAATATTGTGGGTATCATGAAAATGTTCATCAGAATGCTAATTTACAAAAACAAATTTCGTGGACAGATGATCTGAAAAAACATTTATGGAAAAAAATAGTATCGGCTAAAATTATAAATCAACATCAAGCACTGCCGGAAGACGTTCAGCTTGAATTTTTGAAATTACAGGAATTATCTGACAAAGTGAAGTTCGGGGACCCAGAAAATATTGAAGGCCAAGCCGCTAGGCAGTATTTTCCAAGAATGTACGGTAAGGAGTTTAAAAGGTCCAATGAAGAACTGTTAATCAATGCTCACTTAAACTATGGTTATTCGATTCTATTATCAGCTGTGAGTCGTGAAATTGTTGCGGCCGGTTATTTAACCCAGTTAGGGGTGCACCATCAAAGTGGAAGTAACGCTTTTAATTTAGCATCTGATTTAATGGAGCCATTTCGTCCTTATATTGATCGGGTCGTATTAAATCAGCAAAATTTATCGTTATCACTTGATTTGAAACTAAATTTGATCAACGTGCTAAACGAAATAATTAGCTATAACGGCAAAAAAGTTGAACTGGCACAGGCAATTCAACAGCATGTATTAGCGTGCTTAAAATATTTGAGTTCTGAAACAGAATTACTGCCTGAAATGGAGTTTATTTTATGAGGTACCGAATTATGCGATTGATTGTAATGTTTGATTTACCCGTGGAAACATCAATAGAGCAAAGGGGATATCGTCAATTCCGAAAAGCTTTGTTGAGTGAAGGATTTTTAATGATGCAAGAAAGCATTTATGTTCGTGTGGTGACTAATCAGAAAGCGGCAAATTTATTAGAAAAACGAATTAAAGCCTTTGTTCCAAAGGCTGGGTTGATTCAAACTTTGCAAGTGACTGAAAAGCAATATGCAAGTATTCATTTTCTTGTTGGAGAACCAAAAAATGATATTAAAAATAGAGATGATAAGGTGATTGTGATATGACTATTGGACAATTGAATATTGAAGGTGCTGGAACGATCCAGATAGACGAAGGGCTGAATTTAATCAGTCTTGCTGATGCTCAATTATACAACCGTGTTATTCAAGCTATCAGAGAGGGGATAGGAGACAAGATTGTTTACAGTGAAAATTATCAACCGAAGGCATTGAATAAAGTAGGAATGTTTCTGGGTGATCCGGTCGGAGGTGGTGATATTAGGAACTATTATAGTAAATTTATTCCTACTATTTTGGAAACAGCAATATCTGATGAGCGACGTGATAAAGCTTATCATTTAAGTATGGAGTTACAATCGCTTCTGGCTGAAGAAATTATTGATAGTAATTTGCCATTCAGAATTGAAAGTGAATGGAACTTAGAAAAAATTATAAAATCACAAAATATTACTGTTGAAAAAAGCAATGTGAATACGATATTTGATAAAATAGAAGATATAGTACACACGATGGGGATGTTAAATGAAGAGCGATATTTGCTATTAACAAACTTATCTTTGTATTGTGATATGTCAGAATTAAATCAACTCCATCAATGCCTTTTAGCTGAAGGTATTAATCTCATATCTCTGAACTTAAGCAGGGAGAACGCCATTAATGATGAAACGTTTAAAGCGAGCTATATTGACCAGGATTTTGTACTTTTTACTTAGTATGTGTCTTGTAACTATTGAGCGGTAGGCTTTAGATGTATGTCAGATTAATGGGGTTTCTTCCTATCACCTTGCCGACCATTTAATGCCGGAAGCTTTAGATGTATGTCAGATTAATGGGGTTTCTTCCTCTATTGCTAATCCGCTGATATAAAGCGCCGCTTTAGATGTATGTCAGATTAATGGGGTTTCTTCCATTATGCGGTTGTCCTATGAGTCAATTAAGGCTTTAGATGTATGTCAGATTAATGGGGTTTCTTCCTTTGTCTTGATACCTTTCCATTACTTGCTCGCTTTAGATGTATGTCAGATTAATGGGGTTTCTTCCTGGAGTGATGGATAAGAAAGAATTGATTGGGCTTTAGATGTATGTCAGATTAATGGGGTTTCTTCCTTTTCAGTAGTTAACATAATGTGCGTTACCGCTTTAGATGTATGTCAGATTAATGGGGTTTCTTCCCTCCAAATAAAAATGACCATTTCCATTTTGGCTTTAGATGTATGTCAGATTAATGGGGTTTCTTCCTAATTAGTCAGATTGATTCTTTGGAAGATGGCTTTAGATGTATGTCAGATTAATGGGGTTTCTTCCATGCTTGAAGATTTTGTGGCATAGTAACGAGCTTTAGATGTATGTCAGATTAATGGGGTTTCTTCCGTATGGGAAATTGATTTCTCACAAGCGCCAGCTTTAGATGTATGTCAGATTAATGGGGTTTCTTCCCATTTCTTTGGTAGTGATCGTGAAGGGACTGCTTTAGATGTATGTCAGATTAATAGGGTTTCTTCATGCCGTTAGCGTTTGGTTTGCCAGTTGTTTTAACTGGGTGGACGTTATATATTACCCAAATTTTGTCGAATACGGATCGATTGAACTCATATAGCACAGTTGCCTTAATATCGGAGTAACATGCCCTTGAGATTCAAACTTTCATCGATTAATACTTATTGGGCGAATTATTAGAAAAGACTAGTGCAATAGCTAGTCTTTTTTTGACAAAGTTTTCCTTTTTCTCCCAACTGGTCTATAATCAAATTTACTTATTCTACTTGAAAAGAGGACGAATTGATGAAAATTGGTATTACAGCAGATGCAAATATGCAACAAACAGCCCCGAGCCGATTGAAGTTAGCTGATTACGTTCAAAAGCGCCTAGTGGACGTCTTGGTTAAAAACGACGTGGTTCCGATGATTTTGCCAATTGCTAAGCCAGAAATGGCGAAAGAGATGGTCGGGATGGTGGATGCCATTATCATTCCGGGCGGACCGGATGTTTCACCACACCTTTACGGTGAAGATCCGCACCAGCACATTGGCGTAACGTATGTGCCACGCGATGATTTTGAAAAGGCGGTCATCGAGGAAAGTGTTCGGCAGAATAAACCTGTTTTTGGGATTTGCCGTGGGATTCAAATCATTAATGTTGCTTTTGGTGGGACGCTCTATCAGGACTTGCCCTCACAATATGAGCAAGAAGCAATTCGCCACGAACAGGTGCCGGATTCAGCTTTCCCAACTCATTTCGTCAACGTGGAAGAGGGTAGCTTTGTGTCCAAGTCGCAGGGGACTCACCCCTTCGTGAACTCCAAGCACCATCAAGCGGTGAAAAAGGTCGCGGACGGTTTCAAGGTCACTGCACGGGCTAATGATGGCGTGATTGAAGCGATTGAAAATCCTGATTTGGCCGTTTATGGCGTTCAATGGCATCCGGAAACTTTTTGGTCTGACCATGAAAATCAGGAAAAGTTTTTCCAGGATTTCTTTGCTTTGGTGGCTGAAAAAAAGGCCTAATTGAACGATTATAAATGCAGGGATAAACCCTTAATTTTACAATACTGAGGCCCGGAAATTTATGTCAAATGGGAATAAATTTTGCAAACCGAATTGCTTATAATGGTGGCAAGCGAAAGCTAAATTTAATAGCAATGAGGTGATTAGAATGCAAAAATATTTATGGCCGGTGACGAAGGGCGGACTCATTTTTATGGGACTGCTGTTGATGGATTTCTTTGTTGCAATGTTTAATATTTCCCAAAGCGGAGTGACAGAAACAGCACTAGGAATTCGGATTGAGACCGAACGCGATGCTCGTTCAATGAGCAATGTTGTGACGGGAACCTGGGATATGCTGGTATACTTTACCGTCTTTATGGTTCTTTGGCTGGTTTATTTTTATTTCAAAAATCAGTCCAAAAGAAAACATTCCGCTGCCAAATAAAATAATAAACAAAAGACCGACTGAAAAGTCGGTCTTTTTGTATGAGCGGATGCTGATTTTTTATTTGATTTGATAAAGGCACCAGACCATCTCGGGGTGGTATTCCTTAATGATGGTCAGTGAATCGTGGGGGAGGAAGGATTGCTTACTGAAGATGGCGTATTGGTAGTGACCTTCCTCAAAGGCCGTCTGTGCCAGTGGCTTGCTGGGCACAAAGTCAACGGCCAGATTTTGGTGGCTATCAATCATGTATTGATGAATCAGTTCCGTCGTTGCCGGATGGAGGATAGCTTTTTTGTTTTTCAACGCTTGGTTTTCCGTTAACAACATCGGCATAGTTGGCAAAGCAAAGGTCGTCTGAATCGTCAAGTGATCGAGGTAGCGGTAGTTATTTCTTGTCCAACTGTCGCCATCGTCTGATTGGTAGGCGGTTGGGACCAAAAAATAATCACCGATAAAATCTGTCAGGTGCTGGTAGACGTCCTCAAAGTTCTCATGCAAGGTAATCGTGAGGCCCTGATAGTCAGGGTCCTCATCTTGCAGGTGCTTTGCAGCCTTATAGCTGTCGGTTGTTTTTGGTCCTAAGGTATGAATAGTAGCCATCGTCAATCCTCCTAAATGCTGACGTTGATTGTATGAATAATTTCTTCGGCGATTTCAGCCGGTTGTTTGCCATCGACGGTAATGATTTCACTGGCAATTTTTTCGTAAATTGGTTGGCGGGTCTGCTTGAGTTCTAGCAGGCCGTCCATCCCCAGTTGTTGGAAAAGTGGGCGACTAGCAACCCCATCGGCCAAGAGGCGGGTGGTAATGGTTTGGTCGCTGGCATCCAAGAAGATAACTGGGCCGTCCTGATTTTGCAGTAAGTCTTGGTTGCTGACCTGAACCGGGGTGCCACCGCCAGTTGACAGAATGCCTTCCAAACTCAGGGCCTCGGTTAAGACTTTTTGTTCGAGTTGGCGGAAGTGGGCCTCACCGAACTGTTCGAAGTAGGCGGGGATGGTCAAGCCCGCAGCCTGCTCAATCAAGGTATCGAGATCGTTGTTTGGTAAGGCCAACTGTTGGCTGAGTTCTTGGGCAACGGTGGTTTTGCCGGAACCCATAAAGCCAATTAAGGTAATTCTCATCGCTTTTCCTCCAATCGTAGGCGGGCCTCATTGGCGGCCTGTAGTTGATCATGAATACTGTCTTGGTCATCAACCGCGATGGCGGTCCGTAACCGGGTTAGTTGCTTTTGAAATTGATCAATTTGTGCTAATAAATCAGCGCGTTCGCTCGTGAAAATAGCGGTCCACATGTCAGGGTCAGCCTTGGCAATCCGCGTGGTGTCTAAGAGGCCACCGGAAGGAATGCCGGGGTCGATGGCCATGTCGTCCACTTCAGGAATGATGGTATTGGTCAAGGCAAAGGCAACCATGTGGGGCAGGTGGCTAGTGGCTGAAACGAGTTGGTCGTGCTGCTTGGCAGTTAGAGAGCTAAAGTGCAGCTGACCAGGAGCCAAGAGCACCTGATATTCCTTGATAGCGGCTGGGCTGGCGTTCCCATTCACCAAGAAGAAACTATGGTTGGCAAAGAGGTCTAGCCGACTATTCTTGCTTCCTGTTAGGTGGGAACCAGCCATCGGGTGGCCGCCTAGGAATTGAATACCGCGGTTCATGAGTGGTTCGGCGGCGGCTAGGATGGTTTCCTTGCTGCTGCCGACGTCGGTCACGAGGACACCTGATTTCAAATCAAGCTCAGCCAATTGGCGTAAGCTTGAGCAGATGCCGGAAACGGGTGTGGCGAGGATGATTAAATCAGCCTGCTTGGCTCCCGTTTCAAAGTCGACGGCCGAATCAACGACGCCATCGTCCACCATCGTGGTGATATTTTCTTGTTTTGGATCAAAAGCAATAATGGTTGTGGCCGGGTTAGCGGCTTTGATGATCCTGGCCATGGTGGCCCCAATCAGCCCTAACCCGTTGATAAAGACAGTTTTCAATTTGATCAACTCCTTAATCGTTGCAAGTCAGCTAAAAAGCTGGGGTAAGAAATATTAACGGCATCAAAGTCTCGAATCGTCACGTCCTCTGGAACCAGTAGGGAAGCAATTTTGAGGGTCATTGCAATTCGGTGATCTTGGTGGCTGTCCAAATCAGTGTTTTGCACTTGCCAACTTTTGCGACCATCAATCACGAAGCCGTCGGGTAATTCCTCAATGGCGATGCCGAGCTTATGGAATTCTTCGGCCACGACCGCAAGTCGGTCGGATTCCTTGAAGCGTAATTCTTCAGCGCCGGTAATGCGGCTGACGCCATCCGCTCTGGCCGCCAAGAGGGCCAAGAGGGGCACTTCATCAACAAGGGCGGGGATTTCTTCAGCACCGATTTCAAAGGGCTTGAGTGCCGAGGCCGTGATGGTAATATCAGCAGAGGGCTCTGTTTCTTCGTTGGCCTGGGGACGTTCTTGGATGGCCAGTTGTGCACCCATTTGCTTGAGAACTGAGAGAATCCCGGTACGCGTTTGATTAATTCCAACATTTTCAATCGTAATGGAAGAACCGGGCACAATCGCAACCGCAACCAACCAGAAGGCGGCAGAGGAAATATCGCCAGGAACGGTGACGTGTTGGGCGGTCAGAGGATGGCCGGGGTGAATGGTAATCTTGTGGTCCTCACGGTCAATACTGGCCGGGCTAAAGGCAGCCAACATCCGTTCCGTATGGTCTCTTGAAGCCGTTGGTTCCTCAATCACGGTATCGCCCGTTGCTTGAAGGGCGGCGAGGATGATGGCACTTTTGACCTGGGCACTGGCAACCGGCAGGCGGTAATGAATCCCATGGAGGGGGCGACCGAAGACCGTTAATGGCAGGTGGTTTTCAGTGCTGGTAAAATCAGCTCTCATCTGGCTGATCGGGTCGGTGACCCGGGCCATTGGTCTCTTGGAAAGTGAGGCATCCCCCACCAACGTTGAATCAAAATGCTGACCCGCCAAGAGCCCGGTAATCAACCGAGTTGACGTGCCGGAATTGCCCATGTCCAGAGGCTGGTTGCTTTGAGTCAGCCCCTTTAAGCCAACACCGGTAACCACCACCTGGCCATCTCGTTCATCAATTTTGACCCCCAAGTCCTTGAAGGCCTGCATCGTGGACAGGCAGTCAGCTGATTTCAAAAAATTATCAATCGTTGTTACACCCGTGCTAATCGCCGCAAAGATAATGCTACGGTGGGAGATACTCTTGTCACCGGGAACGGTGATGCGTCCGGTTAATTTTGTTCGATCTTGTTCTGCCATGATTTATCCTTAGAAATTCTTGAGTTCGAGACGGTAGTCTGCAATTTGCTTTTGCAAGCGGGCGAGGTTGCTACCATCGAAAGTATCGGTAATTGCCTTGGCCAATTCGATGGCAATCACGCTTTCAATCACAATTGAGGCGGGCACAATTGCGGTTGTGTCAGAGCGTTCCACCGTGGCCTTTTTGACTTCTTTGCTATTGATGTCGGCGCTTTGTAGCGGCTTGTACAGCGTTGGAATGGGTTTCATCGCGGCTTTAACAATGACTGGCATGCCGTTGGTCATCCCGCCTTCAAAGCCGCCCAGGTGGTCTGAATTACGGGAAAAGCCTTGACCTTCTTGCCAGTCGATTTCATCCATGACCTGGCTGCCGGGGTGTTCGGCATTTTCAAAGCCATCGCCGATTTCAACACCCTTCATGGCGTTGACGCCCATTACGGCCGCTGCGAGCTTGGCATCTAATTTTGTATCCCAGGAAACATAAGAGCCTAAGCCGGCTGGCACGTTTTCGGCGACCACTCGGATGACGCCACCCAAAGTATCGCCATTGCGCTTGGCCGTATCAATTAATTCGTGAATGGCTGTTACCTGGGTCTCTTCGGTGAGACGCAAGTCGTTTTGAGCAATCAACTTTTCAATTTGATCAACATCCGTGGGTTGGCTCCCCTCGGCATGGATCCCGCCAATAGCTTCCACGTAGCCGACAATTTTGATATCTAGGGCTTGCAAGACCTGCTTGCAGATATTACCGATGGCAACCCGCATGGCTGTTTCGCGGGCCGATGACCGTTCCAAAACATTTCGCATGTCGCGGTGACCATACTTCATTCCACCGACCAAATCAGCATGGCCGGGACGGGGGCGACTAACGGACCGCAGGGTATTCTCTGGCGTTTCTTCTGAGGTGGGGTTCATGATTTCAGACCATTGCTTGTGGTCACGATTTTTAACCGTTAAGGCAATTGGAGAACCGAGCGTCTTGCCGTGGCGGACACCACCAGTGATGATGACCTGATCGTGCTCAATCTTTTGCCGGTTACCACGGCCGTAGCCACCCTGACGGGCAGCCAAGGCAGCGTTAATCTCATCAATATCGAGTTTTAGACCAGCGGGAATGCCCGTCAAGATTCCTGAAAGTTCCGGTCCGTGTGATTCACCAGCGGTTAAGTATGTGAGCATAATGTTTTTCCTTTTCTGTATCTGGATTGATTCTTGATAATTGTAGTGGCGATGGTGGCGAATAGTTGAAAGCGGGTTAACCACCAGCTCGTTCTTATTTCAGTGATGCCTGGTACTTGCGGGAATTATCCATAATGGTTTGGATAATGTCTTGATTATAAGTTACCAGGTCCTTATTTTTGGTTTTCTTGGCAACATTGTCGAGAACCTGGCGCTCGCGGTCGAGGTCTTTGATGGCAATTTGCCCATTTTGTTTGAACTTATGCACATCATCGACAGCGGCGAAGCGTTGTTCGAGGAGGTCAATTAGTTGTGCATCAATGCGGTTAATATCTTCTCGTGCGTCGGCTAAAGAGGTGTTCGCCCGCTTCTCCTTTGGCAAGGCCCAGTACATAATCACGGCGACGGCTAGACCGACCAAGGCGACCAGAATATCACCGGCCATTAGGTTAATGCTTGGGTTCTTCACAATCAGGCCGGTAATGATTGGCACTGAGAAGGAAGCCAGGGAGCCGAAGATAAAGAAGAGACCCGTTAACATACCCTTGTGCTTTGGGTAGATGGACAAGAGGGTGTTCAAGGCGATTTGCATCAAGCCTCCCGCGGCACTGAAGCCAAAGAGGAAGGCGGCGATAGCCGAAATCGTTTCGTTGGTACTCAAGGTAATCGTGGTGATAGCTAGTAATGAGACGGCATTTAATGTGAGAAAGAGCTCTTTTTTAATGGTCAGGCGCTTTAGTAAGACCACGACGATGATGACGCCGCTGATGGAACCAAGGCTGTAAAGGGAAAGGAGGAAGTGAGCCATGGCGACCGTGAAATCAATTTTCTTAGCAAAGATGGTAATCCATTGGGTAAACCAAATCATGACGGCCATTGATGTGTAGCCGTAAACGAAGAGGCCAGCGGTCAAGGCTGATTTCTTAGCGAAGCCAAGCTTGAGGCCGGACGTCTCTGCAACAGCGGCCGTTTCCTTGGCATCCTTCACGTTAATCGTGAGAACGTTGGCGAGGTTGACCAGCAAAATCATGGCTGGAACCAAGAATGAGAGGCCGAACCAAAGCTTTTGTTCGGTTAAGAAGAGAACGATAATCGGCAAGATAAATTCGCCGACAGAAATGAAGGCCTTCAAGAGAACACTATTACTAGTGCCGTTTTGGTTGATTTCTGCCAAAAGCGGGTAGGTTGCTGAGTCGAGGGCTGAGTTGGCCACGCCGGCCAAGATGGCCAGGCAGTAGGCCAGGGCAACCGATTGGTTCAGCGGTGTTGCCACGAAGAAAATCAGGTATGTTATCATCCCGATTAAGAGGGTTGTCTTGCGGCCAAAGCGGTCAGAAATAAAGCCCATAATCAGGTAGGCGATGAGGCGGCCAATACCAATTCCGGAAAGGATAAAGGAAGCCACTGTTAAAGTGGATTGCCAGTGGTGGGCCAGGGTGACCAGGTTTTGGGTCAGAATAATCATGCCAAAGCCGTGGACTAAGTAGTTGGTGAAGAGGCCGGCTTTGAGACGAAGGCGGGAAGTTTGCATAACGATTTCTCCTTAGAGTAACTGAAAGATTTGACGAATTTGAGCGATGGTAAGCTGGCCGGGCGCTGACCCGCTGGCTTCATCAAGGCTGGCGAAGGTAATCGCTGACCCGCTTAGTTGACCGGCAATCCGACTGATTTTGCCAAGGTCACCCATGGCCATTGTGACGATGGGGATGGCTAGGCTTTCTTGGGCGGTTTGGCTGGCGGTTAAGAGGCGTAAAACGTCGGCCTTGGTTGTTGGCATAACAGCAATCTTGGCCATGTCCGCCTTCAAGTTGGCCATTTTTTCAAATTGATTTTGTAAAAAGGCGTTGGTTGGGGTGGATTGGAAGTTGTGGTAACTGGCGATGACCTGAAGGTTTTGATCATGGATGGCTTGGATGGCCTTTTCAACCATTTTTTGGTCGTGGTCAACTTCGACATCGATCAGGTCAAAGCCACTTTGAGCAAGTTTAGCTAAGAGGTCGCCGTAAGCTGCTTCTTCAAGTGGCATGGCACCGCCCTCACCCTGTGATCGAAAGGTGGCGATAATGGGAAGGTCACCCAAACCAGTCGTTAGGGCGACTCGAATTTCTTTTAGGTCCTTTAACTCTGGCGTGTGGTCGAGGTGGTCAATCCGCCATTCGACTAAATCAGGTTGGCTTTCCTTGATTGCTGGCAATTGCTCTTTTAGCTCATCTAGGTTGGCAGCGACAATGGGGAGGGCAATGGCACTTTGGTCGTTTTCCCCGATGATGGTATTGTGACAGGTCAGTGTTTTCATTGTTGGTCCTTCTCCTCAATTGCTGCTTGGACGAGGTCGATTGGCATGTCTTGGCCGGTCCAAAGTTTGAAGGCGGCTGCGCCTTGTTCAATCATCATCCCCAAACCGTTGTAAACGTGGTCGACGCCGGCGTTCTTGGCAATGGTCATGAGCTTGGTTTCTCTTGGGGCGTAAACCGTGTCGTAAACGACCAGGTCTTTTTTGAACCAGGTTGGATCTTCGACAAGGCTTTGATCTTCCAGTGGCTTCATGCCAACGCCGGTGGCATCACAGAAGATATCGGCCCAAGCGAGGGCTTCTTTTAAAGCGGCTTGATCAGCGAGGTCCGTTAAGCTGGCCTGGCAATTGGTTTTCTCATTGATGATGTCGACGGTTTCTTGGGCGTGGTCGAACCGACCGTCGTGGCGGTTGAAGATTCTGATTTCGCTGAGGCCATCGAGTGCGGATTGGGTGGCAATAGGTGTTCCAGCGCCACCGGCACCAATCAAGACCATCTTTTTGCCAGCAACTTCATGGCCCTTTTTCTTTAAATCAGTGACGAAGCCGACGCCGTCAGTGGTGTAACCGGTTAAGACGCCGTTATCATTGACCACGGTGTTGACGGCTTGGTTGAGTTCGGCTGAAATATCGAGCTTGTCGAGGTAGGGGATGATGGCCTGCTTATTGGGCATTGAAACGTTGGAACCGCGCATGTCTAGGGTGCGGATAGCAGCGACACCATCCTTGAGCTTCTCGGCTGGGACATCAAAAGCCAGGTAAACGAAGTTCAGGTTCAAGGCCTCAAAGGCGGTGTTGTGCATGGTTGGTGACATGGAGTGGCGGATGGGGTAGGCCATCAAGCCAATTAAGTAGGTGTGTCCATCAATTCTTGTCATGTGATTCTTCCTTTCTGATCTAAATAAAAAAGCCGGCTAGGTAAAGACCTAGTCGGCTGATTGCTCACAGTGAGAAAGAAAAGATTCCATCATGATTGCCATCGATTACCGACTAGGTGTTACATCTAGCCGGCCAACACAAAGATGACTTTATTACCTAGATGCGTACGCTTGAGCACGTCCGCATCGAGAATTGGACGTGCTATCTAAAGTAATAAAAGCCATAATAACGACTCATCATTTGTGCTGATGGTTTTTTCATTGTTGGAATCCCTTTCCGTTAAGTTGCTTTAATTAAAACATAAGAAATTTGTTTTTGCAAGAGTTATTATCATCTTTTTCTCATTTTATTCTTTTTTCATTCATTTTGTGTGATGCCTGAATAATAGACTATATAAGAAGAAAAGGTTGGTTATTAGTTGTTATTTCTTGGACTAATTTATTTTTTAAATCAACAAAATGAAAATAATCCTCATTTTTTCTTGACAGTTTTTCATTTTGTGATTAAACTGAGGGCAATTAAATAGTTCGTCCATAAAAACCAATGATGTGGAGATCAAGATTGTTGTGCACGCTAAGAGAGTCGCCGATGCTGGGAAGGCGATGGAACGCAGGCAGTTAAATGGACCACGGAGGGTTCTGCTGAAAGAGCATTTGCTCGAGTACGGGAAACGTCAGGCATACGTCAGTTGTCGGGGATATGTTAGTATCTCGCTAAGGAGGGGCTAAAGACTTTTTTCGTCGGCTTTTTTTGTCGAAGAAATCAGTTTTTTAGCCTAATTAAGGTGGCACCGCGGAGAAAATCCGTCCTTAACAAAGCATAAATTGCATTGTTATGGGCGGATTTTTTAGTTGAAAAAATGAAACGAGGTGTCCAAGAGTTGAATCAGACAGACCTAAAGCAATATGGCCAAGAATATCCCTTCCTGCCAGTGATTGTTAGCAAGAAAATCAGTAATTTTGACCCAGTGGTGATTATGCAGGAACTGGGGACAACCAAGGATCAGACGATGATCTTTCAACGTGAGGGTGTAACGACCTTCTTTCTCTCGCTTGAGCAAACGATTACCGGCCGAGATGGCCAAATCCAAGTGACGAGCGCAGCTGGTCAAGTTGAAACCAAGCAGGGCGACCCAATTGCCTTCTTAAATCAGCTTTATCAACAGTATAAAATTCCGAAGGTGACTGATACCGTTCCCTTTGTGGCCGGGTTAATTGGCTACTTCGCCTATGATTTTGTCCGCTACCATCCCGATGTTCACTTAGCACCGGCCCAAGATGACCTTGGCTTAGCAGATTTCGAATTATTTTTGCCAAAGGTAGTCGCCAATTATCGGCACGAGACCAAGGAGCTGATTTTAAGCCAAACGGTGGCGTCCGACCGGCTTGAGACCGACTTTGAAAAGGTCCAACAAGAACTAAATGATTTGGCGGACCAGGCTGGTGAAATCATGGACCGGGTTCAGAACAATGAGTTAGCAGCCGCTGAGCAGGAAAATCAGGATAGCTTCAACTATGAGTCGCTTGAGGGCGACGAGGTCCAAAGCCAACCAGCGTTAACTTTTACCAATCAATTTACCCGGGCCACCTTCAGTGACCGGGTGCAGATAACGAAAGAACACATCCATGCCGGTGATATCTTTCAGCTAATTTTATCCAATCCTTACCTAGCCAAAACGGATAACCAGCAACTCCTACCAGGTGTCTTTACCAGGCTTCAGAATGGTCCACAGTCGCCTTACCAGTTCTACTTTCAGAACGGTGACTACCAGGCAACCGGCGCTTCCCCGGAAACATTAATTAAGAAGACCGGCGACCGGTTGTTCTCGTATCCGCTAGCGGGTACCCGGCGGCGGGGGAAAACAGCAGAAGAGGACCGCTTCTTTGCCCAGGAATTGCAGCATAGCGAAAAGGAACTCGCGGAACATAATATGCTCGTTGATCTGGGCCGCAACGACTTAGGCCGAGTTAGCCAATTTGGCACGGTTGCCGTTACGAAACTACGTCACCTGCTTTACTTTCCAAATGTGATGCACCTTGGTTCGACAATCGAAAGCCAAGTCCAGGCGGATTTAACCCCTGTCGATATTTTAACAGCGACCTTGCCGGCCGGAACGTTATCTGGGGCACCCAAGATTTCGGCCATGCAGATTATCAATCAATTGGAGGACCGCAAGCGGGGCATTTACGGTGGTGGCATCGGCACAATCGGTTTTGATGGCGACCTCGATATCTGCATTGGTATTCGCTTAGCTTATCAGAAGGACCAGCACTTGGTCGTCCATGCTGGGGCTGGGATTGTTGCCGACAGTAGTCCAGAAGAAGAATATCGTGAATTTGAAAATAAAAGCCGGTTGATGTTGGACTTGGTCACAAAGGAGGCAGCAGCGAATGCTATTACTAATTGATAATTATGACAGCTTTACCTATAACCTCTACCAAGAAATCGGCAAGTTGACCAAGCAGACCATCAAGGTGGTGAAAAACGATCAAGTAAGCGTTGAGGACCTAGAGGAGCCAACGCTGACTGGATTAATCTTATCGCCGGGACCGGGTCGGCCAAATCAGGCCGGGAACCTCAATACCGTTTTGGCAGCGGCCATCGGGCGGGTGCCCGTTCTCGGTGTTTGTCTCGGCCATCAAGCAATTGGCGAGGTCTATGGGGCCAAGATTGTTACGGCGCCTCTCATGCACGGGAAGACAAGTCTGATTCACCAGCAGGGCAATCAATCAGTCGGCATTTTAGCCAGTTGCCCGACAACATTTACGGTTGGGCGTTACCATTCCTTGATGATTGATCCGGCCACCATCCCCAATCACTTAGCCGTGACCGCCCAGGCCGATGATGGCACTATCCAAGCGGTTGCCGATGAAGAGAACCACGTTTACGGGGTTGAATTTCACCCCGAATCAATTATGACGGACCAAGCGGCCGCCAAACAGATTTTTACTAATTTCTTAGCTTATACGGGAGAGAAGAACCATGATTAAAACAGCCATTCAAACAGTCAGTCAACAGCAAAACTTAATGTTCGAGGAAGCGGCCCAGGTTATCAGTGAAATCATGACCGGCCAGGCTGAAGAAATTCAGATTGCCGCCCTTTTGACGGCCTTAACAGCAAAGGGGGAAACGGCCGATGAAATTGCCGGGGCTGCCCAAGCAATGCGCCAGGCGGCCTTAGAATTTCCTAAGCAGCCGGCGGGCTTGGACATCGTCGGAACCGGTGGTGACCATTCTAATTCCTTTAATATTTCGTCGACGGCGGGTTTGGTCATTGCTAGTCTGGGCTATGACGTGGTCAAGCATGGCAACCGAGCCGCATCTTCAAAGAGTGGTGCTGCCGATGTCTTAGAGGCCCTTGGCTTCCCAATTAATCAGGAGGTTGACCAGGCCGAACAAATGCTAAAGGACAATCACTTTACCTTTCTCTTTGCTCAAAAGTACCATCAAGCAATGAAGTATGTGGCCCCAGTTCGTCGCGGTTTAGGCATCCGGACTATCTTTAACGTCTTGGGACCATTGGCCAATCCAGCCGAACCCAAGCAAATGGTTTTGGGCGTTTATGACGGGGCATTGTTGGAACCGATGGCTCAGGTCTTGCACCAGCTCGGTGTCCAGTCGGCCAACATTTTGTATGGAACGGATGGTCTCGATGAAGCTTCCATTTCGGCGCCAACCAAGTTAGTGCAATTGCGGGGTGACAATATTCAGTTCCAAACGATTACTCCTGAGGAATTCGGTTTGAAGCGGGCAACCAAAGAAGAAATTGTTGGTGGAACGGCGCAGGAGAATGCGGCCATTACCCGGGCTATCTTGTCTGGTGAGGAACGGGGGGCCAAGCGCGATATCGTGGTCTTAAATGCAGCCATTGGCCTGAATGCCGTCAACCCAACCATTACGATTAAAGAGGGTGTGAAATTAGCCCAGGAGGCCCTCGATGATGGTCGGGTAGCCGATTTGCTGGCAACCTTAACCGCTGCGGAGGCTGTTGAATGATTCTAGATGACTTAGTGGTCGCCACCAAAAGCCGGCTAGTAAAAGAAAAAGAAGCGGTGCAGGTAGCTGATTTGAAAGTGCAGGCAGAAGCCTTGCCTGTGGCTGACCCGCAGGACGTTTATGACCGTTTTTTAGCATCGGGGATTCACGTGATTGCCGAGGTTAAGAAAGCCTCGCCTTCCAAGGGCGTGATTGCAGCTGATTTTCCTTATCAAGAAATTGCCCGAACCTACGATCAAGCCGGTGCAACGGCCATTTCGGTCTTAACCGAGCCAGATTACTTTTTGGGCAAATTAGATTATTTGGCCGAGATTGCGCCAGCGGTGACCCGTCCCGTTTTACGGAAAGACTTTGTTATCGACCCCTATATGATCTATCAGGCAAAGGTCGCGGGCGCAAAAATCATTCTGTTGATTGTGGCGATTTTGTCACCAGAGGACTTGCAAGCCTATTTGAACCTGGCTGAAAGCCTGGGACTGGCGGTGTTAGTCGAGGCACATGACGAGGATGAAATCAGTCAAGCACTGGCCGTCGGCGCCAAGATGATTGGGGTTAATAACCGCAATTTAAAGGACTTTACCGTTTCCTTTGACAATAGCCAACGACTCTTTGATTTGGTGCCCGATTCTGTTGCCTTTATTGCCGAAAGTGGCGTGAAAAAGCCGGCAGATATTGCCCACCTGCAATCCTTAGGAATCAATGGTGTGCTCATCGGGGAAGCCCTGATGAAAGCGGCTGATCCAAAGGCTTTTATTGAAGCAGGATTGGGGGAGCTGGCCCATGACCAAGATTAAAATTTGTGGCTTGATGACTAAGGAAGAGGCCTTGATGGCCAACGAGGCGCGCCCTGATTTGGCGGGAGTGGTCTTTGCTCCTGGTCGCCACCAGGTCACGGCAGAGGAAGCTTTAGTAGTGCGCAAGGCGCTGGATGAGCGGATTCCATTGGTCGGTGTTTTCGTTGCTGAACCGGTCGAAACGATTTTGAAATTAGTTGAAACGGGAACGATTCAAATGATTCAGCTGCATGGCCAGCGGCCAATCGCCGAGGCCCGGCAGTTGCAGTCGGCCGGCGTGCCGATTATCCAAGCCCTGGTCGGGGATGATGCCATTGATCAGGCTAAGGACTGGCAAAATCAGCTTCGGCTCCGTCGCTCACAAGAGCAGGATGGCGGTTTGGAAAAGCGTCAAGATAGTAATTTCCCTTTAGCCAATTTTAATGGTGGTTCGGACGAAAAGGCAGACAGTGATTCGGCTTTAGCTGATTTTAATGGCGGCTTGGCCGAACACCCAGACGGGGATCTTGACCTAGTTGATTTTTTAATGGTTGATGCTGGTGCCGGATCCGGCCAACGATTAGATTGGCAACGGTTAGTTGGTTTAGCACCGACTCACTTGTTTGTGGCCGGTGGGATTCAACCCGATAATCTAAGTGATTTATTGCAGCTTTATCAGCCTGCTTTCGTTGATGTGAGTTCTGGGGCGGAAACAAAGGGACATAAAGATTTAAACAAGATGGTGGCACTGGTAGCCATTGCCCATCAAGAGGAGAGAAAGTAATGGAAACAGAATACAAGACAAAGAAACAGGCCGGTCGGTTCTTAGAGTATGGTGGCCAATATGTACCGGAAACCTTGATGAATGAGTTGAATAAGATGGCCGATGTTTACCAGGAAGCGAAGGCTGACCCTGATTTTCAGGCGGAATTGGCTGACCTACTGGCTAATTATGCTAACCGACCATCGCTGTTGTACTATGCTAAAAACATGACGGAAGACCTTGGTGGTGCTCAAATTTATTTCAAACGCGAGGACTTGAACCACACGGGAGCTCATAAGATTAACAACGTGATTGGCCAGGCATTGCTAGCCAAGCGGATGGGCAAGAAACGCTTGATTGCCGAAACCGGTGCCGGTCAACACGGGGTGGCCACGGCAACGATTGCCGCCTTGTTTGGCCTGGAATGTGAAGTCTTTATGGGAAAGGAAGACACGGACCGTCAGCGTTTGAATGTCTATCGGATGGAGCTCCTTGGGGCCAAGGTTCATGCCGTGACTTCCGGATCAATGGTCTTAAAGGATGCCATTAATGCCGCTCTGCAGGACTTTGCGGCCCGACCTGAGGACACGTTTTATGTGATGGGCTCGGCAACCGGCCCTCATCCTTATCCGGAGATGGTGCGTGACTTTCAAAGTGTCATTAGCCAGGAATCCAAGCAACAAATTCAGGACCAATTGGGACGCTTACCCGATAAGGTTATTGCCTGTGTCGGTGGTGGTTCCAATGCCATTGGTAGTTTTGCCCACTATATCGACCATCCTGAGGTGGACTTGATTGGGGTGGAAGCGGCCGGCAAGGGCGTTGATACTGATTTGACGGCGGCGACCATTGAAAAGGGCCGGTTGGGTGTCTTTCACGGCATGAAGTCGCTCTTTTTGCAAAATGACAGTGGCCAAATTAATCCGGTTTATTCGATTTCGGCTGGGTTAGATTATCCAGGAGTTGGGCCAGAACACGCCGCCTTGGCAGCCGAACACCGGGCCCAATATGTTGGTATCACCGATGATGAGGCCGTGGCTGCCTTTGAGTACATTGCCAAGCAAGAGGGCATTATTGCTGCCATCGAAAGCTGCCATGCCGTGGCCTACGTGCAAAAATTAGCGCCAACATTGCCAAAAGACCAGGTCATTGTCTGCACATTATCTGGCCGAGGCGACAAGGATGTGGCCGCGATTGCCAAGTATCGGGGGGTTGAAATTCATGAGTAAAATTAGTCAGACCTTTAAAAACCATAAAAACTTTATTGCCTTTGTCACCGCTAATGATCCAGACATGGAAACAACTGTTAAAAATGTTGTGGCCTTGGCTGAAGGCGGGGCCGACGTGGTTGAAATTGGGATTCCTTTTTCCGACCCAGTCGCCGATGGTCCCGTTATTCAGGCGGCCGATTTACGGGCGCTGCGTGACCCTGATTTGCCGATTGAATCGATTTTTGCAGCTGTAAAGGAAATTCGACGGCAAACAGCAGTGCCGTTGGTCTTCTTGGTCTATCTAAACGTTGTCCTCCAGTACGGCTATGAGCGTTTTACTGCCGACTGTGAAAAATTCGGTGTTGATGGCCTGATTATCCCCGATTTGCCCTATGAAGAACGAGGGGAATCGGCTCCCTTTACTGACAAGCACGGCTTGGATTTGATTCCGTTGATTACGGTGACGTCTGGTGAGCGCATTTCAATGATTGCCAAAGAAGCGACCGGCTTTATCTATCTGGTTTCTTCTTTGGGGGTGACGGGTACTCGCGAGTCCTTTGCTTCTAATTTAGCGGAGGTTGTTGGGCAAATTGAGGCGGTCACGGATGTACCGGTGGCCATTGGCTTTGGTGTCCATACTGCCGACCAGGCACGGACAATGGCGGAATTGGCCGATGGGGTCATTATTGGGTCCGCCTGTGTCCAGATTGTGGCTGACAATGGTCAAGAGGCACCGGCAAAGTTACAGGCATACGCCGAGGAAATCCGTGCTGCCGTTGATGACGTAACGGTCGAAGAGGCTTAACGGTCGAAGAGGCTTAACGGATTAGTCAAAAGCAAGTACCCCTGCTAACACCTAAACCGGCTTTGTGAGTGACTTTAAAGTTAATGGTGTTGCTGAGTGGCTTTGCTTACTTTTGGTTGGTTCGTCTATTGCCTTTTGTCGTTAGTGGGCTAGATTCGAATTTTTTGGATTAATAGTGCATTATATTTGTTCTAATTTTAAATTTCATGCTATACTGAAAAAAATTAATTAATTCGCAAGGGGAGCATCACGCTGAGATTAGACAGAAATGTCTTAGACCCTATGTACCTGATCTGGTTAATACCAGCGTAGGAATGCAACTAATATCGTTAACAAGGGTCATTTTTTAAGGGCTTTTTGGTTGAGGTTGAATTCATCATGAATTCAACCTTTTTCTTTTGCTGGTAAAGACTGTTCAGGGTGGATTGATGAATTAAATTTTAGGAGAGAAAAAATGATTCAACAGAACCATCAGCAGCAAGAAAGTTCCCCGGAAGAGGTACCATTAAGCACCGGTCAGATCCTATTGATTAGTATTCAACATATCTTTGTTTCCAATGTCTGGCTGGACCCGATTTTTGTTGCCTCAGCTGCGGGCCTCTCGTTAGCCCTGTCGACGAACTTGATCAGTGCTATTTTTTTGGCATCTGGTCTCGTGACGATTTTGCAGGCTTCAAAATTAGCGCGGCTGCCGATTGTGCAAGGACCCTCAGCGGCCTTTGACGCCTTAATGATTAGCGCTGGTAAAACTGGGGGCTTGCCAGCCGCCGGTGGCGCCGTCTTTCTCAGTGGCTTTATTGTTTTGCTGATGTCGTTATTTGGCTGGGTTCATCGCTTAGCCAAGAAGCTGACACCTGCGATTACCGGGACCATTATTTTTTTGGTCGGCGTTTCGCTTTCAAGTTTTACAATGTCGGAATTATTAGGGGGTACGCCCGGAACAAAAGGCTTCGCAGCACCGAATGTTTTGCTGGTGGCCGTGGTGACCACTTTGATTGTTGTCTTGGGATCGTTGTTTGGCCGCGGTTACTGGCGTAAGTTTTCCTTTTTGTTGGCCCTGGTAGTCGGCAATCTTTTGGCGGCCAGCTTGGGGATGATTGACCTGTCAGGCGTCAAAAGCCAACCGCTCTTTGGCTTACCACGGTTGTTCCCATATGGACTATTTCGTTTTAATTGGGATATTTTCTTGACCTTCTTCATCGCTTATTTAGTGGCGGTGGTTGAAGCTTTGGGTGTTTATGAAGCATCCGCCGATGTTACCAAAGAAGAATTAAGCTCAAAGCGTATTAGCCGTGGCATTGCTGGTGAAGCGGGTGGTTCAATGCTTTCCTCTTTGATTGGTGGTTTCCCAACAACCGCTTTTGCCCAAAACTTAGGGGTGATGAAGTTGACGGGGGTTCATTCTCGTAAGCCAATTCTATTGGCCGGGGGATTGCTGATTTTACTAGGGTTCGTGCCTAAGTTTGCGGCAGTTCTGGCTTTGACTCCAGCACCAGTGATTGGTGGAATGTTTTTGCCGGCAGCGGCGACTTTGTTGACGACGGGCTTTGCAACCCTGCAGAAGGCTGATAAGAGCGAAGCAACACGGATGAGTATTGGTTTGTCTTTGTTGTTGGCCATTGCCTTGCCATCTTATGCAAAGGGCTTTTCAGGTATTTATCAGTCACTCTTTTCAAATAGTATTTTAGTTGGTGCCCTGTCGGTTGTGACTTTGCATATCCTATTAATTGTCATACCAGGATTTTTTGGAAGGGAAAAGAACCATGAGTGATTCAGTTGCAGCGATTCAAGAAGAAATTCTGAGTTTTATTGATCAGCACCAAGTCATGGACGGCCATCATGAAAGCGATGAGGATTTTAACCGGCTGGCCCTCGATTTATTTCAATATCAATTTGACCATAATTTACCCTATAAAAAATATGCGCAACAACAACGAAAAAGTCCGTTAATGGTTCATCGGTGGCAAGATATTCCACTCATGCCGATTCAGGGATACAAGAAGTTAACACTGTCGACAACACCAATTACGGCGGACGAGGCCGTTTTTATGTCGAGTGGGACAACGGATAAAAACCACCGTAGTCATAGCTACCATCCAACTTTTGCTGTTTGGAATGAATCGATGAAGGCCCCATTCAAGCAGTACGTCCTTCCAGACGTTGATCGAATCACGATTATCGGTCTTTTCTCGGATGAAGAACACTTAGCAAATTCTTCTTTGGCTCATTATGTTAGTCACGCCATTGCCGAGTTTGGTGACCAACATAGTCGAGCTTACGTCAATCAAGACGGTATCGATTACCAGGGCGTGGTCGCTGCTTTGAAGGCGGCAGAAGAGGACCAGCGTCCTGTGATGTTATTAGGGGCTAGTTTTTCCTACGTCCATCTTTTGGATTATCTAAAACAGCAGAAATTAGTCTTCCACCTGGCTGAGAAAAGTCGGATTTTTGATACTGGTGGTTTCAAGGGTCAGTCGCGTCAAGTTAGCGAAGACCAGCTGCTAGCTGATTTGGAAGGAACCTTTGGCGTCAGCCGTGATTATTATTTAAATATGTATGGCATGACGGAAATTAGTTCACAGTGCTATGACCAGAACCTGTGGCGCCTCAACCAGGGGTTGGAGCCAATTTATAGTAAGCAAACACCGGCTTGGGTTCGTGTCAGAATTTTAGATACCGATACCTTGGAACCAGTTACGCCGGGTGAAAAGGGGGTTTTGGCTTATTACGATCTTTCAAACTGGAACTCATGTTTGGGCATTTTAACAGAAGATTTAGCAGTCCAGGATGAAGCTGGCTTTACCTTGCTCGGTCGAATCGCTGGGGCGGAGTCGAAGGGGTGTTCGATTTCGATTGATCAACTACTGCAAGCCAATCAGGCATGAAAGAGGTCGTAATGGCTGAAGAAATAGAGACAACAAAAATTAACTTGTTCTTGGCACCAAACGAGAGCCAATTTGATCAATTGGAAACCTGGTCGATTTCGGTGGGTGACCAACGCTATGACTTACAGTATCCTGATTTGACGGAGGCGGAATTCAAAGCGACCATCAAGGCATTGGAAAACCATCAGCAGGCTTTTTTAAGTCAACTTTCGGTCGAACAAATCGTGACGATAATTAGTGCTGCCGCTGAAAAGTGGACGGACCCAGAATACAAAGAGCGTCAGTTGGCATTAAAGCTATTACCGGTTATCACGGGGTACAGCGAGGAAACCATTAACTTAGAAATTCGGCGCTATATGCGCCTCTTTCGTGCCAAAGAGTTGCGCCGGTTCTTAAATACGGAATTGACAAACCCAGCGATTTTGGATGCTTTTCAACCACAAGCATCCGGGAGTCTGACGAAGGCCTATGGTCCCAAAACAAGTTTTCACGTTTTTTCCGGTAATATTCCGGGCCTCCAGGTCTGGTCACTCGTGATGACGCTGTTGGTAAAATCAGCCAGCTTTGGGAAAACTTCTTTCGCTGAACCACTTTTTCCGGTGCTCTTTGGCCAAAGTTTATTAGCGGTTGAGCCCAAGTTGGCGGGCTGCTTAGCCATCTTTCCGTGGGAAGGGGGCAGCAAACCGGCAGTCGAAGAGGCGGCCGCGGCCAACACGGATGCCACGATTGCTTATGGTTCCGACCAATCTGTGAAGAAGGTTCAGGCATTGGTGCCGGATGGCCATTTATTTTTGCATTATGGCTATAAAATCAGCTTTGCCTTGGTTGGCCAGGAGTCATTGGCGACAGACCGCTACCAAGGTACCGTTAATCGGGCCGGTGCGGACGTGGCGATTTATGATCAGCAAAGCTGCCTGTCGCCACAGTGTATTTTCGTTGAGCGTGGCGGTGCATTGTCACCGAAGGACTTTGCCAGGGCGTTAGCAGCTGATTTGGCCAGCAAGCAACAACGATGGCCTCGGGCTGAACTGGACGACCAACAGGCCTCAGCCATCAACCGCTTACGGGCGCAATTTCAATTGGAAGCCATCGATGATGACAGCTTGACGGTCTTTTCTAGCCCGAAAAAGACAGATTGGACTGTTGTCTATCACAATCAGCCGACCTTTACGAGTTCGCCATTAAATCGGTTCATCCATGTGATGGCCGTCGATGATTTGCTGGCTGTACCAGCTTACTTAAAGCCATATCGTCAGTACTTACAAACTGCTGGTGTTGCAGTAGCACCAAAACGCTTGCTACCAATCACGGATGCGCTGGGGCAAGCGGGTCTGTGTCGAATTACTGCCCTAGGTGAAATGACTCGGGCACGACCTGGCTGGCACCACGATGGTCATTTTAATTTATTAGATTTATTGCGGTTTACAGATATTGAGCCAAGTGCAGAAGGTTTGGCTGAACACTTGGATACAGATGTGGAGTGGTAAAGATGCTATTAGAAAATCAAGTGGCGTTGGTGACTGGAGCTAGCCGTGGAATCGGTGCTGCCATTGCCAAACGATTTGCCTCTGAGGGAGCACTTGTAATCGTCAATTTCTTGAAAAATCAGGAAAAAGCGGCTGCAGTTGTACAAGAAATCCAGAAAGCCGGCGGACAAGCAGTGGCTTTGGCCGCGGATGTTTGCGATGAGCAAGCAGTGCAAAAAATGATGACGACGATTGTCGATAATTTTGCTGGTTTGGACATTGTGGTGAATAATGCCCTCAGACACTATAGTTTTAATCCAAAAACCCGTCATCAGGCGGAGTCGATGCCGTGGCATGATTACCAGGAACAATTTGAGGGGGCGGTCAAGGCTGCCTACAATGTCAACCAGGCTGCTTTACCTTTGTTAAAGGCGAACCAGGACGGCCGGATTATTCAAATGACCAGTAACCTTGTCCAGCAGCCAACGGTTCCTTACCATGATTACATTACGGCCAAGGCTGCGTTATTAGGCTATTCGCGGGCATTAGCAAAAGATCTTGGACCGTTTGGTATTCGAGTGAATACGATTGCACCGGGGCTGACTTATCCAACGGATTCGAGTAGCGCCACTGGTAATGATGTCCGCGAGCAGTTGCTGGCGCTATCGGCAACCAAGCGGTTAACTGTCCCAGACGATGTGGCTGGAACGGCTCTTTATTTAGCTTCAAGCCTTTCCAATAACGTGACTGGTCAGTGCATTACAGTCGATGGTGGTCTCACCATGAATTAGCAGACTATCTGTTTTGATATCAGTTAGTTATTTTCATATTTTAAATAAAAAAGGAAACAACGGGTCAGGGTATCCATATCAGATATCTGAGTAGTTGTTTCCTTTTATATTTTTAGAAAAATAAACGAATGCCAAAGTACATAATGACGAAGCCGATAAAGGGCGACAAGAATTTGTTAATCTTTTTGGGATCGAATTGTTTGAGGACAAGTGGGGTTAAAATCGAACCAGCGACGCCACCAATCATTAAGTAGAGGCCAGCTGTCCAAGAAATTGGTCCACCACTCAATAAATGACTAACAAGGCCGACAACAGCCAAGACCCATAGAACGTAGGTTGTCGTACCGGCTGCTTTAACTGCGGGGACGTTCATAATCGAAAGGCCTGCCACGGTGGCCGAGCCACCTGATAGGCCACCAAAGCCAACCATGAGGCCGGAAATTAGTCCGAAGATTGGGGCAACCTTGCTATTTTCGTTGGCCTTTTCGTTCTCCTTTTTCTTGCGGAAATTTTTAATGACGACAATCAGACCCATGCCCGTTAGCAAAATTCCAACGCCGATATTGTAAACAGCGACGGGAATGAATCGGGAGACAGCGGTACCAATGATAATGCCTGGAATCCCGGCGATAATCAATCGATTGCCCAGCTTGCTTTCGATATTTTTTAATCGCCACTGTGTCACCATGCCCGAAAAGAGGGCGAAGACGGCAATTAAAAGCGAGGTTGGGACGGCGACGACTGTTGACATGCCTAAGGTCGAGGTTAAGACGCCAAGGTAAAAAGTGGCACCTCCGCCACCAATCAAGGTAACGAAGCAACCAATTAGGAAACCATAGAAAATTGCAATCATGAAAAAAACCAGCTTTCAAATAAAATATTCAGCAAAACCCATCAGGGAGTGCAGAGGTTTGAAGTACAAACCTTCAATCAGAATGACACTAATTAATAGTAGTCTACCAGTCTTTGACAAAAAATCCAGGGTAGGAGGCGCTTAAAAGAAAATAGTCCGAGGATGTCATCAAAAGAAACGGAGGATGCTAGCAACAAAAATTTGCAGAGCTTGCCAGTAACAAAAAAGTGAAAAAAACTTTAACATCAAAAAAGGACTGGGATTTTCCAGTCCAAAAGTTGGCTAGTAGCTTGGTGGCAGCGAAAGAATTAATGGAAAGGTAAACAGGGTGGAATAAGAAATGAATTTTTTTCGGGAAACGTGCTAGAAATATAGTTAGGAACTCATTGATTACACGAAAGAATCCTGTTTACCAAATGTCGAACAATAGAAGTAGGAATTAAGACAAGTATTCATATAAGGATACTGCCACCAAGTTCCTAGCACCTAAATTATAGCATAATTTTAAAAATATAATAATTATTTTAAAATGTTATACAAATATACCGGTGTTGATTAAAATAAATCAAAGAATGCTTTTAAATATTTGAGAACGAAGGTAATAAAGCTGGCCAGAGAACCAAGCGCGCCAGTGGCTGATTTGCCCAGGTTTTAATTCATTCGCACTTAGGGAATGCAAAATCGCTACCTTGTCGAAAGGGCAAAATAAAAAAGGCCTTAGGCCTTTTTGTTTGAAACAGATTCACGTAACCAAGGTTGGTCGCTTGCCTCATTTTCAGTCAAAACACGTTCGAGTGTTTCCGCCGCAGCGGGAACAAACATTTCTGGTCTTGGGTTAACTGGAATAAAGTCGGCGGCCAAGGTTTCATCACCATCGACAACCAAATCAGCTGCGTTAGCACCAGGGACCAAGCGGACCTCAAAGCCCATTGACAAGGTCTCTTGGGCATCGCCCCAGGAATTTTTATCAGTCACGTGGCTGGCAACGCCTAAGAGACGGACCACTTCGACGTCCAGGTTAGTTTCTTCCTTGAATTCACGGACGACGGCCTGCATTGGTGATTCGCCGTATTCCAAGAAACCACCGGGGAAGCCATAACCCTTCTTTGAATCGCCACGCTTTTCTAGCAAGATGGCATCGTGAGCCTCATTCCAAAGAACCCCCCAGGCAGAAGGAAAAATCATGCCTTCGTGACCAACCTTTGCGCGCATCCGAGCGATATAATTTTGTTCCATTATATAACCAGCTTTCTGATTTTTAGTTTTAAGTCAATTTAACAATAGTATCATAACATTCAATAATGATGTTGGTGGGCCGTTTTTCAGACTAATTTGCTTGTCAGCTGTTTCCAAGATGGACCGTGTTATAATGGGCATAGCGAAAATTTTTTGAAGCAGGTGAAATATGACACAGCAAAAGGGTGCCGTTTGGTACGAACACCTTCATACTGAAAAACATACCGGTGCACGTCGTGGCCGGTTACACACTCCCCATGGAACTTTTGAAACCCCAATGTTTATGCCAGTTGGGACTCAGGGTGCCGTTAAGGGCGTGAACAATCGAACACTGAAGGAGATTGGCTCACAGTTTATCTTGGCCAATACTTACCATTTGTGGGTTCGCCCAGGCGATGAGTTAATTGCCGAGGCCGGTGGTTTGCACAAGTATATGGGCTGGGATCAGGCCATCTTGACGGATTCTGGTGGCTTTCAGGTCTTCTCGTTGTCCGACTCACGCAAATTGAGTGAAGAGGGAGCAACCTTTCGCAACCACGTGAACGGCGACAAGATGTTTTTGTCACCAGAAGTAGCCATGCGGATTCAGAACAATTTGGGTTCTGATGTCATGATGCAGCTGGATGAAGCCATTCCCTATTTTGAAACTTATGAGTATATCCGGGATTCCATGCAACGGTCATTACGCTGGGCAGACCGGGCACAACAGTACCATAAGAAGACCGATACCCAGGCTTTGTTTGGAATTGTCCAGGGAGCAGGTTTCCGCGATTTACGGACTGAATCCGCTAAGGAATTAGTCAAGATGGATTTGCCAGGCTATGCCGTTGGTGGTTTATCCGTTGGTGAATCAAAGAAGGAAATGAACCGTGTTTTGGACTTTACTATGCCAATCTTACCCGAGGACAAGCCCCGGTATTTGATGGGCGTGGCGGCTCCTGATTCCTTAATTGACTCTGTCATCCGCGGGGTGGACATGTTTGACTGTGTCTTGCCAACGCGAGTTGGTCGTAAGGGAACACTGATGACCAAGCGCGGTCGAGTGGTGATCAAGAATTCAAAGTACAAGAATGACTTTTCACCCATTGATCCTGATTTGGAATACTATTCAAAGAATCCAATCCGGACAAATCAGTTTGGCAACCTAGCGCAATATGATTTGCCATCTTATAGTCCCTATCAAAATCTTTCCAGGTCTTACTTGCACCATCTCTTTAATGCGAATGAGTTGTTGGGCGCTCAGATTGCCTCAGAGCACAACCTGCGCTACTTGTTGAATTTAATGGAAGAAATGCGGACTGCCATTGAAGAAGACCGACTCTTGGAATTCCGCGAGCAGGTCTTGGAAGATTATGGTTATAACAAAGCCAACGCGCGTTTGTTCTAAAAATTTGTTACAATAGTTTAAACAAAAATAAATTAAAGGAAGTTCTTATGCAAAGTTTCATTTTCCCTCTATTAATTATCGTTGTCATGCTCTGGTGGATGTCACGGACGAGCAAGAAGCAACAACAACGTCAACAAGAAATGCGTAGCAACATGAAGCCAGGTGCTAAGGTTATCACCATTGGTGGCTTGCATGCTGTTGTTGATGCTGTCAACGAAGAAGCAAAGACTGTTGATTTGGACGCCGAAGGCGTTATTTTGACTTTTGAAGCAACTGCTATCCGGACTGTTAAGCCTGAAGAAGAGGCTAAGACTGAAGAAGTTAAGCCAGCTGAAGAAGCTAAGTCTGACGATAACACTGCTGAAGAAGCAAAGGACGAAGCAAAAGATTAAGACGTGATTCGCTTTGTTTGACGCAAACAAACAGTCGTCTTAGCCCCTCCCAAACAATTCGGGAGGGGCTTTTTACCAGTAAAGAGGGACAAAAATTCCAAGGAATGCTGATTTGCCCCAGAAACGTGATGAGGAAGAATTGATGAATTTACTATTACATTATGCCAAGCCTTACTGGAAGCAAATCACCTGCGCTGTTTTAGCAGTCGTGACGATGGCAACGGCAACATTATTGCAGCCGCAATTTTTAAAGCGGATGCTATCGGCCATCATTGCTGATAATTCGCAGGCTGTTCTCCATAACGGGGTGTGGTTGTTGGCTTTGGCGGTTGTCGGCATGGTTGCCGGGGTTTCTGGAACCTTTTTTGCTTCCCGAGTATCCCAAAGTGTTGCAGCTGATTTACGACGAGCAGAATACGAAAAGATCCAGTCGTTTTCTTTGACGCAGATTCAAAAGTTTTCATCTGCTAACTTGGTCATTCGGTTAACTAACGATATTAACCAGGTTCAACGCTTTGCCATGCAATTGATGCAAATCATTTTACGTGTGCCAATTCTATTTGCCGGTGGCTTGGTATTGGCCATTTGGACCATGCCTGGTTTATGGTGGGTCATCGTTTTGATGATTATCTTAATCATGCTGACAACAGGACGCATTTTTGGAAAAATGGGTGGTTTGTTTGGCAAGTTCCAACATATCTTGGACAAGAACAATACCATTACTCAGGAAAGTCTTTCAGCTGTCCGTGTGGTGAAGTCCTTTAACCAAGAAAAGCAAGAAGAAGACAACTTTGCAGCCAGTACTAAGGAATTGACGGATTTAAACCAAAAGATTGCTTATATCTTTTCATTAATGACGCCGGTTTATATGCTGATTTCTTATATCGCAATTGCTGCTGCTTTACTTTTGGTTTCGCAAACGATTTTGAAGAACCCCGATGAATTGGCAAAGATTACGCCTTTTATCACCTATTTAAATCAGATTTTGTTCTCATTGCTGATGATGGGGATGGTTTCGAACATGGCCTCCCGTGGTTTGGTTTCTTTGAAGCGAATTGGGGCAGTGATGGCCGAGCCAAGCACCATTAATATTCATGAAAATGCTGAAAATGGAACAGTTAAGCGGTTAAATGGGAACATTAATGTTCGTGACCTTTCTTTTGCCTATCCAAATGATGACAAGCAGGTTTTGCGCGATATTTCCTTTAATCTGCCTGCTGGCCAAACGCTTGGAATCGTCGGGTCGACGGGGTCCGGAAAGTCAACTTTGGCACTGTTGTTGGCACGCTTGTATCAGCCAAGTGCGGGTCAGATTGACATCGATGGCCAAGACTTACAAACCATCGACCAGGAAACGCTACACCAAAACCTGTCGATTGTCTTGCAAAAGCCAGTCTTGTTTTCCGGTACGATTGAAGACAACTTAAAGATGGGCCGGCCAGATGCCAGTTTGGCTGATTTAGAAAAAGCGGCCGACCAGGCCCAAGCCAGTGAATTTATTAATCAATATCCTGACCGCTTTGGTCAAGAAGTTTCGGAACGCTCTTCTAACCTTTCCGGTGGGCAAAAGCAGCGGTTATCGCTGGCCAGAGCCCTGGTTAAAAATCCGAGTCTGCTAATCTTGGATGATTCAACTTCCGCCTTGGATGCCCGGTCCGAAAAGCTGGTTCAAGAGGCACTAGCTAAGGACTTTGCAACAACCACCAAGGTGATTATTGCCGAAAAAATTGCCTCAATTATCCATGCCGATCAGATTTTAGTCATGGATCAGGATCAGATTGTTGGGGTTGGAACCCACCAAGAGCTCCTTGACCAGTCTGAAATCTACCAAGATATTTACCAAAGTCAAAAAGCAAAGGAGGACAACCATGGCTGAAATTAAAACGGCACTTGCTTACTTTGTTAAAAACTTAAAGCAATACTGGCGGGCCTTGTTCATTTCGTTGCTCTTAATTTTAGTGGCGACCTATGCGCAGATTAAGGCGCCACTTTATTTGGGGGATGCCATTTCGGCCTTGACCCATTACTTGGTAGCTTCGCTAACGCCTGGGGGTCATGGATCCCTACATGATTTTTATGTGGCCGTCTTTTCCATGATTGCTTTTTATGTGTTGACCGAATTTGCCTTGTTAATTTCTGGTCTTATGACTGCCAAAATTTCGTCTGATTCAGTAGGTGTGATGCGGCGTGGTTTGTTTGGCAAGCTCCAAAAAATGCCAGTGCGCTACTTTGATACCCACCAGGACGGAAAAGTTTTATCACTCTTTACTTCTGATTTAGATAATATTTTTACGGCCATGAATAACGCCGTTTTCCAGATTTTCTCCCAAGCGCTGCTTTTTGCTGGTGTAATTTGGATGATGTTTGCCAAATCAGCTACGATGGCGTGGGTGACATTGGCTTCAACGCCGATTGCCATTATCGGTGCCTTACTGATTGCCAAATATGCTCAGATTCAAATTAACCACCAGCAGGCGGCAACGGCTGACATGAACGGTTATATTAATGAACAGTTAGCGGGACAAACAGTTCTGTTAACGGAAGGCCGTCAAGCGGATTCGATTGAAAAGTTCGAACCATTTAACGATCAGGTTCGAGTAGCGAGCCAAAAGGGTCAGTTCTATTCCGGCCTGTTAAACCCCTTGATGCAGGGGTTCTCCTTGCTTAATTTAGCGATTGTGATTTTCTTTGGTTCTTGGTTAGTGTTGCATAATGGCATGGATAAGGCCTCAGGTTTGGCCTTAGTGGTTGTCTTTGTTAACTACTCACAGCAACTTTTTCAACCAATTACTTCACTGACGACCATCTACAACGCCTTGCAACTGGCCGTAACGGGTGCCAACCGGATTACGGAGGTTGAAAAGGAAGACGATGAGGTCAACACAGGGACAAAGATCGCTGGTCCGCTTAAGAACGAGATTGCCTTAAAGCATGTTGATTTTTCTTATAACCCAGACCGACAAATTTTGAAGGACGTTTCCATTACGGTTAAGAAGGGCCAGATGGTTGCTCTGGTGGGACCAACGGGTTCCGGTAAGACGACCGTGATGAACCTGTTAAATCGGTTTTATGACCTGTCGGGTGGCGAAATCACCTATGATGGGACAAAGCTACAAGACTTTGACCTTTATTCCTTGCGTGACCGCGTTGGGATTGTTTTGCAGGAATCAGTTGTCTTTTCAAAGTCAATCATGGATAATATCCGCTATGGTCGCCCGGATGCAAGCTTAGAAGAAGTCCAAGAGGCCGCCAAACAGGCACGCATCCACGACTTTATCATGTCCTTACCAGACCAATACGATACGCAAATTTCCCCTGAAAAAGATCTCTTCTCCAGTGGGCAAAAGCAGCTTCTTTCAATTGCTCGAACAATCTTGACGGATCCTGATTTGCTAATCTTAGATGAAGCAACGTCGAACGTCGATACGGTCACTGAAGCAAAGATTCAAGAAGCCATGGATAACGTCATGGCCAACCGTACTTCCTTTGTGATTGCTCACCGTCTTAAGACAATTTTATCCGCTGATCAAATTGTCGTTTTGAAGGATGGCCAAGTCATTGAACGTGGCTCTCACGAGGAATTGGTCAAAGAAAACGGCTTTTATGCCGAACTGTATACCAACCAAATGGTCTTTGAATAGAGATTTTAGCGGTCTTAAATCAAAACCGTTTTCGGGGGCAGAATTTGGAACGACCCCATCGAGATGGTATACTAAAAGTACTATGCCCAAGGGCAAAGCAACGAGCAATGGAGATTCCTATGAAAATTGGCTTATTTACGGATACTTATTTTCCACAGGTTTCCGGTGTCGCCACCTCAATTCAAACCTTAAAAAATGCTTTGGAGGCCCAGGGTCACCAAGTTTATATTTTTACGACCACTGACCCTAAGGTTGACAAGCATACACCAGAAGAAGGGATTTATCGTTTTTCATCGATGCCCTATTTTGGTTTCAAGGATCGTCGTTTGACTTTTCGTGGTTTGATTCAAGCCGTTGAAATTGCCCGAGACTTAGGTTTAGAAATTGTCCACACGCAAACGGAATTTTCACTGGGCTTAATTGGCAAGTATGTGGCCCGACGGTTAAAAATTCCTGTTATTCATACCTACCACACGCAATATGAAGATTACACACATTATGTTGCCAAAGGGATGTTAATCCGGCCTGGTGCGGTTGGCCATATCGTGAAGGCCTACCTGAAGGGAATGGAGGGCGTGATTGCCCCTTCTGAGAGGGTGAAAGAAAGCCTGCTTAGTTATGGTGTGACGATTCCAATTCCAGTGATTCCAACCGGTGTGGCGATTCCAAAGCGAGAAGCTCACCACGATATTCGTCAGCAGTATGGCTTGGCTGAAAATCAGCCGGTGATTCTGTCTTTGGGACGGTTAGCCTTTGAAAAAAATGTGGCTTTAACGATTTCCGCCTTTTCGGAGCTTTTGCAAACGATTCCGGATGCGAAGCTCATGATTGCCGGTGATGGCCCAGCCAAAAAATCTCTGGAAGAACAGGTTGAGGACATGGGCTTGCAGGATGCCATTATTTTTACGGGCATGATTAACCATGACCAAGTCGGTGATTACTATCGAATGGCCAACGTTTTCGTTTCCTCATCGGATAGTGAGACACAAGGGCTGACCTTTATTGAAGCCTTGGCTGCTGACCGGCCTTTTGTCGCTGTTCGTTCACCTTATTTGGAAGAGGTGGTGACCAACAAGGCGATTGGAACGTTGATTGACGATTACGATGAGTTTTTAGCCGCTACTTTATACTATTTACAACATTCTGATACAGCTGCCGATGATCGAATTCGGGCAGCAGCAGTAAAAAATGTTGATGCAACGACTTTTGCGGATCGAGTCTTAAACTTTTACGACCAGGTTTTGCAAGATTACCACCATGATGACGATGATGACGATTCAGACCAGTTAACGGATGAAGAAGTCGGTTATATCAAACGTCTCTTACGCAACCCCTTTAGGAGAAGCTAACTTGAAGGTTCTGTTATATTTTGAAAACCAAAAATTAATTGCCAAATCAGGCATTGGTCGGGCCATGCGCTTGCAACAAGAGGCACTGGCACCGATTGATGATGTCGAGGTGACGACTGACCCCAAGTGTACGGACTACGATATTTTGCATATCAACACTTATGGCGTGAAATCGATGTATATGGTCAAAAAGGCCCACAAAATGGGGAAAAAGGTGGTTTACCACGCCCATTCGACCTACGAAGACTTTCGTAATTCATTCTTTGCTTCAAACTTGATTGCTCCCTTGTATAAGAAGTACTTGGTGGCGCTTTATGGCCAAGCCGATGCTTTGATTACGCCAACGCCATATTCAAAATCGCTTTTGGAAAATTATGGCCTGACGCAACCAATTTACCCTGTTTCAAATGGGATTCGTTTGAGTAAATATGCAAATGACCCCAAAAAAATTCAGGCTTACAAGGATTACTTTAATATCCAGCCAGGCCAGAAAGTTGTGATGTCTGTCGGCCTGTTCTTTGAGCGCAAGGGGATTTTCGATTTTGTTGAATTAGCCAAGCGTCACCCAGAAATTACCTTTATTTGGTTTGGTCATACCAACCCCACCATCTTGCCACGTAAGATTCGCCGGGTTGTCTTTGGTGGTGAGCATCCAAACAACCTGATTTTCCCAGGTTACTTATCAGGGGACGTAATTTTAGGGGCCTTTGCTGGGGCTGATTTGTTCTTGTATCCATCCTACGAAGAAACAGAAGGAATCGTCGTCTTAGAAGCCCTGGCCTCTAAGCAACGTCTCTTGGTTCGTGATATTCCGGTTTATGATTCTTGGCTGAAAGACGGTGTTAATAGCTATAAGGCAGAAGACTTAGAAGACTTTGACCGCCAAATGGTTGCCATTTTAGCTGGTGAAAAATCAGATTTGACCCAGGCTGGCTTCCAAGTTGCACAAGAAAGAGATTTAAACCGAGTTGGAGAAATTCTTGCTGAGGTTTATCAAGCGGTTTTAGAGAATCGCGCCTTGTCATTTAACGCTGACCAGGACGGGGCGCTTGTGCCAGCTTGGTCGACGAATCGGTCCTAGGAGATTCTTGATGGACGTTTTAAAATCCAAAAAAAACCAATTATCGGCCTTACTAGTCCTTGTGTTAACAGGTCTAACCATCTATTACTTGACGCGGGAATTAAGTGGTCGCGAAAAGCAATTAGAGGCAGCTCTGAAAGTCTTGGACTGGCATTTTCTTGTTCTTGCATTGCTGACGATGATTCTTTCGTTGGTGCTTGAGGCATTGGCTACTAGATCTCTGCTTAGTTCTGTTGATCGAAAGAATACGAGTTGGGGCACTTTGATTCGTGTTCCGCTGCTTAATCAACTGGGGACAGGTCTAACGCCTTTTGCCTCCGGGGGACAGCCAGCGCAATTATATGCGTTAACGCGAGGAAAAATCGAAGGTAGTCGGGCTTTGTCCGTAACCTTAATGAAGTTTTTGGTTTATCAAATTGTAGTCGTTTTGTTCTTTATTGTCGGCTATGTAGCCGCCGATTCTTTTATCTACAAAAATGTTGATCCAACCTTTGCCACCTTCATTCCTTTTGCCATCGCCATCCATGCCGTTGTGATTATTGGCCTGCTCTTGGTGATGTTTTGGCCAAAGCTGTCTTTGAAGGTTGTTGAATGGTCTGGCCGTGCTGCACAAAAGTTTATGAGTGCTAGTCGGGTTAAAAAATTAGTTGACACGGCGGAAGATAAGGTCAATAATTTCCATCAGGAGTCAAAACGTGTTGCCCGCTCAGCTAAGTCGCTCCTTGTGGCAACGCTCTGGACAGCCCTGCAATTAATTGCCTTTTACCTGGTGCCATATTTTGTTATCCGGGCCTTTGGTTATGGCTCCGTTAACCCCTGGCTGATTTTAACAATGAACATTATGATTGTGATGGTCATTTCGTTGTTTCCAATTCCAGGCGGTGTTGGGGGAGCAGAGTTGTCCTTTCAACTTCTCTTTACGCCTTTCGTTAAGAACCCAGCAACTTTAGTCTTGGTTATCTTAATTTGGCGAATCATTACCTATTACTTCTGTCTCTTTGCTGGTATTTTAGCCTACGTAATTCCGAATAAGGAACAACGGTTGGCAAAGCAACAAAAGGGGTGACAAAGAATGGATGATTTAGCCAGTAAAAGTGTTTTAACAACGATATTAAACCGGCTCTTTGCCATGGAAAAATCAACGGACCAACGTTTTCAAGTTCGACGTTTTGACTCCTATGGCTTAGAGGTTTTAAAGGTAACCCTTGATCAAGAAGACAAGGTTTGGACAATCGAAGAACACCGGCGCAATAAGCAATATAAATTTGATGATGTTGATTTGGTCGCCATCGAGATTTATGACCTCCTCTTCGATATTCAACATACCTTTTAAGTTTTGTGAGGAAAACCGATATGTTAGCTCGTCTTAAAAATGCATTCAAGCCAAAAAAACTCTGGCAAAAGATGAAGAATACTCAGGACTTTTGGACTAGTATTAGTGGTTTTTTTGTTTTGAACCTTTTTTTTGTGTGGTTAAAGACCTATATTAATTACCACATCAATTTCTCTTTGGGCGTCCAAGGACCAATTCAAGATTTCTTACTTTTCTTGAATCCAATTCCAACGGCAATTATCTTGCTCGGGATTGCACTCTATTTCCGCGGGAAAGTGGCTTATATTTTAGCCTGGGTGATGAACTTAGTTCAGACCATTTGGCTCTTTGCCAATATTCTTTATTACCGTGAATTTTCTGATTTCCTATCCTTTGGGATTATGGGATCGGGCTCATCAACTGGCAATAACCTGGGAAAGTCGATTGCGGCCATTATTCGCCCAACTGATTTCTTAGTCTATGTCGACTTGATTGTGATGGCCGTTGTCTTACTCTTTAAGTTCTGGCCCATTGATAAGCAAGCAATTCAAAAGCGTTATGCGATTTTGACAACCATTTTAGGAATTGTCTTGATGTTGGTTGATTTTGGAGTCGCTTCGGTTGACCGCTCGGGCTTGTTGACGCGCTCATTTGATAACAACTATATTGTTAAGTACTTAGGCTTAAATGAATACGCTGCCTTTAATGCCTGGCAGACCAACAATCAAACGAAATCTCGTAAAGAAGCCAGTGCTGCTGATTTACAAAAGGTTCAAGATTTCTTGAAGCAAAACTCAGTGCCGGCTAATATTTCATATACCGGAACGGAAAAGGGTAAAAACGTCTTCGTTATTCACCTTGAGTCATTCCAGCAATTTTTGATTGATTACAAGG
Source organism: Fructobacillus tropaeoli (assembly GCF_016860625.1). Classification (NCBI taxonomy): domain Bacteria; kingdom Bacillati; phylum Bacillota; class Bacilli; order Lactobacillales; family Lactobacillaceae; genus Fructobacillus; species Fructobacillus tropaeoli. The sequence continues at coordinate 63,419 of NZ_BOJU01000005.1, forward strand.
TTGATGGTCGCGAAGTTACGCCAAACTTAAACGCCTTCTACCACGATCAAAATACGCTTTCGTTTGATAATTTCTATAACCAGGTTGGTCAGGGAAAGACATCCGATGCTGAAATGATGCAGGAAAATTCCTTGTACGGACTTTCGACCGGATCAGCGATGACCAAGTATGGTTCAAGTAATACCTTTGAAGCGACACCTGCCATCCTAGGCCAGCAGGGTTATACTTCTGCCGCCTTCCACGGTGACGTGCCAACCTTCTGGAACCGAAACAATACTTATAAGTCCTTTGGTTATAATTACTTCTTCTCAAAGAACTTCTATAAGGATAGCGATAAGCCAAGTTATAACGTTGGCTATGGCATGAAGGATAAGATTTTCTTGAAGGATACTGCTCAGTATATCGAGCAGTTGCCACAGCCATTCTATGCCAAGTTAATTACGGTGACAAACCACTACCCATATGAACTTGACAAGGAAGATACTGATTTCCCAGCTACAAAGACTGGTGATACGACAGTTGATGGTTATGTTCAAACTGCTCATTACCTTGATCAGGCCTTCGGCGAATTGATGGCTTACCTCAAGCAGGCTGGGTTGTACGATAACTCTGTCTTTGTTTTGTACGGTGATCATTATGGTATTTCTGAAAACCACAAGCCTGCCATTGCGAAATTGCTTGGTAAGACTTCCGTGAGTGATTATGACTTGGCCCAATTCCAAAAGGTGCCATTCATGATGCATGCAACTGGTTTGCAGGGTGGTATCAACGATACCTACGGTGGCGAAATTGATATGATGCCAACCTTGATGAACCTTTTGGGGGTTTCTACGGAAGGGATGACCATGTTCGGTCACGATTTGTTGTCAACTCAGAATCCGCAAATTGTTGCTTTCCGTGATGGTGATTGGACGACGCCAACTTATACAAAGTATAAGAACCAATACTTCGATAGTAAGACTGGTCAGAAATTGTCGATTGATAATAATCCAGCGTTAAAGGCGACGGCCCAGCGGGTGCAGTCATACGTTGATGAGTCACTGTCAAATTCGGATAAGGTGATTACAGGTGACTTGCTTCGTTTTGATAAGAACCGTTGGAATTTCCACCAAATTGATAAAAAATCGTACGACTATACAAAGGCCAATACGTTGAAAGCGTTGAAGGCGAGTCAGTCGTCGAGCCCAACTTCGATTTTGGCCTTACGTAACGGACAATCAACCGTATCGGATTACAAAACTGATGCACCGGAGCTGAAATAAAAAACAAAACAAGAAAACGAACACGTTCAAGTAATAGAACATGTGTTCGTTTTTTGTTATATTTGTTATAATGTTCCTGAGTGATTTTTTTACCAGGCGAGGAGGATTTATCTTGATTACACCGCAAAAAGATCAAAGCTTTGAAGTTGTTTCAAAGTACCAACCGACTGGTGATCAGCCGAAAGCGATTGATAAACTCGTGAAGGGTTTAAAAGATGGCGTCAAGGAGCAGATTTTGCTCGGGGCAACCGGAACAGGGAAAACATTCACAATTTCCAATGTGATTGCCCAAAACAATAAGCCAACCTTGGTCTTGTCACACAACAAGACCCTGGCTGGTCAGCTTTATTCAGAATTAAAGGAATTCTTCCCACATAATGCGGTTGAATACTTTGTTTCTTATTATGATTATTATCAACCTGAGGCTTATGTGCCTTCTTCGGATACCTTTATTGAGAAGGATTCCGCGATTAATGATGAAATTGACCAGTTGCGGAATTCGGCAACGGCTTCGTTGTTTGAGCGCAATGATACGATTGTCGTTGCCTCAGTTTCATCAATCTTTGGTTTGGGTGATCCGCACCAATACCAAAACCATGTGATTTCTTTGCGGGTTGGTAACGAATATGGTCGTAATCAATTGATGCGCGATCTGATTGACATCCAATTTACCCGTAACGATATTGATTTTCAGCGTGGAACTTTCCGGGTGCGAGGCGATGTAATTGAAATTTTCCCGGCTTCTCAAGATGAATTGGCCATGCGGGTTGAATTTTTCGGTGACGAAATTGACCGCATTCGACAAATTTCAGCTTTGACGGGTCAGGTCGTTTCGGAACGTGACCATGTCGCCATTTTCCCAGCGAAGCACTTTATGACCGATGATGAGCGGATGAAGGAAGCTTTAGTTGGTATTCGCCAAGAAATGGAAGACCAGGTCAAAGAATTTGAAAAAGAGGGCAAGCTTCTTGAAGCTCAACGAATTAAGCAGCGAACCGAATATGACCTGGCTATGTTGAATGAAATGGGCTTTACATCTGGAATCGAGAATTATTCACGCTGGATGGACGGTCGCAAAGAGGGCGAACCACCATTTACCCTCTTAGATTTCTTCCCCGATGATTTTTTGATTGTTGTGGATGAAAGTCACGTGACGATGCCACAAGTTCGCGGGATGTACAATGGTGACCGCGCCCGGAAGCAGACGTTGGTTGATTATGGTTTCCGTTTGCCTTCAGCACTGGATAACCGCCCTTTGCAACTGCCAGAGTTTGAGAAGCACGTCAACCAAATTATTTATATGTCGGCTACACCAGGGGATTATGAGCTTTCTCGGGTACCAAAACGTGATATTGTTGAGCAAATCATTCGACCAACCGGCCTGTTGGATCCGGAAATTGAAGTTCGGCCAGTGATGGGGCAAATTGATGATTTAGTGGGTGAAATTAATCTGCGGGTTGAACGAAATGAGCGTGTCTTTATCACAACGCTGACGAAGCGAATGTCAGAGGATTTAACGGACTATTTGAAGGATGTTGGCATCAAAGTTGCCTACCTCCATTCCGATATTAAGACGCTTGAACGAACGGCCATTATCCGTGATTTGCGTTTGGGCAAGTACGATGTACTGGTCGGCATTAACTTGTTGCGTGAAGGAATCGATGTTCCTGAAACCTCTTTGGTGGCCATTTTGGATGCTGATAAGGAAGGTTTCTTGCGTAATCCGCGCTCGTTGATTCAAACAATTGGTCGTGCTGCTCGAAATGCGAACGGCCACGTGATTATGTATGCCGATAAGGTGACAAGGGCCATGCAGGAAGCCATGGATGAAACGGCTCGTCGTCGTGACATTCAGATGGCGTATAACAAGGAACACGGCATCACGCCACAAACAATTAAAAAGGAAATTCGCGACTTAATTAGTGCAAGCAAGGCTGCCGAAGAGGTTGAGGACGTTGACTTGACGCAAGTTGACTTTGCTGATTTGCCAAAATCAGACCAGACCGAAATTTTGGAAAACCTCACTAGCCAAATGAAGGCGGCAGCGAAGGGCTTAGACTTTGAGACGGCTGCTAAAATTCGCGATAACATTATGAAATTAAAGAAACGGGCCGGCCGCTAAAGGTTGGCCTCAGGTCACCGATGTGATAAAACAGGGGTGAACTTGCCAAGCGAGTGAGTGCTCGTTTGACCATGAAAGAGGATTTTATGGCGAAAGATAAAATTGAAATTCGCGGGGCTCGTGCCCATAACTTAAAAAATATTGATGTTGATATTCCAAAGGAATCCCTCACGGTTGTGACTGGCTTATCGGGTTCTGGAAAGTCGTCTTTGGCTTTCGATACTCTTTATGCTGAAGGGCAGCGGCGCTATGTTGAATCATTGTCCGCCTATGCCCGGCAATTTTTGGGGCAGATGGATAAGCCTGACGTCGACTCGATTGACGGTCTTTCACCAGCCATTTCCATTGATCAAAAAACAACTTCGAATAACCCCCGGTCGACTGTGGGAACGGTAACCGAGATTTCAGATTACTTCCGTTTGTTGTTTGCTCGAGTGGGGAAGCCTGATGATCCAAAGGATGGGACGAAAATTCTGCATTCGATTGATCAGATGGTCGAATATGCTCAAAAAGAGTTACCTGAGGGAACCCGTTTGCAGGTCTTTGCACCGATTATCCAGCACAAGAAGGGCACCCACGAAAAGGCCTTTGCTCAGATGCAAAAGCAGGGTTATTTACGGGCTCGCATTGATGGTGAGATTGTTGAACTTGATACGGTTGACGACCTCGCTTTGGAACGTAATCGTTTTCATGATATTGATGTTTTGGTGGATCGGATTGTTTTGCGTGCTGATGCCCGGTCTCGCCTTTTCGATTCGATTGAAGCAGCCACGAACCTAGCTGGCGGTTTAGTGGTTTTGGAGCCAGTTGGCCGTGGTGACGAGGAAGTTCCTGCGCCATTGCGGTTCTCAGACCACTATTTGGGCGACTTGAAAGATTTTAAGGTTGGCCGATTGGAGCCGCGCCTCTTTTCTTTCAATGCACCGATGGGCGCTTGTCCTGTTTGTCAGGGGCTTGGGGCAACCCAGGAGGTTGATTTGGACCTCGTTGTGCCAGATGATACTCTGACGTTGAAACAGGGCGCTCTGGCGCCTTGGAACCCAATTTCTTCTAATTACTATCCAGCACTGCTGGAACAGTTCTGTGAGCAATTTGGAATTGATCAAAATGTGCCCTTTATGGATTTGCCGAAGAAGGACCAGGACCTGATTTTGTATGGATCGGGTGAGAAGGAATTCCATTTCCACTTCCAAAATGATTTTGGTGGCGTTCGTGATGCTGACCAGGTTTTCGAAGGGGTAATGAACAACGTTTCCCGGCGCTATAAGGAAACCAACTCTGACTTTACTCGTGACCAGATGGCCCAATACATGACGCAATTAACCTGTCCAGCATGTCATGGATACCGACTAAATCCAGCTGCCTTGTCCATTAAGGTTGGTGGTCGCAATATCGGCGATGTCACTAATTTGCCGGTTGATGAAGAATTGGCCTATTTTGCCGGCTTGACTTTTGGTCCTCAAGACCAAGAAATTGCTCAGCCTATCTTAAAAGAAATTCAAGATCGGCTTGGCTTCTTGCGGTCAGTTGGGCTTGATTATCTGACGCTATCTCGATCAGCATCAACATTGTCTGGTGGGGAGTCTCAACGAATTCGTTTGGCAACACAAATCGGGTCAAATCTGTCTGGTGTTCTCTACGTTTTGGATGAACCATCGATTGGTTTGCACCAGCGCGATAATGACAAGCTCTTAGCATCGATGCAATCGATGCGTGATTTGGGTAATACGCTGGTTGTCGTTGAACACGATGAAGACACCATGGAAGCTGCCGACTATCTGATTGATGTTGGCCCTGGGGCTGGGTCACTTGGCGGCCAAATTATGGCCGCTGGCACACCGGCTGAAGTCATGAAGAATCCCAAATCTTTGACTGGCCAGTATCTCTCAGGAAAACGTTACATTCCAGTACCGAAATCTCGTCGAAAGGGTAATGGCGAAGAAATTGTTATTCGGGGAGCGAAGGAAAATAACCTGAAAAATATTACGGCGAAGTTCCCTTTGGGAAAGTTTGTGGCCGTAACCGGGGTTTCTGGATCGGGTAAGTCGACACTGGTCAATACCATTTTGAAGCGAGTTTTGAAGCAAAAGCTCAACAAAAATTCAAATAAGCCTGGTGCATACCGCTCGGTTGAGGGAATTGAAAATTTGGAGCAAGTGGTCGACATTGACCAATCACCAATCGGTCGAACACCGCGGTCGAATCCGGCAACCTATACGGGTGTCTTCGATGATATTCGCGAGTTGTTTGCCCAAACAAATGAGGCTAAACTTCGTGGCTACTCCAAGGGACGGTTTTCCTTCAATACGAAGGGTGGCCGTTGTGAAAACTGTCGCGGTGATGGGGTCATCAAGATTGAGATGAACTTCTTACCGGACGTTTACGTGGCCTGTGAGGTCTGTGGTGGGACCCGCTACAACTCAGAAACGTTGGAAGTCACTTACAAAGATAAGACGATTTCTCAGGTCTTGGACATGACCGCCAAGGAAGCCCTCGACTTCTTTGCACCAATTCCAAAGATTGCTCGTCGTTTGCAAACCATTAATGATGTTGGTTTGGGCTATGTAAAATTAGGCCAGTCCGCAACGACCCTATCAGGTGGTGAAGCACAGCGAATGAAGTTGGCTTCTGAATTACATCGCCGGACAAACGGGAAGACGATTTATATCCTCGATGAACCAACAACTGGTTTGCACACTGATGACATTGCTCGTTTGCTAACGGTTTTGAACCGCTTGGTTGATGCCGGCAATACGGTTGTCGTCATCGAACACAACCTGGACGTAATCAAGTCAGCCGACTGGTTGATTGATTTGGGTCCAGAGGGTGGTGCCGGCGGTGGTAAGATTCTGGTCACTGGGACACCGGAAAAGGTGGCGAAAAACACCGAATCTTATACGGCTAAGTATTTGAAAAAAATTATGGACCGGGATATTGCCCGTGAAAAGCGTGATGAAAAATCAGCGCAGTCCTAAAGAACAATAAAAACGGCAGTGACCATTTAGTTTTAGATGGTCACTGCCGTTTTGTTTTTTCATAATAATTGGAAGTGAATAGCCCGGCTTAAACCGCAACCGCACCGCGGATAGCTGGTTCTGATTCATAATTCAAAATTTTAATGTCATCCATGGCGTAATCAAAGATTGATTTGACCTCGGGGTTCAGCCAAAGCTTTGGCAATGGATGCATCGGCCGACTGATTTGTTCTTTGACTTGGTCGACATGGTTCTTATAGATGTGCGTGTCGCCGATAGTATGGACAAAGTCACCAACTTCCAGACCGGTTTGAGCGGCAATCATGTGAATCAACAGCGAGTAAGAAGCGATGTTGAAGGGAACACCTAAGAAGAAGTCGCCCGAACGTTGGTAAAGTTGTGCTGAAAGCTTACCCTCGCTGACATAGTACTGGGACAAAACGTGGCAAGAAGGCAATGGTGCCTGAGGAGTCGTTTCGGCATTCCAAGCAGACAAAATCAAACGTCGAGAGTTCGGATTGTTCTTGATTTGGTCGATTAAGTTGCTGATTTGGTCTGTAGTGCCACCATCGGGCAAAACAGATGCCCATGATCGCCAGAGCTTACCGTAAACCTCACCGATATAACCGTACTTTTCCATAAAGTCATCATCGTTTAAGATTTTGTCGACGAATATGTCCTTTTGCTCCTGGTAGAGGGCGTTGAATTCGGCATCGGTTTGTGAACGCAAGCCAAAATCAGTCATGTCCGGTCCACTATATTCGTTGGACTCAATCCAGTTTTTAAAGGCCCATTCATCCCAGATATGGTTATTGTTTTGCAACAAGAAGCGGATGTTGTTATCACCGCGCAAGAACCAGAGCAATTCTGATTTGATCAGCTTGAAGAAAACTTTTTTAGTGGTTAAAAGAGGGAAGCCTTCCTGGAGGTCAAAGCGCATTTGTGTCCCGAAGATTGAATAGGTTCCGGTCCCGGTCCGGTCGTCCTTGTAATGGCCTTCGTTCAAAATTTTAGCGGCCAGATCGAGGTATGTTTGTTCGTTTTGACTCATGAGTAGTCCCCTTTATTAAAAAATCGTCCTTTTCAGTATAGCAAAAAAGCAAGGAGGACTCCTTGCTTTTTCTTGGGTCTAGTCTTTAATAAATTGAGCGAGGTTGATTTGTTCAGCCGTTTGGGATTCGAAGGGAACTTGGACTAAGGCAACGTTTTTTTCTTTTAAGAGGGACTCAGCGAATTCATCATTGCGATAGTCGCGCATGAAGTTAATTTTGGTAATGCCGGCTTGCAGCAATAGTTTTGTACATTGTACGCAGGGAACGTCGGTTACATAGACCTCTGACCCCTCAACGGCAATCCCCATTGAGGCGGCTTGCATGAGGGCGTTTTGCTCGGCATGAACCGCTCTGATACAGTGGCCATCAACGATATAGTCGCCAACTTCCGTACAGTGAGGGGTTCCAGAAACGGCACCGTTGTAGCCAGAGGCGATAATGCGATGGTCCTTCACGAGGATGGCCCCAACGTGACGTCTAGTACAAGTTGACCGGGTCGAGAGGATGGCGGCTTGTGCGATAAAGTATTGATCCCAAGAAATACGGTTGTCAGACATAAAAAATTACCTTTCTGTAAACAAAAAACGGTTTTATTCTGATAAAATGGTCTTACAAAGATATTTTATAATAAAACGTTCGGAAAATCAGGAACAAGGAGAAACATAATGGCAACTATTTTAGACGGAAAGGCCCTCTCAAAGGACCTCAAAATCGCACTGGCGGACAAGGTCAAGGAATCGGGGTTGAGTCCAAAGCTAGCGGTTGTTTTTGATCCAAAAAATGATGGATCACGTCTCTATGTTGGCATGAAGCAACGCGCAGCAGCCAAGGTTGGCATTGCCACTGAGGATATTGCGGTTGCTGACGATGTAACAACAGAAGCCGTCTTAAAGATTGTAGCAGATTTGAACGCAGATCCAAGCGTGACTGGTATTTTGGTTCAGGCACCATTGCCAGAAGCTGTTAACGACCAGCAGGTCTTTTCAGCTATCGCTCCTGAAAAGGATGTTGATGGATTAGGTGCCTTTAACCAGGGAATGCTCTTTGGTGACCAACCTGGTGAATACGCTGTGGCAGCCACTCCTCAAGGAGTGATGACGATGTTGAAGCATTATGACATTGATCCATATGGTAAGAAGGCTGTTGTCGTTGGTCGTTCTCAACTCTTTGGTCGTCCAATGGCTGCTTTGTTGAATAATGCGAATGCAACGGTGACGTTGGCTCATCGTTACACACCACGCGAAATGCTTTTGGATTCCCTCAAGGATGCGGACATCGTTGTTGTTGGGGTTGGTATTGCCAACTTTATTACTGGCGACCAAATCAAGGATGGCGCCGTTTTGGTTGATGTTGGGATGAACGTTGTGGATGGCAAGACAACGGGTGATATTGAATTTGTCTCAGCTGAAAAGAAGGCTTCTTTCATTACGCCAGTTCCAGGTGGTGTTGGTCCGATGACCATTGCCACGCTGTTGGAAAATACTTTTGCAGCAGCTTTGAACCAAGAAAAAAATCAGTAAAAATTAATTATGCTTATTTAAAAGATCGAATTCATTGAATTCGGTCTTTTTTGTTTTTCAAAATCTTTTTTCGTCAAACCCAATAGTGTTGTATAGAGGGCAATGGAGCAAAAAATTAGTTAACCGAACGCTTTGAAGTTGAGCAATTTTTTGCTGAATTGGTCGTCTTACTCACTAGCAATGAAAGGAGGACACCATGATCAAGAAATTGGCCAATTGGCCCGAACATGAACGAGCAGACCCCGCTGATTGGATTCGAGCAGTCCTATCCTGGGGACAGACGAAAAAGGTAACGGACTTTTATTTTTTACCGGCAGAAGGTGGTAATTACCAGGTACGAGCGCAAATTTTGGGTCAAGTGAGAATCCTGGCAGTGATGGAAGCAGATTTTGGAAAACGAGCCTTAGCTGTTGTGAAGTACCGGGCGGGTTTAAATTTGGCCGAGAGCCGGCGGCCACAACTGGGACGCTTTGATTTTGGCCAGGGCTTTGTCCGCGTTTCAACCGTTGGTGACTTTTTGGGACAAGAAAGCGCGGTTTTACGGCTAATCTATCCTGATTTGTCGCAAAACCGCTGGTTTGAGCCAGCTATCTTTGCAGACTTAGTTGCCGAAAAAATTAGCGCTGGCCTCTATTTGGTAGCTGGCCCCACAGGGTCAGGTAAGACTAGTACACTTTATCGCTTGTTGGATGCCTGGTCACCAGGCAAAGTTGTTTTAACCGTTGAGGATCCGGTTGAAATCTATCAGCCAGCTTTTTTGCAACTGCAGGTCAACGAACAAGCAGGAATTGATTACCAATCCTTAATTAAGGTGGCCCTGCGTCACCGGCCAGATCTATTAGTGATTGGCGAAATTCGTGACGCTAAGACTGCTCAGGCCGCCCTTCAGGCCGCCCTAGCTGGCCATTTGGTGTTGAGCACTTTGCATGCCAATTCTGAACTGGCAGTTTTTGATCGTTTGCTCAACCTCGGCCTTGACCGTCAATTACTGAACCAAGCCTTAGTTAAGACAGTTTATCAGCGCTTGCTTCCAGACTTAGATGGTCAGCTGGCGGTTGTGTGCGGGGTGGCTAACTGGCAGGCGGGTGAAGTAACTCATCATCGTCCCTATGCAGAAAATTTAAAACGCTACCAACAAGGAAATCAGGAGGTTTAATTGATGCGTCCGCAACGAAAAATACGTTTTTCTGAAAGTGACCAGGTTCTTTTTTTGGCTGAGCTTGGTGAGTTAACGGCATCTGGTTATGCCTTATCATTGAGTCTCGATGTTTTAGCGAGTGCCCATCCAGGTTGGCAAGAAAGGCTACAGACAATCCGTGGCCAGTTGGAGCATGGCCAACCATTAGCTACAAGTTTGGGAAAGGTTTTAAGTCCTTCGGTTGGAATTTATCTTGATTTGGGTCAGTCACATGGTAATTTTGACCAAACGCTGACCGCTTTGGCGAGTAACTTTGACCAAGTGTTGCGCTACAAACAAAAGCTCCGCCAGATTCTAACTTATCCGGTGATTTTATTGGTTTTTTTATTATCCCTGGTTGTGGGGATGGAGACGTATCTTTATCCCGTTTTTCACGCTTTGTCGGCCGGACAAAAGGGAGGGCAAGGTCCAGGCAGCAATCCTGCTCTCTTTTATTTGCATGGCTTAGCTTTTCTCTTTGGCCTTGTCTTAGTCATGATTATTATTTCGATTTTCTTACTGAAGCGTTTAGCACCACTACAACGAATTCAAGTTGTCACTCGGGTCCCTTTTTTGGGCACGCTGATGCAGACGCTCTTAACTTATCTGCTAGCAGAACATCTGGGAATTTTGCTGTTAGCAGGCCACACGCTGCCCAATGTGATTGATCGTTTTGCGGCCTTATCCGCTAAGAAAAACGGACTGGTTGTGGCCATTGCTAAGCGAGCACAAGATGCCGTGCAAAGCGGTCAAACTTTGCAAAGTTGGATTGGCAATCAATCTTATTTGAAAAAGCCACTAGCGACTTATTTAGATAGGGGATTTACCGGGCCAGTACTTGGTACCTACTTGACTTACTATGCCAAAAGCGAATTTCAACGGTTTGACCGCCAAGTCAGCCGATTATTAGGCCTCGTTCAACCGCTCTTTTTTGCCCTGATTGGACTGACCATTGTTTTGTTATACCTCGCAATGCTATTACCGCTGTATAAAAATTTAGGAGGAATGTCGATATGACACACACATCTGACTTTGTTAAGCACACACAAAATGGAACGGGGGGACGGTCTCGATTGGCTGGGAGGCCCCGGGATTACTGTCACCATCAGTCCCATCCGATGAACCAGACGATGCAGATTGGTTTATTCAACCAGCGGTCCTTTTTTCAACCCCACAAACGTTTTTGGCTTAAACGTGAACATCGTAAAATTTGTCAATCAAAGGCTTGCTATGCAGTAGTCCGAGCAAAAAATCGGCGGATAGCAGCGAAGAAAAACGGTTTCACATTGATTGAAGCGACGGTAGTACTCTTCATTATTGGTCTTTTGATGTTACTGATTTTGCCGAATTTAACGCAACAACGAGATAAGGCGCAACAAACCCATGCAAAGGCAATGGTTGCCACTGTACAGACACAGGTTGATTTGTATGTTAATGACCACCCAGAAAAGAAACAGGTCACAATGGATGATTTAGCAAAGGAAAACTACTTGACCAAGGAACAGCTTGAAAAAGTTAAGGCACTGAAAATTGTGATTGCAGGTCATGAAGCTAAAATTTAAATCTTTTACCTTGATTGAATCCGTGATTGTCCTGAGTCTGGTGGCACTTTTGCTTGGGCTTGGATTAGCCTTACGGCCGAGGCAAAATCAGCAAAGTTTTGCAGATTTTCAACAGCAATTTGCTGCCCATTTTCAACGAGCCCGTCTATTGGCACAAGCAAAAGAGGTTGAAAGTATTCTCGATTTTCAATCAGACCAGTTGGTGATTGGTCAAGAAGTGCTTTCTTACCCAGTAAGAAGTAAAGTTAATCAGACAGCAAAAGTCGTGATTAAGCCGAGTGGCTATGTGGCCCCCGGTCATATTTCCTGGCACCAGGGCCAAGTAACCTGGCGTCTTATTTTCCAATTTGGAGGTGGTACTTATCGTTTCGAGAAAGTCTAGAAAATCGTCAGGATTTGCCCTCGTTGAGGGGGTGATGGCACTAACGCTGATTACTGGTGTGGTTGTTTTTGAACTAGAAACGTTGCGCAATTATCAGAAAAAGCAGCGAGAACTGATTTTGCAGAATAAGGCGGCCAACCAGGAAAAAAGAAAGGCGTTAGAGAGATGGCAGTCTTTTGTTGACCAAAATCAAAAGCAAAAGGAAGAAGCCAGCCATGACGGCAGTTCAAAGTAAAAGTAGCCGGAACGGCTTTACCATGGTGGAAGCAATCATGGCCCTCGTCGTGGCAGCGATGGTCTTTGAAGCGTTAATGGTCATTTTGCCACAAAGTAAAAAGGGGCAGACGCAAGATGTACAGACTGATTTTCAGGCAGCCTTAACACAGTTGGGTCGGCAAAACTATCAACTAGATCAAGTTCAATTGCATGAAATTCAGCTGAAGAAGACCATTGGCGATCCGGTTACGTTGAAAATTGCTAAGCATGATTTAGTTTTGGATGGGACTCATCATGGTCGTGTGCTCTTGCTACACGGGATTGATGATTTACGGATTGATAATTTTGGAACCTATCAGCTTTTGACTGTTTTTTCTCGGGGGCATGAGAAAGCGAGCGGCACACTTTTTTTGCCTAACATGAAACAGGCCATTGTAGAAGAGGGGTAAAAGATGTTTAATAATCAGCCACGCCAGCAGCGAAACCGTCAGCCAGCCTACTTACTGTTACCGACCATTTTGGCATTGACGCTCATTGGCTTGCTGTTCTTTTTACAGACAAAAATTTTTCACCAAAAGCTGCATAGCCAATTATTATTGTTGGAAACGACGACCATCGATACAAGGCAAATTGAAGCATCACGATTGTTTTACCAAGATAACCAACAATCTGGCCAAATTCAGGGTGATCCTTGGTTAATTGAATCGGGGGAAAAGCAGATTAAAATTACTAATAAACATCAGGATTACTGGCGACCACTTTTAGCCCCTTAGCCTTGTCTAGACTAGCAAAAAGGGCTAAAATAAGACCATGATAAATCGACAAATTCCTGCATATTTTGAAAAAATTGATCAAGCCGTCGTGACGGTGAAAAATCAAGAAAAAACGACCAATCGAGAAGCCCTCGTCATGGCTTTAAAGAGGCTGAATAAAAAAGAGATTCTTAGCTCCGACCATGACCAATTGGCTGATGATTCTAAAAAGGCATTACAGTCGTTAGAAGAAATTGATTGGACAACATTGTCTTTCAGCGACCAACGTAATATCTTACAACTTTTGGTTTTAAAAGCTGATCGAGAGGATAAAGTACCAGCAAACCTTCAGTTAACCCCAGATGGTATTGGTTATCTTTTGGGCGAGCTGATTTACCAGACAGCTAATCCTAGTGAACAAACGAGTATCGCTGACATGGTCATTGGCACTGGCAACCTCCTATGGACAATCGTTGAAAGCTTTAGTCGTCATGAACTTTCAATCCACGATTTAACTGGGATTGATAACGATGAAGGCCAGCTTGATTTGGCCAGTGAATTGGCAGCTGCACTTAAAGAAGACCCAACACTGTTTTTGGGGGATGTTGTTGGCTTGAAAAAAGAGGAAGTCGCGCCTGCTGATGTTGTGATTGGTGACTTACCAATCGGTTACTACCCGCAAGAAGCACCGGAAAACTTTGTCACAGCCTTTTCAGAACAAGATGGCCAATCTTATGCTCATTATTTAATGATTGAAAAATCATTAGATTTAGTGAAGAATGATGGTTGGATTTATCTCATCGTGCCAAATGATTTATTAACAGGGCCACGGCATGAGTCAATCCTGAAATTATTCTCACAAAAGGCTCAATTAAAGGCATTTTTGTCACTGCCAGCAGAGTATTTCCAAAATCAAGAACAGGCGAAAGCTTTCTTGGTTTTGCGGAAGAAAGATGCGCTGCCAAAGCAAGAAGTTTTGATGGGGCAGTATCCTTCCGTTAAGGACCAAAAGGCCTTGCAAGAATTTTTGCAAGATATCCAAGCCTGGGGTAAACTAAAGTAAGTTAGAAATGAATTAAAAAACAAAGATAGGTGGATTTTTTTCATGGCAAAGATTATGGCAGTGAATGCCGGTAGTTCTTCATTGAAGTTTCAGCTCTTAGAGATGCCACAAGAGCAAGTAATCGCCCAAGGGTTAATTGAACGAATCGGAATGGATGATGCCATTGTAACGATCAAGTTTGCGGCCAATGATCAAGCGGCCAAGAATGCTGACGTTGAGGTATCTGGTGACAAGGCTAAGTTTAAGACCGTTACCGCCATCAAGGACCACCAAGTTGCCATTAACTTGATGCTTGAAAAGTTGTCAGAATTGGATATTATCCAAGACTTTAGCGAAATCGTTGGTGTTGGTCATCGCGTTGTTGCTGGTGGTGAATACTTTGACAAGTCTGTTTTGGTGAACGATGATGTCTTAGCTAAGATTGATGAATTGGCTGATTATGCACCATTGCACAACCCAGCCAACGCATTGGGCATCCGTGCCTTCCAAAAGTTATTGCCAAACGCAACTTCTGTCGCCGTCTTTGATACTTCTTTCCATCAGACAATGCCAAAGGTGAACTACCTTTACTCATTGCCTTATGAATACTATGAAAAGTATGGTGCACGTAAGTATGGTGCTCACGGAACTTCACATCGCTATGTAGCCGGCCGTGCTGCTGACATTTTAGGCAAGGATTTGAAGGACTTGAAGTTGATTACCTTGCACCTCGGTGCCGGTGCTTCAATTACGGCTGTTAAGGGCGGTAAGTCATTTGATACATCAATGGGATTCACACCATTAGCAGGTGTGACGATGGCGACTCGTTCAGGGGATGTGGATGCTTCATTGGTAAACTTTATCCAAACCAAGGAAAACTTGTCAAATGAAGACATGTTGACAATCTTGAACAAGAAATCAGGATTGCAGGGAATTTCACAGGTCTCAAGTGATATGCGTGATCTTTTGGCTGCCCGTCAGGACAACGAACAGGCTGATTTGGCCATTAAGATTTTTGTTGACCGTGTTGTTCGTTACATTGGTCAGTACATTGCTGAAATGGGTGGTGCCGATGCTTTGGTCTTTACTGCCGGTATTGGTGAGAATGCTGATTGGGTTCGAGAAGAAGTCGTTGACCGCTTAGGCTACTTTGGCATCAAGATTGACCAGGATAAGAACACTGGTTGCCGCGAAGAGGCTGATGTTTCAGCTGCTGATGCCAAAATTAAAACTTTGGTTGTGCCAACTGATGAAGAATTGATGATTGCTCGTGATGTGCAAGAATTGATGGCTTAATTTTATAATTACTTAATCAAAAGAAAACATAATGAGTACAACGCTGCTTGCACTCGTTATGTTTTTTTAATTATATTTCTTTATAAAGGGTAGTATACTAGGAGTTGCTGGTTAAACTCCCGTACAAATCGAGTTGACCAGGCGAAATAAGATTGAAGATTGGAAACATTACTGATGGAATTTGAAAAACGTCGGCAATCGTCAAAGAAACGCAAAAAACATAGTTGGCGGTTCCGAATTATCATGATCCTATTCGTTTTGCTATTAGCAGCTGGTGGGGCCTTCTGGTTCAATCGCCAGGGATATCAGGCAAAGAATCCAAATGACACCGCGGTCACGATGGTTACAGTCAAGGACAAGGCGAGCGTCAAGGAAATCGGTGCCCAGTTGCAAAAAGAGGGGATTATCCGCAACAGTCGCTACTTTGTTAGTTATGCAAATAAGTATGGGGCTAAAGATATTGCGGGTGGCACTTATCCGTTGTCACAGGTTCAAGATATTGCTGAGATTTACCAAGAATTAACAGAGGGTTCTGGAGATGAACCGGTTTTGTCTTCTGGCTATACCTTTATTTCAAATACGAAGACAGCAGAGCAGACGGCACAAACAATTGCTGATGCTGCTGGTGTATCAAAGTCTGATTTATTGGCTGCCTATAGTGATAGCGATTTAATTGCTCAGGCTAAGAAGGAATACCCACAGTTATTCTTAAATGCCAAAAGTGACCAGACTTTGTATGATTTCGTCTATCCAGGAATCTATCGTTTCAAGAAAGAAAAGTCCGCCAAGGACTTGGTTATGACCATGTTGAAACAGACGAATAAGACCTTAAAGCCATATTATGCTCAATTGAAAGCCAATAAGATTCCGGCATCGACTGCCATTTTGCTGGCGGAAAACGGCGGTAAGAAAGAGTTTGACCGGCGTTTAGCCTTTATTAAGAAGATTGCGCCATATAGCCAGAGTCTTCAATCTCAGTATGGTATTCTGGCGTCAATTTCAATCGCTCAGGCTATCCATGAATCAAACTGGGACGATTCTGCGTTGTCATCAAAGTATAATAACTACTATGGTGTGAAGACGGATGACACAACAGCTGGTAAATCAGTCGTTTTGCAGACTCAAGAAGTTGAAAACGGTCAAACGGTGACGAAGAACGCTCGTTTTGCTGTTTACGACTCTTATCAAGATTCCATGAAGGCTCACGCTAAGACAATCGCCAACGGCAATACTTGGAATGCCAACCAGTTTGCCGACGTTTTGGCCGCTAAAAATTACAAGGATGCTGCTCAAGCATTGTCAACTGACGGCTATGCTACAGATCCTAGCTATCCAAAGCTGATTATCCAGATTATTGAAAACTGGAACTTAGCACAATACGATAAAAATTAACCTTTGAAAGCCTGCCTTGTCAGGCTTTTTATTATTTCGTGAAATTTTTTTGTAAAAAATGTTGTGTAACCGTTTACATTCGTGTAGAATATAGCTTGTAAGATAAGTGAAAGGAACTTAAACATTATGAACTTTGCAATTTTAATTGCCTTGCTCCCAGCTTTATTCTGGGGTTCAGTTGGGCTCGTATCAACAAAGATGGGCGGATCTGCCTCACAACAAACTTTCGGAATGTCAATCGGAGCATTGATTTTCGGAATGCTAACACTCTTTGGTTTCGTATTACCACATGGTTTCTACCTTGGTTCTGAAATCTGGGTTGTTGGTATTTTATCAGGATTGGTTTGGGCAATGGGAATGGTTTTCCAGTTCTTGCTCTTCAAGGAAATGGGTGTTTCATTGGGAATGCCTTTGTCAACAGCCGGCCAGATTATTATGAACGCCTTGTTGGCTGCCACTCTCTTGGGAGAATGGAAGAACGCCGCTATGTGGATTGTTGGGGTTGTCTCAATTGCCTTGGTCGTGACTGGTGCAACTTTCATCTCAAAGCCTGATAAGACGGCAGCAACGCCTTCAAAGATTGATGCTAAGGGAATCTTCTACTTAGTGATGTCAACTGCGGGCTTCATGCTCTACTTCGTTTTGCCTAACTTCTTGTCAAAGATTGGTTATATTTCAGACGACATCAAGTCTGCCGGTCACGGTTTGAACTACATGACGGCTATCGTTGGTCCTCAGGCCATCGGTCAGGTAATCGGTTCATTGATTATCGTGCTCTTCGTCTTCCGCGAAGGAAAGCAAATGTTCTCAAAGCCAACTTGGAAGAACTTGGTAACTGGGTTGGTTTGGGCCGTTGGAAACATCTTCATGTTCGTTTCATCTGCTAACCCAGCCGTTGGTCAAACGATTGCCACTGCTTTGTCACAGTTGAGTATCGTTGTTGGTACCTTTGGTGGTATCTACATCTTGCATGAAAAGAAGACTTCTACTCAAATGAAGTTTATCATTGCCGGAACGCTCTTAGTTTTGATTGGTGCCATCTTGATTGGTAACATTCACTCCTTCGCATAATTTATTAATTCATCATAATAAGCAACATAATATAATTCAGAAAGGCGGGCCCTTCCAAAAAAGGAAGGACCCGCCTTTTGCTTTGCTGATTTTATCTTAACATCAAAAAAACCACTCAAACTGAATTGAGTGGTTTTCTAACTTAGTCTTGCTTTGTCTTAACAGACAAGATTTCAACTTGAATTTCAACGTTGTTAGGCAATGGCACCTTAACGGTGTCGCCCTTATGCTTGCCAAGCAAGGCAGCAGCCATTGGTGATTCATTTGAAATCTTACCAGCCATTGGATCCGCTTCAACAGAACCAACAATGGTATAGGTTTCGGGATCTTCATCTGGAAGTTCCTTAAAGGTTACTTCCTTACCCAATGTCACTTCATCGCTGTCAGAGTTGTCAGCTGAAATGATTTCAGCGTTTTCAATCATCTTGCGAACGGTCACAATCCGTCCTTCAACAAAGGCTTGTTCGTCCTTTGCTGATTGGTATTCAGAGTTTTCAGACAAATCGCCGTATGAACGTGCGATTTGAATGCGGTTAGTAATTTCTGGACGTTGCTTGGTAATTAAGTCATCAAGCTCCGCTTGCAATTTGTCACGACCTGCGGCCGTCATTGGGAATTTCTTTTCTTCCGCCATGGTTCTCTTCCTTTCAGTGCCATGTAGCACAAAAAATACAGCACGTTGAATATATCACGGTCCTAGCCTCGGCGCAAGGCTTGTCGTCGATTCTTTTTAAAGGATGCATAGGCAGCGATTAAGAGTGCTGTTAGCATTGATAAAAAGAGACCGGGCACTAGCAGCGGTGGTGTATAGGTTAAGGTTACGTGGTGCTTACCAGGGGTTGTCGGAATGGCAATCAGCCCTTGGAGCACCGTCTTTGTTTTGACCACCTTGCCATCAACCTTGGCCTGCCAACCGGAGGCAGCTGGAATACTAGTCATAATTAAGGGTTGGTTGGCTGTTGTGACAATCGTACCACTAATTTTGCGAGAATTGGCATTTTTAATGGTTAGTGAGTGTTGTTTTAGTTTTGCTAGGTCTTGGTTAACGGCCTGTTGATCGAAGTAGTAGATGGCGAAGTCGTCGAGGTAACGTGA
Source organism: Fructobacillus tropaeoli (assembly GCF_016860625.1). Taxonomy (NCBI): domain Bacteria; kingdom Bacillati; phylum Bacillota; class Bacilli; order Lactobacillales; family Lactobacillaceae; genus Fructobacillus; species Fructobacillus tropaeoli. The sequence goes on from NZ_BOJU01000005.1 coordinate 82,335, forward strand.
GTCAGCGCCGTCATTTAAGGTAATCGTTAAGATTTGAGGCTGGTCCTTCTTGTTGGTGTTGAGGTTTAGGGCCACCGTATGGTCATATGAACTTGACTGGGTCAAAAGTTCACCATTGAGTCGGAGGTCGACTGAATCAAGGTTGATTGCGCCGCCAATATTAAGGTAGTAAGAATCATTAGTTGTTGGTGTGTAAGCTAAGGTTAAGACAGCTTTCTTATGCTTATTGACCTTTTGAATTGTCCCACCAGTCAAATCAGCCGTCGTTGTTAGATTTTCAGTTTTGAGAATCTGGAAAGGTTCTCGGTAAAGTAATTGCTGGTCCGACTGACCGGCAAGGCTGGCAAGAAGGTTTGCCTGGTTGACCAGTGGGTAACGCACGGATAGTGGAGTGGTCAATGCCTGATTTGAAGCAGCATAGGCCAGGCTAAGAGCTGTTGGATTCTCTTTTAGTGCCCAATTTTTGCCACTAGCAACGGTCTTTTGCTGATCGTAGTCGGGACGATTGCTTTGCTTCAAATAGGCGGAACTAGTATTTAAGTGGCCGGTTGTTTGGATAAAGTATTTAAAGGCCAGCAGAGAATCGGTGATGGTAGTGCCATTATCATAGGCAATTTTTGAATCGCCTTCGATTTGGCCGATGTTTTGGTAGAACTGGGCGGTGGTAGCGGGGAGTAATGATGAAAAGTGGCTACCAGCCTTAAAGTTAGCCGAAAAGCCATCGTTATAGGTTCGACTGAGGCCCTGACTAATGCGATACCAAGAATTATCGTGCTTAGTAGCTGCTTTGGAAACTGCCGTGAGTCGGGTAACGCCAGCCTCATAGGTGGCCTTTGTTAGATAGGAAAGGTGGTTTAACGTCTTGCCAGCATTAAAAATCAGGTAGCCAGTGGTCACAATCAATAGAAGCAACATCTTCACTTGATTGCCGTCCATCACAATTAAAATCAGGATGGTTAAAAGGTAACCGAAGAGAAAGCCGAGAAGGGCATTTTTATCAAGGTAAGATACCTTTAGCAGTTGGCTAGATCCCCAGATTGTTAGTGCTAAAACAGCCACCAGGTAAAAAGTACGGGCGAACAGGCTGGGCTGCCAATTTGGCTGAAAGCCCTTGGCAGCAAGGACAATTAAAAAGAAGGAAATCAAAAAAGAGAACCGAGCTGGGTACCAAACGGGGTATTGCCCACCATGGAAAAGTAAAATCAATGGTGCAAAAGTCGTTGCTAAAATTAAAATCACTAAGATTAGGGCGGCCATCAATTTTTCACGAAGTAAAAATTTTTTGCTAGCAAAAAAGGCCCAGAGAGCGATTAAAATTAATGGCGCTACTAAAAAATTAGCCTGACCGGTTTGCATTTGATCGAAATCAAAGGAACCAGGCATTAACTTCAGGAATAATAACAATGGGTTATTATCAAATTTGAATAGCCAGGTGGAATTGTGAGTTGTTTTCCCCATCTTCAGTTGGGCGTAGGTCGGCAACCAAAGCCAAGCGGTTAAAAAAATGCTTAAGATTCCTGATTTTACCAATGTGAAAACAATTTTTAGCCGATTTTTGATTTGACCGTCAAGCAGGCGAAAGGGAACATAAAGAAATAAGAAGAGTCCCACCATCCAGGCGATGTAATAATTAGTGATAATTGTCGCCACCAGCATTGCCAAAAAGGCCCCGGAACCCTTGTGGGCCAGGAGTCGTTCTAATGACAGAATCAGCAAAGGGAAGATGGCGGCAGTGTCCAACCATAGCAGGTTTAAATCATTGGCGATAAACCAGGCTGAGAGTGGGTAATTAATGGCGAAAATCAGAATCCAATAGCCTGACAGCCAATTCATCTTCTTAATTAAAAGCGCCATCGAAAAGCCAGCCAAACCGATTTTTAAAACGGTCACGACTAAAATCCAAATGGGCATGGTTTTTGTTGAGGCGAGTAAGAAGAGTAGGTTAAATGGTGACATTAAATAATAAGACCATTCACCAACCATGTCGCCACCAATTCCTGATGAAAAGGAATAAAAAAAGGCAGACGGATCAGATAGAACCGTATGCTTAAACTGAATAAAGTAATCCAGGTATTGCTGGCCCAAATCAACCGTTAAAATGGTCGATGAACCAAAGGGCGTCATCCCACGACCAGCAAAATAGGCGGTCATTAACATAACAGGAATTAGAAAGGAAAGCGTGACTGGTGAAAAAAGGTATTTTTGGGCGATTTGTCTGTAATTATTCATGCCTCTAGAATAACAAAATTCGGTTGAAATTTAGCGATAAATTCGCTTTTTATGGTAAAGTAGAGAGAATCATAATGAACATAGATGGAAAGAATTCAAATGAAGCGCAATCCTTACCTTGAAGACCGTGATAAAAATGACGCCAGAGCAAACTTGCCATCCCGGCTAAAGTTACTTTTAGGCGTCGTCATTGCTTTAACAATGGCATTGATTATTCAATTGGCCTTTCTGACAATCAAACAGGGACCAGCCTTTGAAACAGAGGTTAGCAAGTCCGATGAAACCGTTGAATTAGGTAGCGCCCAGCGTGGCCTGATTTATGATAGTACCGGTAAAGTGATTACCGGTAATAAGCCCGAAGCGGCGGTAACTTATACTAGAGGAAAAACAACGACTTCGGCCCAGATTGCTAAAATTGCCAAGACGCTATCCAAGTATATTTCAATCGATACTAGTCGTTTAAGTGATCGGGCGAAGGCCGATTACTATCTCGTGACAAACTCAACGGAAGCAACAAAGATTCAAACGAAGTTGCAAAAGCAATATGGGAAGACTGCCGATGGTTGGTCGTCTACTCAATTGAGTACTTACCAAGCGCAGTATGTGATGAATCATAATCTGGATAAGGATATCGATGCCAACCAGGCGATGATTTTCCAAAAGATGTCAGGGGCCTATGCGCTATCAACAACCTATATCCAAGAGTCAGGTGTTTCCGATAAGGCACAGGCTGAAATTGGGGAACGGTTGTCTGACATGCCTGGTATCAAGATCGGTGAGTCTTTCTCACGTGATTATCCTGAAGGGAATGATTTCGAACCAATGGTTGGTACGGTCACCAATGAATCAACTGGTTTGCCGGAAGATCGATTGCACACACTGTTGGCACAGGGTTATTCACAAAATGAACCGGTTGGTAGCTTTGCTCTTGAAAAGCAGTATGAATCACTATTGAAGGGATCACCATCACAAACGGTGATTTCGACGATGAATGGTGTCAAGAGTTCTGATATTAAGTATGAGGGACAGGCTGGTGACTCTTTGAAGTTGACCATCAACTCTGCCTTCCAAAAGAAAGTGCAACAAATTTTGGAAGATAATTTGCCTGGTGGTGATGTGCAAGGAGCTTATGCGACTGTTATTAATCCCTATACTGGTGCAATTTATGCCATGGGTGGGGTTAGTCGTGATAGTAAGACTGGAACGAAGACGGCCAATCCGTTAGGAAACATTAATGCTGCCATCGTCATGGGATCTGTTGTTAAGCCAGCTATCCTGGCCACTGGTTTCCAAAAGGGCGTGGTCACCCCAACGAACAATACGATGTATGATCAGGCGATTAAGATTCAAGGAACACCAAACATTACTTCATACTGGAACCAGGGTGGTAGTCCGGTGGCCGTTGATGCCCCAACGGCCTTGGAGCGGTCTTCGAACACTTATTTCGTTCAATTGGGAATGAAAATCGGTGGTCAAACTTATTATTCGGGTGAACAGTTGAAGCTTCGTTCCGATGCTTTCCAAACGTTGCGTAATGGTTTGGCACAGTTTGGCTTAGGAACGAAGACGGGAATCGATATTGATGGCGAAACAGCGGGTTATCGTGGACCGACAGACGGTGCCAATATTGGAAAATATTTGTACGAATCCTTCGGACAGTATGATTCTTATACAACCATGCAGTTGGCTCGCTACGTTTCAGTAATTGCTAACGGTGGTTACCTAGTTCAGCCGCACTTGGTTGGTTCGGTTTTGCAGAGTGATGTTTCTGGTAAGAACCAAAAGACCGTTTGGACGGCACAACCACAACTTCAAGGTCAAGTTTCTTTGACCACGGACCAATGGAATGTCATTAAGAATGGAATGTACCGAGTGGCCAACGGTTCGGATCCACATAACACGGGATCTAGTTTGCATGGCTTGTCGCCACAGGTTTATGCCAAGACTGGTACTGCCGAAACAACAACCAATGGTCATTCGACTTATACTGAGTCAATGGTGGCTTATGTACCAGGTCAACCATTTGCCATGTCTTTGGCTATTCCAGGATTGAACTCCTATTTGGATGGAACAAATGGTCGTATCTCAAAGGAAATTATTAATGCCTTTTGGGATACTGTGATGAATAAGCCAAGTTAAAATCAGTTAAAAAGACAATAAGCATCAAAAAAACCAGTACTGAAATTTTTCAGTACTGGTTTTTTGTGTTGCAATTGTTAATTAGTCGTTCGCGTTTGGTTTGATGCCATACAAATCAATTCGATACTCGGTAATTTGCAAACCGGTTGCAGCCTGGGCAGCCTTAATCAGGGGCGCAGGGTCAAAGTTAGCTGCATCGATAATCTCGTTGGTCTGCGTATTAATGACGTGATAATGGGGATGAGAGGCGGCATCGTAGTGACGCTTACCATCTGAAATTCCCTCAATCACGACGACTAATTTAGCATTAACAAATTTTTCCAAAGTATTATAAACAGTTGCTAGAGAAATATCTGGCAAATCATTATGAATCATTTCCGCCGTAGGGTGGGTGTCATGACTCATCATGTACTCTAGCAAGGTCAACCGTTGATTAGTTGCCTTAAGTTTGTGTTCCTGTAAAACGGATTTCAGCTGATCAAGCATATTTTCCCCTCCTAATGTATCGAATACATTACGATTATAACATGTGATTAGAACAATTCAAAGACTTCTTGACAAATATTTTAGAATTTGTGGCTTTACACTGGGATTATTCTTAATTAATTATCTAAATAAGAATAGAGTGGACATTAATGACTTAGAAAAGATAGTTATCAGAACTACACATTTGCTTGACAAACGTAAAGGAAGCTGATAAACTATATTAGAACTATTCTTAATTGAGGAGGGTTATTGAGAATGAAAAAAAAGTCATTAATGGCCCAAAACAACTTGGTTCGTGCGGGCGTCATGGGCGGCAATGATGGGATTCTATCGGTTGCCGGTATTATTATTGGAGTGGCCGGTGCGGGCCAAAGCCTGACGGCAGTGATGTTGTCAGGCTTTGCAGGAACACTAGCCGGCATGGTCTCGATGGCTATGGGTGAGTATGTCTCGGTTGAATCATCAAGAGATGCTCAAGACCGCGCTCGAAAAGAAGAATCGAAGGTTTTAGAACAAGATTACGACAAAGAATTTAATTTTGTCAAAGACAAGTATCAAGCTGATGGTATTTCAGCTCAGATGGCTTTGCAGGCGACAAAAGAAATGATGGCAAAGGATCCTTTAGAGACAATGGTGCGCGAACGCTTTGGCTTTTCGTTAAATTCCAAGGTTTCTGCTGGTGGTGCCGCTATCGTCTCTTTTTTCGCCTTCCCAACCGGAGCAGCCTTTCCAATGACATTGATGGGCTTAGCAAAACCAGAGTGGCGCATTGCAGCGACTTTTTTAGCAGTCTTAGTGGCATTATTAATTACAGGTTATTTAGCTGCTGTGATTAATGGCGCTAACCGCATTCGAGGTGCTTTAAGGAACCTTGTTGCCGGAATTTTAACAATGGCTGTGACGCTGGCAATCGGTTCACTCTTTCGTTAATGGGGGAGAAAAAAGATGAAAAATGTTTTAAGTACAGTTAGTGACCGCCGTGAGGAAAAAAAGAGCGGTCAAACAATGGAAGAACGGCTAAATGCAATTCGAGCAGGAATCCTAGGTTCAAATGATGGTATCTTAACCGTTGTTGGGGTTGTTTTCTCAGTTGCGGCAGCGACAACGAATCGGCTTGTGATTGTCATTGCGGCGTTGTCAGACTTGTTGGCCTGTGCCTTATCAATGGGATCGGGTGAATTTGCAGCGGTTTCTTCACAGTCGGATAGTGAACGGGTGGCAGTCGATCGCGAGCGAGTGGCATTAAAGGAAAACTTTGATGAACAGCTGGCAACAGTTCAAGCCTATTATGAAGACAGGGGTGTGACCGCTGAAACAGCCAAGGCCATCGCGGTTGAGTTGTTAGCACAAAAGCCATTGGAAACGATTTTGTCCGTCAAATATGATATGACCCTTGGTCATTACGTTTCACCAATTGAGGCCTCATTTGCTTCAACGTTTTCGGCAGCGCTTGGTGGTGCTCTGCCACTTTTGGCACTTCTTTTATCACCGATGAAATACCAATATATTGCAGCGATTTTGGCAACGGTGGTGGCTGTTTCTTTGACTGGTCTCATTTCAGCTTTCTTATCAAAGGGAATGGTGAAACGAGCGGTTATCAGAAATATTTGGATTGGGCTCTTAACGATTGTGATTCACTTTAGCATTGGTAAGCTGTTTTAAGACAAAAAGGTTGAAAAATGGTCTAACTGAAATTTTTTAAAAAAGTCTTGGCTTAATGCTGAAAAAATTTTATAATGTATGTGAAGTTTTGTTATTGCAAATCGAAGTTATTTTAACGGAGGATGAAAATGAAAGTTGTTGTTGTTGGTGCCTCTCATGGTGGTCACGAAGCCGCACATGAAGCTTTAACTCGATACCCAGATGCACAAGTTACTGTTTATGAAGCAGGCGACTTTGTGTCCTTTATGTCTTGTGGAATGGAATTATTCTTAGAAGACAAGGTGACGGACCGCGATGATGTTCGTAACTTTAAGCCAGCCGACTTGGAAAAGTTTGGTGGTAAGGTTTTGACGCAACACGAAGTGACTGGCATTGATACGGATGCCAAGAAGGTGACCGTCAAGAACTGGGCGACCGGTGAAGTTTTGGAGGATTCATACGATAAGTTGATTTTGTCTTCTGGTGTTACGCCAGCGACAATTCCAGTTCCCGGTGCTGATTTGGATAACGTTTATCTGATGCGCGGTCGTGATTGGGCAACCAAGATTTATGACAAGTTGCATGACGATGCCGTTTCTTCCGTTGTCGTCGTTGGAACTGGCTACATTGGAATCGAAGCTGCTGAAGTCTTTGCGAAGGCAGGCAAGAAGGTGACGGTCATTGACTTGATTGACCGTCCATTGGGAAACTACCTTGACGCTGAATTGGCTGAAAAGGTTCGAGTAGAATTGGAAAAGAACGGAGTGAACTTACACCTCGGTCATACGGTTGCTGCCTTTGAAGGTGATGGTAAATTAGCCAAGGTCAAGGACGATGCCGGTCAAGTATTTGATGCTGATTTGGCCATTGTTGCGGCTGGTGTTAAGCCAAATACGAAGTACTTGCAGGGAACAATCGACTTAGACCAACGTGGTTGGATTAAGACGGACCCATACTTGCGAACTTCTGCCAAGGATGTTTACGCAATTGGGGATGCCATCTTGCCACTCTTTGCGCCAGCTGGTCAGCCAGCGCCAATTGCTTTGGCTTCAACTGCCCGTCGTGAAGCACGCTACGTGATTGAAACGATGACGATGGACAAGCCTGCTCGTTCATTTGCTGGTGTCAATGGTTCATCTGCTTTGCCAGTCTTCGATTACAACCTTGCCACAACTGGTGTGAACGCCAACAATGCTGCTAAGATGAACTTAGAAATTGCTTCTTCTCTGTATGAAGCAACAATCCGACCTGAATTCGTCAAGGAAGGAAACCCGGAAATCAGTGTGAAGTTGATTTTCAACCCCAAGACGCATGCAATTTTGGGTGGCCAGGTCTTGTCAAAGGGTGACGTCACTGCCCATGCCAATACGATTGCCTTGGCAATTAAGGGCAAGATGACCTTGGAAGATTTGGCCGAAGCTGATTTCTTCTTCCAACCTGGTTATGACCGTCAATGGTCTGTCTTGAACTTGGCAGCCCAGACTGCCTTGGGTCAAATTCCATCCGTTTAATTTTTAAAATTATTTTTTTTAACTTAAAAAGACCTCAAACTGTGAGGTCTTTTTGCTTGTAATTATGGCATAATAGGATTTATGAAAAAACGTTTAAAAAAAATCTGGGCTTATCTAGACCGCCGTTTCCGGGTCGATGCCCTGGTGACCTATTTTGCCCGTGCACAGCTAACGTTAGTTGGACCAACCTTTGCCTACTATGTGGTTCTGACACTAATTCCGCTGTTGATTATGTTTGTGTTGACAATTGCGGCGTTAAATTTAAAAACGGAACACGTGGTGACCGTTTTGGCACAGATGTTGCCTTCTTCGATTGCTAATTTTTTAACACCAATTGTCAATTCGGTTGCCCATACCAATACAAAATCATATCTTTCTTTTTCACTGATTTTTATTGTCTGGTCGCTATCACAGGTTTTGGCCGTTCTGCGCAGTACTTTTAATAAAATTGCCGATAAGGAAGAAGTTGGTTTGCCGATTCTTTCAAGATTATGGGCTTTTCTATGGCTAATAGTCATGCTGGTAACTGTTGCAGCCATCATTTTGATTGGAAATATTACGGCGTTGCTGATTAATCATTGGACTGGGATTGTGATTGCCTCACCAACTCGCTGGCTGGTCATTATCGGCTTGTGGATTTTTCTGATTTGGGTTAACTACCGCTTACCGGTGAAGGCTGCCCGGCCATCATTCTTAGCAGCAATAGTGGGAACTTTGATTGACCTATCATTATTAATGCTTTTAAATCGGGTGTTTGTTTGGTTTGCTAATATCCAGTTCCATCGATCCGGTGTTTATCAGTCTTTGGCGTCGATTGCTGTTTTCTTGATTTGGTTGGATCTTTTGGCAACGATTTTAGTCGTGGGCTTTGTCTTGATGACCTGGCTAACGGAATTCCCGTTCTTTAGCAAGGACGATAAGGAGAAGGAGGAAGAAAATGTTTAATCAACAGGATTTTCTTGTTTTTGATGATCCGACTTTGGATGGACGGATGGACAAAATTCGAGCAATCATTGATCCGAAGTTTGAGGCCTTTGCTGATTTGGCATTGCCGATTTTAAAAGAAGATGGTCAAGATTGGTATGCACACGTCGCCAAGCATAAGATGCGTAAGACTAATGCGCCAGATAATACTTGGGTGGCCTTTGCGCCGAATAAGCGAGGCTATAAGATGATGCCCCACTTCGAGTTGGGCTTGTGGGCGGATAACTTGTATTTTTACTTGGCTGTTGAGGAAAATATGAAACCCAAGGATTTGGCTGAGATTATGCCAAAGCTGCAGGCGGTGGCTGACCAGGTGGCTCAGTTGCCAAGCGAATATTGCCTGTCATTAAATCATATGGTCAATGAAAATCAGGAGTTGGCCAGTTATGCTAATGCGGTGGAGCGGTATGAAAAGGTTAAAGCCGCTGAAGTTTTGGTTGGCTTGAAGGTACCGGCTGAATCGTCCTTAATGGGCCATGAGAAGCTAACAGAGACGTTAATTCAAGCTTTGCAAACACTTCTACCAATTTATGAAAAGTTGCGCTAAGGGCTAACTAGGGCTGTTAAAAGATTAAAAAAACCAGGTACTTTGTTTTGTAGCAAAGTACCTGGTTTTTTATGTGAAATACTTAGTCCGAAGTAGCAGTCAGGTCCATCAATTGGAGGGTCTGTGCTTGGTTGATTTCATGGTAGAGTTGGTCACCCAGAGCAGGTGAAATGGCCTTTTTCTCTAATTCAGTGGTAACAAAACGGTACTCATGACCGAATGCCTGAATGTAGGCTTCGGCAGGAACCGTTACGTCAACGTGCTGGTAATCGTGGGATACTAAATCAAAGAAGCGATCTAAGATTCTTCTGACCTGGTCAATATTGGCAGTTTCTTGGCCAGCAATCATCTGCTTTGCCAAGTGCTTGGCTAGCAGTTGGTTGGCGTAACTTTGAGTGTCAGCGTTTAAGGCCCAAACAGCGTGGCGGTTATCGCGGAAGTTGGCGATAATTTGCTGCTGTTCTGGGTGCGTTTTGAGGTACTCTTGCTGGTAACGAGCACGTTGCTTATGGGTAAAGGTACGAGTCTTGGTGTGAAACTTGATTTCGCTTTGCAATCGCCGCAGTTTACGGAGCAGGTTCATTACTGGATGACGCTTGGTAGCCGGATTAATCAGGCCACGCTGGATAATCTTAGAATAGATGGCAATCGTGTTTTCATCGAAGTTTTGTTGGATATGGTCGGAATCCATATACTCGTTCAATTCATCGAAGACTTCATTAACCAATGGCAAGACGGCTGTTGTAAAATCAGCCTGAGCCAGCCGGCGACCATTGGTAAACTTTTGCGTTTGCAAGGTTTGGCTGAGAGCTTTTTTAACGGCATGCTTTGCTGATGACTGTTCGACGGCAATAATGGCCGTATCAATCATTTGCTTACGGACGCGATCAAGGTCTTCTGGACTAAAGTCCGCCGTTTCTTTCTTCAACAAGAGCGGTAGGGCCACGCTGGCAACGGCAAGAGAAATCAGGATCACGAGGGTGGCGACGATTTGAATTTCATCTAAGAAGGGCAAGGGACGACCATTAATCTTGGCTGGCAATGACATTGCCAAGGCTAAGGTGACGGCTCCGTGGACGCCTGAAAGTCCGAAGAGACGGGCGCGAACTCGGCGGTTCTTTGTACGTTTTTTACCGAAGAATTCAGTGAGGTTTTGATCGCTTTGGAGCGTCACCCAAAGAAAGCGGCCTAAAAACATGGCTAGGTAGATGGCGGCAGCCAGTGCAATTAAAATCAATGAGCCAATCCAGCCAAAGTGGGTCATCGTTTTAAAAATCGCTGGCAGTGCTAGACCTAAAATGACAAAGACAATCCCGTTCAAAACGGTGGTGGTGGTTTGCCAAATGGTAGCGGTCACGATTTGACTTTCGGTGGCAATTAACTGCAATTTAGAGTGTTCCCAGTTATGCACTAAGCCCGCTGCAACCACGGCCAAAATACCGGATGTGCCAAGGTGTTCGGCGACAATATAGATCACAAAGGGGGTTAAGAGGTTTAGGGGGATAGTTGTTGCTTTAGCAGAGGTTGCGTGGAAGTTTAAATACATCCGTAATGCCACGACTAAAAGAGAAAGTAATGCACCAACAACGAGTCCACCTAAGGATACGAATAAGAAATAAAAAATGCCGGAAACGGGTGACAGGGATCCCTTTTCGAAAAATGAAAGGGCCAAGTCTAGTAAAACAATTCCGGTTGCATCATTAAAAAGGGACTCTAGTTCCAGTGACTGATTTAACCCCTTGGGCATGGTTAGACCATTGGTCATCGACTTCACAGCCACGGCATCCGTTGGGACCACGATGGCTGCCAGGGCGATTGTTAAGGCCAGCGGCCACTTGGTAGGGAAGTTGGCGTTGACTAAGGCAACTAAGACCATGGTAAAAAGCGCCAATACGACTGACAGCTGGATAATGGTTTTGGCGTGTTTACGAATAGTATTGTAGGGGTGGCTTTGTCCCTCTTGAAACATGATGGGCGCAATAATCAAGAATAAAAAGAACTCGGAGTTGATTTGAAAGCCGTGAAAGATTGGTAGGATGGAAAAAAGGGCACCAATGACAATTAAAATCAGTGCTTCTGGAATACGCTTGACAAAGGGCTGAACAATGTTAGCCGCAACAACGGCACCCACGAGCAAGGCGATAATCAATAAAATCGACATGTACTTCTCTTTCTCATAAATGGATTGACCATAGAAAGGTCTTCTTCCTAATAATTATAGGGCTTTCCAGATTATGAGGCAAGCGTTCGCCTTTTCACATCAGCTTACTATCTTTTATCTCATTTTTTAGTTATAATAGCATTATTGTTAATTCTATATTAATAAATTTTTAATAAAAGGTAGGTGCCTCATGGCTGCAATTCCACGTCTTTATGAAACATTCCAACCCGATCATTACGATTTGTTTTTGGATATCTCACGCGAAAATAAGTTGATTGTTGGAAAAACGACGATTACGGGTCACGTGACGACGACTGATTTAGCATTACACCAACACGACTTAGTGGTGGAAACATTGAAGGTTAACGGCCAAGCGGTCGACTTTACAATGGACAATGACCAAGATCAAGTGACTTTTAAGGCTGATCAGGCTGGTGAAATTGAAGTCGAGGTCACTTACCACGCACCATTGACGGACAACATGAATGGGATTTACCCATCTTATTACAACGTCGATGGTCAAGCTAAGCAATTGGTTTCCACGCAATTTGAAACTTACTTTGCCCGTCAAGCTTTCCCAAGCATCGATGAACCAGAGGCAAAGGCAACGTTCTCTTTGGCCATTAAGTTTGATGAAAAGCCAGAGGAATCAGTCATCTCAAACATGCCAGAGCAAAAGGTCGAAGAGGGTGTGCATTACTTTGACAAGACGGTCAAGATGTCCACTTACCTCTTAGGCTTTGCCTTGGGTGACTTGCAAAGCAAGAAGACTAAGACGAACTCTGGGGTTGAAATTGGGGTTTTTGCTACAAAGGCGCACCCTGCCGATAACTTGGACTTCTCACTTGATATCGCCAAGCGGTCAATCGAATTCTTCGAAGACTTCTATCAAACACCATATCCATTGCCACATTCTTGGCAAGTGGCTTTGCCTGATTTTTCAGCCGGCGCCATGGAAAATTGGGGTGTTGTGACTTATCGTGAAGCTTGCCTGCTTGTTGATCCAAAGAACTCTTCAACGGCAACCAAGCAATACGTGGCTACCATCGTGGCCCACGAATTGGCTCACCAATGGTTTGGTGATTTAGTAACCATGAAGTGGTGGGACGAATTGTGGTTGAACGAATCCTTTGCCAACATGATGGAATACGTGGCTACGGACTTCTTGGAGCCCGACTGGCATATCTGGGAATCCTTCAACGCCGTCGAAGTTCAAAAGGCTTTGCAGCGTGATGCCATCTTAGGCGTTCAACCAGTTCACGTTGAAGTTAAGCACCCAGAAGAAATTGATGCGCTCTTTGATCCTGCCATTGTCTATGCCAAGGGTGGCCACTTGTTGGTCATGGTTCGTGCCTTGATTGGCGACGATGCCTTGCGCAATGGTTTGAAGGAATACTTTGCCAAGAAGAAGTACAGCAATGCAACCGGGGATGATCTTTGGTCTGCTTTGGGTGAAGCTTCAGGCAAGAATATTGGCGAAATCATGCATTCTTGGTTGGAACAACCTGGTTACCCAGTTGTTTCTGTCAAGGTGGAAGACGGCCGCGTTAAGGTTAGCCAAAAGCCATTCTCAATTGGTGGTGACAAATCAGCTGTGCCAAATGCCGACAGCCGGATTTGGCAAGTGCCATTGGCCGCTTCTGCTGCCTCAGCTCCTGATTTGTTGACGACTGAAAGCATGGACTTGGGTGACTACGAAACATTGAAGCGTGAAAGCAATGGCGCCTTTACCTTGAATGTTGGCAATACTGGTCACTACATCGTGCAATACGACGACACACTTTTGGCCGAACAGGTGGCCAACTTGGAAAAGGCAAACGCCATTTCACAAGCTCAATTCTTGCAAAATAACTTGCTGTTGGCCCAAGCTGGTCAAGGATCCTTTGCTGACTTGCTTTGGGTCTTGCCAAAGTTGGCAGACTCAACGTCTGAATTAGTTCAGTCATTGATCTATCAAGTCATTGGCCAAGTCAAGGCCTTTGCAACAGATGGTTCTGATTTGGAAAAGAACTTGAAGACCTTTGTTGGTGACCTTTCAAAGCAGCAGTTGGCCCGTCTCGGTTTCGACAAGCGTGCTGGCGAAAGTGTTGACGACGAAATGGTGCGAGCTGAAGTGTTGTCAGCAGCCCTCTTTGCTAAGAATGCCGACTTGGTTGCCCACGACCATGAAGTCTTTGAACAGGCTGGTGGGGATGTGACGAAGTTGCCTGCCAACGGTCGAGCAGTTGTGTTGAAGAACGAAATCCAAAACTTTAATACCCAAGAAAAGTTCAACCAGTTCTTGACGGACTACCAAAAGACGGCAGAAGCTGCTTTAAAGTCTGATTTGGAAGCTGCTTTGGTAACAAGCCAGGATGAAAATCAGTTGGAGACGCTAGTTGCCAACTACCAGAACGCCGATGTGATTAAGCCACAAGACCTTCGTGGTTGGTTCCAAGGTGTCTTGGGTAATGACAAGGGTCAAGCTTTGGCCTGGGACTGGGCAAAGAAAAACTGGGACTGGTTGGAAGACCGTCTTGGTGGTGACATGTCCTTCTCATCTTACGTGACGGTGATTTCACGCATCTTCAAGACGGCGGAAAACTTGGCCGAATTTAAGGCCTTCTTCACGCCTAAGTTGGACCAGCCAGGTTTGGCTCGCGAAATCGTGATTGACCAAGCGGTGATTGAAAACCGGGTGAAGACGATTGCTGACCAAACGGCTGACGTTGACCGTGCTTTGGCTTTGTTGGCACAAAAGTAAGCCTTTAAGTACAAGTAAAATTTGAATGAAATACAAAACCGCTTTGACTGCTAGTAGTCAAAGCGGTTTTTATCTGTTGGAACAGCGATGATGAGCACTGATTTTTAGTGTTCGCCCGGAATAAACGTATCGTTTTTAATTAGTGACCGGAAATTTTGGTGCACCTGGGAGAAGAGGTCGTCTGGACCGTTGTTCAGCATTTCCTTTGGGAAGAAGAAGCGTTGGTCCAAGGAAGCCCGGCCCTTAATGGAGGCGACGAGCGCCGATAGCTGCGATAACTCACGGTGGCTACCGTCACTCAAGACGAGCTCAATTTGGGTCCGTGGCTTCTTCTCGCTTGGCTTATAATCGTCGTAGGGGAGGTCGTAGGCGTCGTTTTGGGCCGTGTAATATTCTGGGTCAAAGCCAGCATCCTTGACGATTTGCTCGAGCTCAGCCAGATAGGGCGCCGATTGCTCGTTAATTTGGATAGACTTAAATGGGCGCCGGTTTAAGAACCGGGACGAGAGGTCCGCTAAGATTTGGTCAGGATAGTCCTGCCAACCGTTGATGGCCGTCATAAAGAGGTTGTCATCAAGGCGTAGGTACTCATCAATGGTCAAATCGTGGTCGGGTTGAAAGACGGGCGCCAGCAAGGGCCCAACCAAGTCACCGGTATTGTGTCCCTGTGAAAGGAGTTCCTTGACGCGACCCAAGAGGTGCTCCAAGATCACTTCCATCCCACGTGAAACCGGGTGGAAATAGACCTGAAGGTACATCTGATAGCGGGAAACAATGTAGTCTTCAACCGCATGCATACCAGCGATATCGTAGGCAATCCCGGTTTTGCAAGGTTTCATCGTTCGCATAATTCGATCGATATCGAATTCACCGTAAGTGGCGCCGGTATAAAAGGCATCGCGCAGAAGGTAATCCATCCGATCCACGTCTAATTGGCTGGAAATCAGTTGGACGACTTGATGGTTTTCATAAGTCTTGGCGATGACTGAGGCGACCTTGTTAGGAAAATCAGGACTGTAAGACTGCAAAACTCGGTTGATTTCGGTATCGCCAGTAATAATATCCTGGGTCATTTGTTCATGGTTGGTGTGGAAAAGGTGCTCGAAAGTGTGCGAAAAGGCACCATGGCCAACGTCATGTAATAGGGCAGCGACAACCGTCAACATCTGTTCCTCTGGGTCCCAAAGACCATCGCCAGGTGTTTTGGTGCGATAGTATTCGTTAAAGTAATCGGTAATACGCCGAGCTAACTCGTAGGCACCAACGGAATGGCCGAAGCGGTCATGAACGGCCCCGTGGAAAACAAAGGCGGTTACGCCAAGTTGTTCAACCCGACGGAGTCGTTGAAACTCGGGAGTATTAATCAGATCTAAGACTAATTGATCTTGGATATGAATGAATTTGTGAATTGGATCGCGGAGGACTTTTTCGTGCGCTAATTTTTCCGACATATTTGACCTTTCCCTTCGTGCTTTTTCTTATTATAATAGACTTTAGCTGTTTGTGAAAATATTAGGAGCAATTTTAACTAAATGAGCCAAAAAGAAGTACAAGTGAAAATCAGTCACCAGGTCTTTCAAGATGCCGGTGATGAACATTATGAGGTTGAAACGACCGGTTTATTGACCATCAAGGGTGATAGTGTTTATTTGGCCTACACCGAAAAAATTGATGATGAAGGTGAGACCAAGGTCATCTTTAAGCTCACCGAAAAGCAAATCAGCCTTAGTCGTCATAATGTGACGAAGACGCGAATGGTCTTTCAACTTGGATTGGTGGAACACCAACCCTACCAAACGGTAGCAGGCATGATGCTGCTTTCAACCAATACCAACCAGCTTGACTTTACCTTTGATGAAGGCAAGCAGGCGGGGGCGTTGGATTTGGCTTATGCCTTGTCAGCCAATGACCAGGTGGTTGGCCAATACCAGGTTGCCTTGCAATTTGGGCCAAAATCCAGTATACTCAACTAGTTAGAAGCGCGAAAGGACGAGAGCCATGTCAAATTTAGAAAACGGTCAACTCAAGGAAGAGATGTCCTTGGTGGAAATCGCTACGGCCATCTTAACAGAACAAAAGAAGGCCATGGCCTTTACTGATTTAGTAACGGCCATCCAAAACTTTTTGGAAATCGATGCGGATGCTTTCCAAAGTCGATTGTCACAATTTTATACGGACTTGAACACTGACGGTTCGTTTATTTCCTTGGGAAATAACGAATGGGCTCTGCGTTCATGGTATCCAGTCGATGCAATCGACGAATCAATTCACGAAATTGATGATGAAGAAGAAAAGCCAAAGAAGAAGAAGGCCTCAAAGAAGGTGAACGTCTTTGCCGATTCTGCATCAGCCGATGACGACGTGATTGACTATAACGATGATGATCCAGAAGACGATGACTTTGATGACCTTGAAGGTCACAATGCCGAGACTGGTGACGGCAATGATGCCGAAGATGACGACGATGCTGAAAAGGACGAAGCCATCGAAGATAACCTCACGGAATTAGCCGGCTCAGATGACCTAGATGACTTGTCTGATGGGGATGAAGAGCAATAAAAAAGTAAAAATATTTTTTAAAAAGTATTGCTTTTTTGCTCTTGCTTCGGTAATATATATAAATGTGCTAAGGCACAGGATTGCTTCCGTAACTCAGTTGGTTAGAGTAGGGGATTTTTAATCCCAAGGTCCTCGGTTCGAATCCGAGCGGGAGCACTGAGTTAATCAGGCGACCTTGGGAGATTCCAAAGATAAGCAGAACTTGAAAAAGTTCTGCTTTTTCTTTGTCCAAAAAAAGACAGTTAAAAAGGACTTCAGGTTCTACCGCAAGGTAAATCCTGAAGTCCTTTTTGTGTTCTTAATGATTAATAAAACCAAGTGTCATAAATCGTAATTGGTTCGTGTCTTTTTTGCTGGCTATTTAAGTAGAGTGATTCAATTTTTTCGGCGTCGCTAGTAGAAACCTGCTTGCCTTCCAAATAGTCGTCTATGGTCTTGTAAGAGACTCCTAGGGCCACTTCATCTGGCAGCTGTGGTCGATCATCTTCCAAATCAGCTGTTGGTGTCTTTTCATACAGGTGAGCGGGGGCTGACAAGGCTTCAAGCAACGCCCGTCCTTGGCGCTTGTTTAGTCGCCAGAGGGGGTTGATATCCGTGCCGCCGTCACCGTACTTGGTAAAGAACCCGGCGATGGCTTCGGCCGCATGGTCGGTACCAATCACCACTGCCTGGTGTTCTCTAGCCACCGCATACTGGGCAATCATGCGCATCTTGGGCTTAATCGAGCCTCGGCTTAAGTCATCAACGACCAAACCAGCCTCACGCAAAGAGCTAACCATGGCGTCGGTAGCTGATTTGATATTGGTTGTCACTGTTTGATCAGGGTTGATGAAGTCAAGCGCCGCTTGAGCATCGTCTTCATCTTGCTGTTGACCATAAGGCTGGCGGATGGCGATAAACTGATAGTCTTCTTGCGTTTCTTCTCTGAGCTCATTAATGGCCATCTGACCTAATTTACCGGCCAGTGTTGAATCCTGACCACCAGAAACGGCGATGACCAATCCCTGGTAGGCGCTATGGGTCAAGTACTGCTTTAAGAAGTCAACTGACCGCCGAATTTCGGCTTGGGGGTCAATAACGGGTTGCACGTGTAGTTCGGCGATAATTTTGGCTTGAAGGGCTCTCATGCTTTCATCTCCTTGATTTGTTGACGGATGGTTTGAATTAAGTCGTTTTTGGCATCGTAGAGGTCTTGTGCCAAATCAACGGGGTAGGTTTCTGGATTTAAGATGCGCTTGTATTCATCCCAGAGATTGTCTAGTGAGTTTTTGGCGTAGGCCTTAATTTCTTTGATGTCAGGCAGGTCGTAGACTAATTTTCCATCGACGAAAATGTCATGGAGAATTGGGGTTGCCTGAAAATCAGTAACTTCCTTGGAAAGAAGGGGGTGGTTCGGGTCAAACATGTGGAGAGTTTCCACTTGATTTGGATCCTGGCCAAAGAAGGTCAAATAGTCACCTTCTGATTTGCCATCCTTCTTATCGGTAATCCGCCAAATTTGCTTTTTGCCGGGCGTGGAAATTTTTTCGACGTTATTGGACAACTTAATGGTGTTTTGCCCATCGATGCTGACCATTTTGTAGACGGCGCCGAGGGCTGGCTGGTCGTAGGCGGTAATCAGCTTGGTACCAATGCCCCAAACGTCAATCTTAGCTCCCTGGCTTTTCAAATTCAAAATGGTATTTTCGTCCAGGTCATTGGAGGCGTAAATTTTTGCATTTGGGAAACCGGCTTCATCGAGCATTACCCGAACCTTCTTTGATAGGTAAGCCATATCGCCTGAATCAATCCGGACCCCTTGGAAGTTAATTTTGTCGCCGAACTCCTTGGCCACTTTGATGGCGTTGGGGACACCTGATTTTAAGGTGTCAAAGGTATCAACTAAGAAAACGACATCATGGTGGGTTTTGGCATAGGCCCGAAAACCTTCATAGTCGCTTTGGTAAGCCTGAATCAAGGCGTGGGCATGCGTTCCTGAGATTGGAATATGGAAAAGCTTGCCCGCTCGAACGTTTGAACTGGCATCAAAACCACCGATGTAGGCGGCTCGAGTTCCCCAAAGGGCGGCATCCAGTTCCTGGGCCCGTCTGGTTCCAAATTCAAGCAACGGCTGGCCATCGGTAACTGAAGCAATCCGAGCTGCCTTTGTTGAAATCAGTGTCTGGAAGTTGATGATGTTCAATAAGAGAGTCTCCAACAGTTGGGCATCAACCAAAGGACCATCGACTTGAATCAATGGTTCGTGGTTGAACATCACTTCGCCCTCTAAAGCGGACCGGATGGTCGCCGTTAACCGCCAGTTCTTCAAATAGAGCAGAAAGTCTTCTTCATAGAGGTCTAATGACCGTAAGTAGTCGATGTCGTCATCGCTAAAGTGAAGATTTGTTAGGGCCTTAACGAGTCGTTCCAGCCCTGTGAAAACAACGTAGCCGTTGTCAAAGGGCATCTTGCGGAAATAGGCTTCAAAGACCACTGGCTTTTGATCAATTTTGTCTTTCCAATAGGTATAAATCATATTGATTTGGTATGCATCAGTATGCAATACCAGTGAATCGTCTGTGTACATAGTTCCGTCCTTTTTTCTCCTATTATACGCAGAATTGGTTCATTGTTAAAAAGGTTTTGTGAAGAATTTCAATAACAAATAGTTATTTTTTTGTTGCTAATTTTTTCTGATTGTAAACAAATGGTAATTATCATTCTAAACTCCTTGTGCCCTAAGACTAAGAGCACTTAAAGGCGCTTTTTTCACAAACGAACATCTGTTCTAAAAAACAAAATCGTTGTAGTATTTGAGTTACCCCAAAAAAACAAAAAACAGGAGGAAGTAATTTAGAATGGTACAGGCAATCGAAAATAACCAATTGAAACAGCTAACCGTGATCAAGCAAAGTGGCGAAGCAATGGCCTTTTATGCTTATAAGATCGACTTTATCCTGGAACACCTGAATTTATCAACAGAAACCGCTCAAGCCATAATGGCAGAATTGACCGAAACTTTGGCGAAAGCCAAGAAGGTCACGACTTCAGAAATTCGGACGCTCTTGAATGCTTGTTTAGAAAAACATGGCGAAGAAGAAGCCATCAACCAGTACCAAACGTATTGGGAAAAAGACAAACAAAAGTTCGCCGATGCTTCCAATGTTCAGAAGCGAATTGAAAAACTATTCGATAAGGACGCATCCGTCGTCCATGAAAATGCGAATAAGGATAGTCGGGTCTTTAATACCCAACGCGATTTGGAGGCTGGTGCTGCTAGCCGCGCACTCGGGATGCAAATGCTACCAAAGATGGTGGCCAAGGGACACATGCGTGGCGACATTCACTGGCACGACTTGGATTATTCACCGGTGACACCCGCTACGAATTGTTGCTTGATTGATTTTGACAACCTTTTGAACAACGGTTACAAGATTGGTAATGCCTGGGTTGATTCACCAAATTCAATTCAAACGGCAACGGCTCAGATGTCACAAATCATTGCCAATGTTGCTTCCTCCCAATATGGTGGGTGTTCGGCCAACCGAATCGACCAATTGTTGGCTCCTTTCGCCAAGAAGAATTATGACAAGCACTTAGTCGATGCCAAGAACTGGGTCACAGAAGAAAAGCAAGAAGAATATGCCAAGGCCAAGACTAAAAAGGACATCTATGATGCCATGCAAGCCTTGGAATACGAAATTAATACTTTGTATTCTTCCCAAGGACAAACACCTTTTACAACGATTAACTTTGGTTTAGGAACCAACTGGATTGAACGCGAAATCCAAAAGGCTATCCTTCAAATCCGAATCAAGGGTCTTGGTAAGGAACGACGAACAGCCATCTTCCCCAAGCTGACCTTTACGGTTAAGCGTGGCTTGAACCTCAACCCAAACGATCCCAACTATGATATCAAGCAATTGGCACTCGAATGCTCAACGAAGCGGATGTATCCTGATTTGCTGATGTATGACAAGATTATCGACATCACTGGTTCCTTTAAGACGCCAATGGGCTGCCGGTCCTTCTTACAAGGTTGGGAAGACGAAAATGGTCAAGAAGTGAATTCTGGTCGGATGAACCTCGGGGTTGTCACGGTGAACCTTCCTCGAATTTCACTCTTTGCGAAGCAAAACAAGGAACTCTTCTGGCAAATCTTTGATGAAAAGATTGCCTTGACTCATCAGGCCTTGGCTTATCGAATTGAACGAACGAAGGAAGCCGTACCAGAAAATGCGCCACTCCTGTATATGTATGGTGCCTTTGGTAAGCGTTTGAAGAAGACGGATAGCGTTGATGAAGTCTTCAAGAATGGTCGGGCCACGGTTTCGTTAGGTTACATCGGTTTGTATGAAACAGTTGCTGCCTTCTATGGTTCAAACTGGGAAGGAAACCAAGAAGCGCACGACTTTGCCGAGGAAATCGTCAAGCGGATGCATGATTACTGTGTTGAATGGGAAAAGGAAAGTGGTTATCACTACAGCCTTTATTCCACTCCAGCTGAATCGTTGACGGATACTTTCTGCGAGGCCGATATTGAAAAATTTGGCAAGATTGAAGATATTACGGAAAAGGAATACTACACAAATAGTTTCCACTATGATGTCCGTAAGCATCCAACGCCCTTTGACAAAATCAGCTTCGAAGAAGCCTTTCCAAAGTACGCTGCCGGTGGCTTTATCCACTACTGTGAGTACCCAAACTTGCGTCAAAATCCACAAGCCCTAGAGGCTGTTTGGGATTGGGCCTACGACCACGTTGGCTACTTAGGAACTAATACGTCAATTGATAAGTGCTTCAAGTGTGGTTTCTCCGGCGACTTTAAGGCAACGGCCAAGGGCTTTGAATGTCCACAATGTGGTAACCACGACCCACAGATGTGTGATGTGGTTAAGCGGACTTGTGGTTACCTTGGGAACCCACAACAGCGTCCAATGGTCCATGGCCGTCACGTTGAAATTGCAGCACGAGCAAAGCATTTAACACAGGAGATGATTACAGATGTCGCAAGCTACCAGAAAACCAAACAATCCGATGCCCAAAGAATGGACCGCAGAAGAGCTTAGTCAAGGCTTTATTGCGGACTACAAAGCCTTTAACTTTGTTGATGGTGAGGGTGTCCGGTGTTCCTTATATGTTTCTGGCTGCAAGTTTATGTGTCCAGGCTGTTATAACGTGGTTGCGCAAAACTTCCATTATGGCCAGCCCTATTCAATGGAACTTGAAGACCAAATTATTGAAGACTTATCCAAGGATTATGTTCAGGGCTTGACGCTATTAGGCGGGGAACCCTTCTTGAATACTCAAGTCTGCATCCAATTGGCCAAGCGAATCCGCCAGGAATTTGGTCACACGAAGGATATCTGGTCTTGGACCGGTTATACCTGGGATGAGTTAATGAAAGAAACGGATGACAAGCTGGAATTATTGTCTTTGATCGATATCTTAGTGGATGGTCGGTTCTTGGAGGAAGAAAAGGACCTCACACTCCAATTCCGTGGTAGTGCCAACCAGCGGATTATCGATGTGCCAAAATCACTTGACTCGGGTGAAGTGGTTATCTGGGATAAATTAGTACACTGATTTTTTGGTCGGTAAATTTTTAGTCGACGGATAGAGAGTATTAGCGGCCCACTATCTTTGAAAAATAAGTGGCTCAAAAGTTTCTAACTTTTTGGAACAAAATACTGACAATTAGGGGCTGCAAGGCCCTGCCGATGGAAAACACCGACAGGGATTTGTGGCTCTTGTCATCTCTTCTTGAATTTTAATCCAAATAAGTTGATAATGATTAGAAAATAATGATATTTATGAGAATAGGATGATAAATGAAGACGTTAAAAATTGAAGACCTCCATGTTCAAATCGATGGCAAGGAAATTTTAAAGGGTGTCAACCTGACGGTTAATACGGGTGAAATTCACGCCATTATGGGACCCAATGGAACCGGAAAATCGACCTTATCGCAAACAATTATGGGCCACCCGGCCTATCAAATTACCCAGGGGACCATCAAGCTGGACGGTCAGGACTTAAGTGAAATGAGTGTCGATGAGCGCGCTCGAGCTGGCTTGTTTTTGGCCATGCAATATCCGGCCGAAATTCAAGGCATTACGAATTTTGAGTTTATGCGTTCAGCCGTGAATGCCAGGCGCGCTGACGATGACCAGGTTGATGTCATGACTTTCATGAAGGAACTGGAAGAAAAGCGGAACTTTTTGTCGATGAATGCCGAGATGGCCAGTCGGTATTTGAACGAAGGCTTTTCCGGTGGTGAAAAGAAGCGCAATGAAATTCTGCAGATGCTAATGATTAAGCCAGCAATTGCCATTCTAGATGAAATTGATTCCGGTTTGGATATTGATGCCTTAAAAGTCGTTTCAAAGGGTGTTAATAGCATGCGTTCGGCTGATTTTGCTACCTTGATGATTACCCACTATCAACGCTTGCTCGACTATATCGTGCCAGATTATGTGCACGTGATGATGGGCGGTAAAATCGTGAAGACTGGTGGTCCTGATTTGGCCGAGCGCTTGGAGGGTGAAGGTTATGCAGCCCTGCGCGACGAACTAGGACTCGATATTACGCTGACAGACGAAGATGTACCGGTGGTGTGAGATGGAAGAGGTCAAAAGACAAATAATTGAAGAATTGCCCCTACCAGATTTTCCTAAGGTCCGTTTCCAACATTGGGGTTTGACGGACTTAGTGCCTGGTCAAGGACAGGCAGACCAGCCGTTGATGGCGCAAGCCGGAGAGACCGGGATTGAGTTAGCGGGTCTGAGCCAAACGTATTATGATTTGCCGGAGGACTTGGTTGAGGCCGGCGTCTTACTATTGCCATTGAAGCAGGCCAAACAGGACTATCCGGACTTGGTTGAACAAGTTTATGACCGAGTGGCCGAAACAAAGGACCGCTTGACGGCAGAAAACTTGCAAAGTGCTAACACGGGTCTCTTTGTTTACTTACCAGCCGGGGTAACGGTTACCGAGAATTTGAACCTCTTTTTGGCTCACTTGGGTGCAGACGGTGACTTGGTTGGCCGGGTAGTAATTTATGCCGATCAGAATAGTCAGGCACGAATCGTCAGTCAATTAGAGACGGCAACTGCTGGCATCAGTAATGTTTCCTTGGTGGTTGAGGTGTTGGCGGCTACTGGTGCCAAACTGACGATGGTTAACTTCGACCACTTAGACCAAGAGACGATCGGCTTTATTAATCGTCAGGCCGTTGTTGGCAACCAGGCGGAAGTGAATTGGGTCAATGCTGCCTTTAACGACGGCAACGTGATTAGCCAATTGACGACCAAGCTGGTTGGGGAAGGTGCCAAATCAGAAACCGGAGTGGCTGCGTTTACTTCGGGCAAGCAGGTCCAAGGTTTTAACACCGAAATCCAAAATATTGGTCGACACACGGTTGGGCATATTTTCCAACGTGGGGTGATTTTGAATAGTTCAAGCCTGATTTTTAATGGGATGGGGCGGATTATCAAGGGTGCCAAGGGATCCGATGCCCAGCAAGAATCACGGGTCTTGATGCTATCCAAGCGCGCTCGTGGTGAGGCGAACCCGTTGCTCTTAATTGACGAAAGTGATGTTACGGCCGGGCATGCGGCTTCGGTTGGCCAGGTGGATGACCAGCAACTCTACTATTTGATGAGTCGCGGTTTGACGGAACAAGTCGCCAGAAGGCTGGTTGTTCGTGGCTTTGTGGGTGAAATCCTCGCGAAAATCCATGATCAGAAGGTCGAAAATCAGGTCGTTGCGGCCATTGAAAGAAAGTTAAACAATGAAAACGGTACGAGATGACTTTACAATTTTAAATCGGCAGGTCAACGGCCATCCGCTAACTTACCTCGATGGGGCGGCGACAAGCCAAAAACCAGCCCAGGTCTTAGACCGGATTCGGGCCTATTATGACCGAGAAAACGCTAATGTTCATCGTGGCGTTTATACGTTGTCGCAAGAAGCAACGACCAGCTATGAAGGGGCGCGGGCGAAGGTAGCGGCGATGATTGGTGCGGCTTCCGCCAAAAATGTCGTCTTTACCAGGTCGACGACCGAAAGTCTGAATTGGCTGGCTCAGGGCTATGGATTCAACCAGCTGGAGGCTGGGGATGAAATCTTGTTAACCCAGCTGGAACACCACTCCAACATTGTTCCTTGGCAAGTGCTGGCCAAGGCGACGGGGGCTCGGTTGCGGTACGTTTCCCTGACGGACGAAGGCGAAATTGATTTGGCTGATTTTAAGGATAAGCTCAGTCAGAAGACGAAAATCGTCTCCTTTGCCCACGTTTCCAACGTTCTTGGTAGCCTGGCACCCGTCAAGGAAATGACGGCACTGGTCCATGAGGTGGGGGCGACGGTCATTGTTGATGGGGCCCAGGCAGTCGGCCATTTTGCCATTGATGTTTCGGATTTAGATGTTGATTTCTATGCCTTTTCTGGTCACAAAATGCTCGGGCCGACCGGAATTGGGGTGCTGTATGGGAAAACTGATTTCTTAGAAGCCATGACACCGGTGCAATACGGTGGGGAAATGATTGAGCGGGTAACACTAGAGGAAGCGACCTTTCAAGAGGTGCCCTGGCGCTTTGAAGCCGGAACGCCCAATATTGCCGGCGCTATCGGTCTCGGGGCAGCTGTCGATTACTTGAACGAGGTAGGTTTAGAGACAATCGCAGACAAAGAGGAAGAGTTGATGGCAGCTGCTCTGTCCGCCTTGGCAGAAATCCCTGATTTAACCGTGTATGGGCCACAGGACGCCAAAAATCATCATGGTGTTTTGTCCTTTAACCTAGCGGGTGTTCATCCGCATGACGTCGCCACCGTTTTGGATATGGCTGGCGTTGAGGTTCGCGCGGGGCACCATTGCGCCCAGCCGTTAATGGATTATTTGGGCATTCAATCGGCCGTCCGTGCCACTTTTGCCTTTTACAATAACCAAGAAGACCTTGACCGCTTTGTTTCGGCTCTGCGGCAGGCCCGGGAGTACTTTGTATGAATCAAGCAGACTTAGGAATTTTATATCGGCAGGTCATCTTAGACCATGCTAAAAATCCGCATCATTTTCGGACGTTGCCAGCCTCGGTTGGCCAACAGGTTGAAAAGTTTAATCCAAGCTGTGGGGATGTTTTACAAGTGCGAATGGTTGTTTTGGAAAATCAGATTCAAGACATGTCCTTTGATGGCGCGGGTTGTGCCATTTCGATGGCTGCAGCTTCGATGCTGACGGAACAGTTGATTGGGCAGAGTTTACCAGCGGCTCGGGAAAAATTAGCGGCATTTTCTGAATTATTAATGGCTGATCAGGGCCAGGGTCAGAACCAGGATGGCCTGTTCACCGGTGAAGGCCAATCAGCTGAGGCAAAAGGTGGGCAAGGTGAGGATGTTGACCTTGGCGAATTGTCGGCTTTAGCCGGGGTTCGCCAGTTTCCAACCCGACTAAAGTGCGCCACTCTCGCCAGCCATGCGGCGACTGATTTAATAGCCAAGATTGAGGGGGAGTAAGAATGGAAATCGATCGACAAGAAGACCTGCAGCGAACGCGGGCAGCCATCGGGGCCGATGAAGAGTATGCTCATGGATTTCATGATGACTACCAGGCAGTCTATTCGACCGGGCAGGGACTAAATGAAGAGATTATTCGTAAAATTTCGGCTAAGAAAAATGAGCCCGATTGGATGCTTGATTTTCGCCTTCAGTCTTACCAGGCCTATTTGACGATGCCAATGCAGGACTGGGGTCCAGACCTCTCCGAGCTGAATTTTGACGAAATCTATTACTATAACAAGCCAACCAACGGGAAATATCGGGATTGGGACGATGTCCCCCAAGAATTAAAGGATACGTTTGAGCGGTTGGGTGTTCCAGAGGCCGAACGGAAATGGCTGGCCGGCTCGTCTGCCCAGTATGAGTCCGAAGTGGTTTACCACCGGATGAAAGAGGAGTTCGAGAAGACGGGGATTGTTTTCACGGACACTGACACGGCTGTGCAGGAATATCCGGAATTAGTTCGAGAATATTTGGGTTCATTAGTGAAGCCCACCAATAATAAATTAGCTGCTTTGAACTCAGCTGTGTGGTCCGGGGGAACCTTTATCTATGTACCGAAGGGCGTTCATGTCACGACACCCATCCAGTCTTATTTCCGAATTAACACGGAAAAGGAAGGACAGTTTGAACGCACGTTGATTATTGTCGATGAAGGTGCTCATGTTGACTATGTCGAGGGTTGCTCCGCACCAACTTATTCGGAAGATTCCCTGCATGCGGCTGTGGTGGAAGTGATTGTAAAAAAGGACGGCTATTGCCGCTACACAACCATTCAAAACTGGTCGAATAACGTTTATTCACTGGAAACGAAGCGGTCAGCGGCTGAGGAAAACGCCACAATGGAATGGGTCGATGGGAACTTTGGCTCAAAGACAACGATGAAATATCCTTCGGTTTATTTGAATGGCCAGGGGGCCAGAGGCACCATGCTCTCGATTGCTGTTGCCGGTGAGGGTGTGAACTTAGATTCTGGTGCCAAGATGATTCATAATGCACCCAATACGTCCTCTTCGATTGTGTCCAAATCCATTGCCCATGATGGTGGATCAACTGATTACCGGGGAACAGTGAAGTTCGGTCGCGATTCGGCCGGCTCTTTTGCTCACGTTGAATGTGACACCATCTTGGTTGATGACCAATCATCAGCGGATACCATTCCTTATAATACTGTTTTGAACGGGAATGTCTCGATGGAACATGAGGCAAAGGTTTCCAAGGTTTCTGAAGACCAACTTTATTATCTGATGAGCCGGGGAATTTCGGCCGAAAAGGCAACCGAAATGATTGTCATGGGCTTTGTGGAACCATTTACGAAAGAACTGCCGATGGAATATGCGGTTGAATTGAACCGCTTGATGAAATTTGAAATGAGTGGATCGGTAGGTTAAAAAATGGATGCAGGAAAAAAAGAAGAAATCATGTTGGCCTTGAGTCAGGTGATTGACCCGGACTTTCGTGTGGATGTCGTTAATTTGGGCTTTATTAATGAAATTGATTTAAATGACCAGGGGTTGTGCTTAGTCAATATGACCTTAACCGTGATTGGATGTCCAATTATGGGCACTCTAGAAGAAATGGTCGCCGATGCCTTGAAAATTATTGATGGTGTCGAGGAAGTTAAGATTGAATATCGTTGGGAACCGGCTTGGTCGGTTGAAAGGATGTCACCATATGCCAAGGCCATGTTAGGCCTAAGTTAGAAAATAATGATAAAAACTTAATATTTTAATTGACATCTCATGAGCAAGGTATTATCATGATTATAACGAATCTAAGGGAGGAGAAAAATCATGAAGAACCAAGGCGTAATGATTGTTAAGACCATGCACAGCGCAAACTTGCTTGGCTTGTTGGGCAACCCCTAACGAGCCAAGGTTTTTAGCTGGCTGTTAGGGGGAACATCCTAATGGCTAGCCAAGGCAATTCATCTTTTTCTCTTTGCGGACTAGTCATTTTGATTAGCCCGTTTTTTTATTCACAAAGTGAGGGAAGAGTATGAAAAACCAGATTAGATTCTATGACACAACATTACGTGATGGCGAACAAACAATTGGTGTTAATTTCTCCATCGACGAAAAGGTCGCTTTAGCTAAAAGCCTTGAAAATTTTGGCGTTGATGCGATTGAAGCCGGTTTTCCGGCAGCTTCCGCGGAAGATTTCGAAGCAGTTGAGGCCGTTAGTGAGGCGGTTCAAGAGGCAGAAGTGGTAGGCCTAGCTCGGATGGTGAAAAAGGATATTGACGCTGCGATTGCAGCCACCAACAAGGCCAAGCACCAAGTCATTCATGTCTTTATTGCGACTTCGCCAATTCATCGCGAAACCAAGTTGAAGATGACCAAGGCAGAAATTATTGAAAAGATCCAAGAGGACGTTGCCTACACCAAGAGTCGCGTCGACAAGGTTATCTTTTCACCAGAAGATGCCACTCGGACGGAACCGGATTATTTGGTTGCAAGCATTGACGCCGCCATTGCCGCTGGGGCCACGACCATCAATATCCCCGATACCGTTGGTTATGATTTGCCCGAAGAATATGGTGAATTATTTGACTACCTTCATGACCATATCCAAGCCTTTGACCAGGTGACTTGGTCAACCCATACGCACAACGATTTGGGCTTGGCCAATGCCAATGCCTTGGCAGGAGTCGCCCATGGCGCAACAGAAATTCAAGGAACCATCAATGGGATTGGTGAACGAGCCGGCAACGTTGACTTGATTGAAGCGGCCGTCACATTGCAGGTTCGCCGTGACCACTGCCAGCAAACTATTGCCTTGAACTTGCAGCAAGCCACTAAAATCGCCCACCAAGTTGAAAACTATTCGAAGGTCAAGATTGCGGCGAACAAGGCGATTGTTGGTCGAAATGCCTTTGCCCATGAATCGGGCATTCACCAGGATGGGTACTTGAAAAACCCAGCGACCTACGAAATCTTGTCACCAGCCATGGTTGGTGCCAGTGCTTCCATGCCATTGGGCAAGTTATCAGGATCGCATGCTGTTTCAGCCAAGTTGAAAGAGTTGGGTTATGAGATGCCGATTGAAAACATTGCCCATCTTTTCCCAGCTTTTAAGACGCTAGCGGAAAAAGTTAGCATTGTTTCCGATGACCAGTTGATTGCCTTAGCTGAACAGGAGTTAGCAGAAGGGGTGGTGGCAAAATGATGGATCGTCAAAAGATTGTTGTCTTCGAAGGCGATGGTATTGGGCCAGAAATTATGGCGGCCGGCTTGGATGTCTTGGCCGCTGTGACACAGGGAACTGATTTTACTTATGAAACAGAATTTTTGCCCTTTGGTGGTCAGGCAATTGATCAGGTCGGCGAACCATTGCCGAATAACACGATTAACCAAGCCAAGCGCGCCGATGCCATTTTGTTGAGTGCCATTGGTGGGCCAAGGTGGAACGCCTGTCCAAAAAGGCCGGAAGATGGCTTGTTGGCACTGCGGTCTGAATTAGGACTCTTTGCCAACGTCCGGCCAACGGTTGTTGCCGATTCACAAATTGACCAATCACCTTTGAAGGGTGAGATTGTGCGCGGAACAGATTTCGTGATTGTGCGCGAGTTAACCTCTGGTGCTTACTTTGGTGAACCACGGTCAAAAACATTTGATCAGGCAATTGACACGATGTACTATAGCCGTTCCGAAATTGAGCGCGTCATGGTTTACGGTTTTGACTTAGCGCAAAGCCGTCGTCAGCACGTGACGATTGTTGATAAGTCCAATGTGCTGGCCACCTCGAAGCTTTGGCGGGAAGTTGGCCAAGCGGTGGCGCAACGCTACCCCGAAGTGACGGTCGATTACCGCTATGTTGATGCCACTGCGATGGCCATTGTCGCGGATCCGACTCAGTTTGATGTATTGATTATCCCGAATTTGTTCGGTGATATTTTAAGTGATGAGGCTGCTCAAATTACTGGCACGATTGGTCAAATTCCATCGCTTTCTGCTGGTGCAACCGGTCCGAAAATGTACGAACCAATTCATGGTTCGGCTCCCGATATTGCTGGTCAGGGGATCGCCAACCCCATTTCGATGATTAAAACGGTTTCGTTGATGTTGTCCCAAAGTTTCCACCAGGACAAATTAGCCAAGCAAATCGATGAAGCGGTTGAGCTAACCATCCGACGGGGACAGGTAACACCTGATATGGGTGGGACACTGACTACCAAAGAGGTGACGGAACAGGTCATGAATGCGATGCAAGAGGGGGTCTTCTCATGAGTCAAACACTTTTTGATCAGATTTGGAACCAACACGTTATCGCTGGTGAACCAGGGCAGCCACAGTTGCTCTACGTCGATTTGCACCTCGTGCATGAGGTGACGTCACCGCAACCCTTTGACGGGCTTCGGACCAGTAACCGGCGCTTGCGTCGTCCTGATTTAACCTTTGCAACGATGGACCACAATGTGCCCACCAAGAACCTTGAGAGCGTACAAGACGAAATGTCACGGTTGCAGATGGCCACCCTGGAAAAGAACTGTCAGGACTTTGGGGTGGAGTTGGCTTCCGTTGGGGATGAAAATCAGGGGATTGTCCACGTTGTTGGCCCAGAATTGGGATTGACTCAACCTGGCAAGGTCATTGTTTGTGGTGATTCTCATACCGCGACCCATGGCGCTTTTGGTGCCATTGCCTTTGGCATTGGTACCTCGGAAGTCGAACATGTGATGGCTACTCAGACAATTTGGCAAGTCAAACCAAAAACAATGGGCATTAAGGTTACCGGGCACTTACCCGCCAATACCTATGCCAAGGATTTGATTATGGCTTTGATTGCCAAGTACGGGGTTTCCTTTGGGACTGGGTATGCAATCGAATTCTTTGGTGAAACAATTGAAAATTTGTCCATGCCAGAACGGATGACGATTTGTAATATGTGTATTGAGGCTGGTTCGAAGACCGGGATGGTCCAACCAGACCAAACCACCTTTGATTATGTGGCAGGCCGTAAGCGGGCGCCAAAGGACATGGAAAAGGCCAAGGAAGTTTGGTCACAACTGAAAACGGATGATGAAGCAGCCTTTGACCGTTTGATTGAATTTGACGTTAGTGATTTGAAACCAATGGTGACCTGGGGAACTAATCCAGGAATGGCCATGGCCGTTGACGAAAAGACGCCGGCTATTTCGAATTCAGATGACCAGGCGGCCTATGACTATATCGGCTTACATCCGGGGATGGCTGCCGAGGAAATTCCACTCGATTATATTTTCATTGGTTCTTGCACAAATTCGCGGTATGAAGATTTGGTGGAGGCTGCCAAGATCATGAAAGGCAAGCATCTGGCAGCAAACATCACGGCCTGGATTGTGCCAGGCAGCCGGGCAATTCGCAATCGGGCAATGAAAGATGGTCTGGCGCAAATCTTTTTGGATGCTGGCTGCCAGTGGCGCGAACCTGGCTGTTCAGCTTGCCTGGCAATGAATGAGGATAAAATTCCAGCCGGCAAGCATGCTGCTTCAACTTCGAATCGGAACTTTGTTGGTCGACAAGGGAAGGGTTCCAAGACGCACCTTGCTTCACCAGCAATGGTGGCAGCCGCAGGTATTGCCGGTCACTTTGTGGACATTACCAAGATTCATGATACAGCCGAAGCGGCAATGGGGGTCTAAGATGCAGTCATTCGTGAAAGAAGTGGGACGGGCAGCCGTTATTGATGCCAATAGTGTCAATACTGATTTGATTTTACCCAAGCAATTTTTGAAAAATATTTTAAAGACGGGCTTTGGCAAGTACCTTTTCTGGGATTGGCGGTACCTTGCTGATGGCCAAAAGAATCCGGACTTTGTTTTAAACCAAAAAGACCATCAGGGCGTTTCGATTTTAATTACCGGCGATAACTTTGGCAGTGGTTCCTCGCGAGAACACGCTGTCTGGGCCTTGACTGATTTTGGCTTCCGGGCCGTGATTGCTGGTAGTTTTTCCGATATTTTTTATATGAACGCAACGAAAAATGGCCTCTTGCCGATTGTGTTGCCAAAGGCAGACCGTGATATCTTGATGACGGTTGCTGCGGATGAAGCCATCACCATCGACCTTGTCAACCAAGATGTTGCCATGGCCGACCGTCACTTCCATTTTGATATCAATCCCCAGTGGAAGGAAAAGTTCTTGAAGGGTGAAGATGATATCGATTTGACCATGAAGTATGCCGACCAAATCCAGGCATACGAAGACCAGCGTCAGGCGCTGGTGTGAGGGGGCAGACATGGATCAAGTAAGCGTTAGTCAATTAGAAAGTCGAATGAACACTAGTAGCGCTAGCCCGTTGTTTTATAAGGTGTTTACTTTAGTCGCTGCTGGGATGATCTTGGATGCGGCTGATGTCTACCTAGTGAGTGCCGTTAACTCCGTTTTGTTGAAAAATCACTTTGCAACCCTGGCACAGGGTTCGATGTTTCTCTCCGCTGGTTTTATGGGCCTCTTCTTTGGTTCCCTGTTAGCTGGCTACATCGGTGACCACTTTGGACGCCGAATTGCTTATCAAAGTAACTTGCTACTCTTTGGGTCAATGACCCTCTTGGGTGCCTTGGCACCAAATATTTGGACCTTGATTGTCTTGCGTTTTCTGGCCGCCATTGGTTTGGGTGCTGAAATCGTAACGGGCTTTTCACTGGTCAACGAATTTGCACCGATTGCTAGTCGAGGAAAATGGTCCGGTTTGGTATCAGTGATTGCCAATTCAGCCGCTCCACTGACCCTGTTGTTGTCAGCTTACGTGATTCCACATTACAGCTGGCGGATGATGTTTGTCATCGTTGGTGGGTTATCTCTATTACTCTGGATTGTCCGTCGTGGTTTTCCAGAATCACCACGGTGGTTAATCTCTAAGCACCGCTATCAGGAAGCGGCGGTCATTATTGATCGGTTAAATCAGGACCGTGATGGCCTGACAGACCGCAGCGAACAAAGCACGGTAGAAGAACCGGCAAAGCAAGCAACCAGTATTAAGCGAGGTTTGTTGGTAGCGATTGTTGCGGTCAGTGCCATTAATTTGGTCCAGTACACCTTTACTTCCTGGATGCCAACCCTGTTGGTTAAGCAGGGAGTTGCAGTAGCCCACTCGTTGGTTTTCTCGGCCGTGATGATGGTTGGCGCCCCATTTGGTGCTTTGCTCGGTGCTAGCTTGGTCGATTGGCTGGGTCGGAAAAAAGTCATCATCACGACCTTTATTTTTACAGCGGTTTGGGGACTGATTTATGCCAACCAACGTCAGGCAGAAGCTGTGATGGTTGTCGGCTTTATCTTAGTGCTGGCCATTTATGTCTTGATGTCTTCGATTGTCAGTGTTTACGTTGCTGAGCTTTTTCCAACGACTTTTCGTTTTCGGGGTGCCGGAATTGCCAACGCTGTGGCCAAGATTTTAACGGTCTTTACGCCTTATGTGGTAGCTTTTGCCCTGGCTTATTTGAAGGCCAGCGTTATCTTTTGGTTTATCGCAGCGGTTGCATTGATTGCGGCGGTGATCGTGGCCATCTTTGGACCGGAAACGAAAAAAGTGGCCATCGAGTAAGCAACCAAGTAAATGTAGCAATCGAAACGAGGGGGATGCCGGCTGGCATCCAAGGAATTTTTGCAGGTAAAATCAGCAATCGCAAAAAAGTCGACGCCACAATAAGCGTTTGACAGCGAGCGTTAGTTCAAAAAGAGGAGAAGAAAATGACTGAAACGATGACAAAGACGATGACGAAGCAAGTGCACTGGAACGGGCATGTCCAAGAAGAGGCCATGACCATTTTGCAGGCGGGCAAGGGGATGATTGTCAGCCCAACCAAGGTTGGTTACATCATTATGACTACGGATAAGGCAGGCTTGGAACGGAAGTTTTCCGCCAAAAACCGTAAGCGCAATAAGCCCGGCGTTGTTTTGTGTGGTTCCATGGCCGAGTTGGAAGAATTGGCCGAAATGACACCGGAAATCAGAGACCTGTACCAAAAGCATTGGGACCAAGACATCTTGCTAGGCTGCATCTTGCCTTGGAAGAAAACGGGGATGGCCCAATTACCAGATGATGGTTGCCAAGAATTGATGATGGATCAACGCCAGACGAGTTGCTTTGTCATCAAATTTGGCCGACCAAGTGAACAAATTGCCAAGGAATTGTGGGAAAAGAATCACCAATTTGCCTTTGCTAGCTCTGCCAACCCATCAGGACAGGGAAACCGGGGCTTGGTTACTGGTATTGGTGAACGAATCGAAGAAGCCACTGATTTGGTGATTGAGGCCGATGATTACGTGGCTTCAATTCAACCGGATAAGAACATCGACACCCGCTACGAGCAGGGGGTAATGGTTTCGATGGTTGACGAAAATGGACATTTGATTCCAGAACAAAACAATCAGGTGGGCATCCAGCCATGCCCAATCGTGATTCGGAAAGGACTTGATATCGACAAAATTATGGCCAACATGGCACAGATTTTTATGAGTTTTGATTATCGCCATGGTTTTTATTACTGAAGTAGCTTTTGGGAAGTAGAAAAGAGGAGCAGTATTTATGGCAGACAGTCACAGTTGGAAGTTCGACATTAGCCGTTATGGAGCCTTTATTTTGGGTATCTTGGCTCTGGGCATCGTGTTTTTGAGCACGGGGATGAGCAAGTATCCCCAGTTACTCGGGATGGCCGGCATTTCGTTTACCTTTGGCCTGCGCCACGCCTTTGATGTTGATCACATTGTCGCTATCGACAATATGACCCGGAAAATGTTAAATGATCACAAGAATACGAGAGGGGTTGGGTTTTCCTTCTCCTTCGGGCATTCTTTGGTCGTGGTGTTGTTGACCCTATTGACGGTACTTTTTGTTGAATGGGCCGATCATTCCTTGCCAATCTTGGAGTCCGTTGGTGGGATGTTTGGGACCATGATTGCCGCTGTGATGTTGTTAATGTTGGCCTGCTTTAATACCTTTATCCTGCGTGGTATTTGGAAAAATTTCCGACAAATGAAGAAGGCGGCTTTGGATCCCGATAACGAGCAATTAGCCGCTGAATCACGGATTTACCGCTTGTTCATGAAGATGTTGAACCTAGTGAACCACAACTGGCAAGTGGCCATTGTTGGTTTCTTGTTTGGTTTGGGCTTTGATACGGCAACGCAGGTGGCGGTCTTGGCCACATCGGCGACGGCAACGACTGCCGGTGTCCCTTGGTACGCCATCTTATCTGTACCGCTGTTCTTTACCGCGGGAATGTGCTTGATGGATACGCTGGACGGCTTCTTCATGTCAACAACCTACAATTGGATTATTTCAACTTCTTACCGAAAGGTCTACTTTAACCTGATTTTGACAAGTATCTCGATTATTGCTGCCGGCTTTATCGGTGTCGTCGACTTGATTCAATCAATGTCAGCCATGTTCCGCTGGGACAACTTCTTGACCAAGTGGGCGGGTGCCCTAGATTTCAACGAATTAGGCATTATTTTGGTGGTGATTTTCGTTGTTGCCTGGGCAGTTGCTTTGCTGATTTGGAAGCTCATGAACCTGTCGAAATATGATCAGGTCGAATCATAATCTTTTGAAAAATCAGCGCACCAATGGCCGTCGCCCGATTGTCTTTGATAAAAGTACTTGCAATTTTTTTCAGATGCGCTTACAATTATCACATTCATGAGGACGAGTAATCGGTACAAGTCTGCTAGAGACGTCACGGTTGGTGAAAGTGACGGGCGAAGCCGGTGAAAACTCCCTCAGTAGTGGCCTTTGAGTAATGCGTGAAATGAAGCCCGGTTGTCAGCCGTTATCTTGGCAAAAGAGTGTTGTCTAGGTCTTTTTACTTAGGCAAAACACGGGTGGTACCACGCAACAAAGCGTCCCTAGAGATTTCTAGGGACGCTTTTTTTGTTTGGCCAGCCGCGTGGAGGAGAAACAGATGGAAAATGGAAAAGAATTAAAGCGGTCATTGTCATCGTTCCAGATGGAAATGATTGCCCTTGGTGGCACAATTGGTGTTGGACTCTTCTTGGGGTCATCATCGACCATCAAGTGGACGGGAACGTCCGTCTTGCTAGCCTACCTATTGGCTGGGTTGGTCTTATATATTGTCATGCGGGCGTTGGGTGAGATGCTCTACGTGAAGCCAATTGTTGGATCATTTGCCAACTATGCAACGAAGTATATTCATCCGGTTGCCGGTTACCTAACCGTGTGGGCGAATGTCTTCCAGTGGTTGACGGTTGGAATTTCGGAAACAATCGCCGTCGGCGATTACATGCACTACTGGTGGCCAGGTGTGCCAACCTGGGTAACGGGCGTGATTGTCTTAATCCTGTTGACGTTAACGAACTTGGTAACGGTGAAAGCCTACGGTCGATTGGAAGCATGGTTCTCAATCATTAAAGTTTTGACGATTGTCTTTATGATTATCTTAGGACTGTTGATGATTGTCTTTGGCTTTGGGAATCATGGCCATGCCATTGGTTTCTCAAACCTTTGGTCACACGGACCATTCTTTGCCCACGGCTTCAAGGGATTCATGTTTGCCTTGTCAATCGTGGTCACTTCTTACCAAGCTATCGAAATCATCGGGATTACGGCCGGTGAAGCGGCCCACCCGCAAGAAGCCATTGTGAAGTCGATTAAGTCGATTGTTGCGCGAATCCTGATTTTCTACGTTGGGGCAATTTTTGTGATTGTGACGATTTATCCTTGGGATAAATTAGACACAGTCGGTTCACCATTCGTTGAAACTTTCGCCAAAGTTGGAATTACGGCTGCTGCCGGAATCATCAACTTCGTGATGTTGACGGCTGCCGCATCGGCCTTGAATTCTGGCCTGTTCTCATCATCACGGATGTTGTACACATTGGCACAGCAAAAGGAATTGCCACCAGTCTTCTTGAAGTTGTCAAAGAACCGCGTGCCAGATGTTTCCGTGATGGCCATGTCGATTGGAATTTTACTGGGAATCGTCTTAAACGCCGTCTTACCACTTTTTTGGAAGGGGTCCGAAAACATCTTCGTCTTGGTTTACTCGGCTTCAACCTTGCCAGGAATGGTGCCATGGTTTGTCATCTTGATTTCTCAAATTAAGTTCCGCAAGGAAAACCCAGACCTGATGAAGGGCCACCCATTCATGTTGGCCTTGTCACCATGGTCGAACTACTTTGCAATTTTCTTCCTATTAATTACTTTGGTCTTCATGGTGATTAACCCAACGACTCGGGTACCATTGGCCATTGGCTTTGGTTTCTTGTTCTTTATGGGGCTCTTGTACTTCTGGACGCACCGTAACCAGCAAGAAGTGAAGTAAAAATCAGCTTCACTGACAAAGTCGTCTTGGTTGCTTAATTGGAAGCGTTTTAACCGAGATGATGGTTGCCAGTAATTGGCTGTCTGCCACCTTTCATACTGAAATTGTTTGGTATAGATAATTATTTTATCTAGTGTTGACATTCAGGGGGGCAGTCTGTAATATATATTAGGGCTCACATTTAATGTGAAAATCTTTTATGGCTCCCAAGCTACTGCTTGGGAGCCTTTCTATTTTATTTAATGAATTTCGGCTAAAACCATAGCAAAATTCAGTGTGTCAGGCAAAACATAGGAGGCATTATGGCAAAAAAGCAAACCAAGTATATTTTCGTCACCGGTGGGGTCGTTTCCTCCCTTGGAAAGGGAATCGTAGCAGCTTCTTTGGGTCGTTTGTTGAAAAACCGCGGCTTGAAGATGGCAATTCAGAAGTTGGATCCTTACATCAACGTTGACCCAGGTACCATGTCTCCATACCAACACGGGGAAACGTATGTAACGGGCGATGGTCTTGAAACTGATTTGGACATGGGCCACTACGAGCGTTTCATGGACATCAACACGAACATGTACTCAAACGTGACGACTGGTCGGATTTATTCAGAAGTTTTGGCCAAGGAACGTAAGGGTGACTACCATGGTGCAACTGTCCAGGTTATCCCACATATCACAAATGCCATCAAGGACAAGATTGTGAAGGCTGGTGAATCAACTGATGCCGATGTTGTTATCGTCGAAGTTGGTGGAACGGTTGGTGATATCGAATCATTGCCATTTATCGAAGCCTTGCGTCAGATGAAATCAGACTTTGGTAACGAAAACGTCTTCTACTTGCACACATCATTGATTGTTTACTTACAAGCAGCCGGTGAGGCAAAGACAAAGCCAACACAACACTCTGTTTCACAGTTGCGTTCATTGGGTATCCAACCAGACATGTTGGTTTTGCGGACACAACACCCATTGACAGATGAAATGAAGACAAAGTTGGCAACCTTTACGGATGTTAACCCACAAGCCGTTATTGAATCACGCGATGTGGACACTTTGTACGAAATCCCTTTGAACTTGCAAGCACAAAAGATGGACCAAGTGGTTGTGGATAAGTTGAAGTTGGATGTGCCAGAAGCCGACATGACGGAATGGAAGGCCATGGTTGATGCCATCGAGCATCCAAAGAAGACGATCCATGTTGCCGTTGTTGGTAAGTATACTGATTTGCAGGATGCTTATATCTCAGTGAACGAGGCGTTGAAGCACGGTGGTTACTCACAAGACACTGATGTTGAAATTGCCCACATTAACTCTGAAACAGTGACGGAAGAAAACGTTGCTTCCTTGTTGAAGGATATGGATGGCATCATGGTTCCTGGTGGCTTCGGTCCTCGTGGAACAGAAGGTAAGATTCAGGCAATTCGTTATGCCCGTGAAAACAACATTCCATTCTTGGGTGTCTGCTTGGGGATGCAATTGGCCTCTGTTGAATTTGCCCGTGATGTCTTGGGTTATGAGGATGCCAACTCAATTGAGTTGAACCCTGAAACAACGCACCCAATCATCGCCTTGATGGATGACCAGAACCAAGTGACTGACTTGGGTGGGACACAACGTCTTGGCTTCTACCCAACTTGCCTGTTGGAAGGCACAAAGACTGCTGCTGCTTATGGTAACAAGTCCGAAGTTGACGAACGTCACCGTCACCGCTACGAATTTAACATCAAGTACCGGGACGAATTTGAAAAGGCTGGTATGGTCTTCTCAGCAACATCACCTGATAACAAGTTGATGGAAGTCATCGAATATCCAAAGAACGACTTCTTTATTGCTGCTCAATACCACCCAGAATTTATTTCACGGCCAAACAAGCCAGAAGGTTTGTACAACAGCTTTATCACTGCAGCTGTGGCCTATAATGAAAAGTAAGCACCAAGCTGATTTTTTAATGAATGCTTTGTTTTGAAGACAAAAAGGTCGCCATATTATTTGGCGGCCTTTTCGTACATAGAAGTCGTGGGGGTATAATAAAGTTATGTTAGCCAATATCTCAAAACACCTTGAACAAAAACTGCTCCTCTTACCAGATGAACCAGGTTCTTATCAAATGAAGGACCGTTTGGGCAAAATTATTTATGTTGGTAAGGCCAAAAACTTGAAGAACCGGGTGCGGTCATATTTTAAGCAGGACCATACTGGCAAGACGGCCGAACTGGTTGCCAACATTGTTGACTTTGACTTTATCGTGACCAATTCCGATAAAGAAGCCTTCTTGTTGGAAAATGAGTTAATTAAGAAGTATAAGCCCTATTACAACATTCGCTTGAAGTATGGAACGGGCTATCCATACATCAAGATTACCCGCGAAACTGATCCACGAATGGCCTTGGTTTCAGAGGTTAAGAAGGATGGTGCCTTTTACTTTGGTCCTTATCCTAACGTGTATGCTGCCCAGGAAACGCTCCATTTCTTGGAAAAGAATTACCCACTAAGGCGGTGCAAGGGTCGCCAAGGTCGTCCTTGCCTCTATTATTCGATGGGCCAGTGTTTGGGTGCTTGTTTTCGGGATGTTCCCAAGGCGGAATATACGGCTCAGGTTGACCGAATTAAGCGCTTTTTGTCCGGTGATACCAAAGTCGTGAAACGCCAAATTGAAAAGCAAATGGGTCAGGCTGCTGAAAATTTGGAGTTTGAGCGAGCAGCTGATTTACGTGACCAACTGAAGTATATTGATGAAACAGTTGAAAGCCAGCGAATATTGTCGAATGATTCAACGCCACGCGATATCTTTAACTTTTACCTAGATAAGGGATGGATTACGGTTTCCGTGATGTTTGTTCGGCAGGCCCGCTTGATTCGCCAGAGTAAGCAGACCTTTGCCGTTGTTGGTGATGGGATTGATGAATTTACGACCTTTATCCAGCAATTCTACCTACAAAAGAACATCCAAAAGCCCAAGGAAATTTTGGTGCCAAAGGGTGTTGACCATGATTTGCTAGCTGCTGCTTTGGATATTCCGGTGCGCACGCCTGTCCGCGGTGAAAAGAAGGACCTGCTCGACTTGGCGGAAAAGAACGCCAAGATTGCCCTGGATGAAAAGTTCCGCCTGATGGAACTGAATGAGCAAAAGACTTCGGGGGCCATGAAGGAAATTACCGATGCCCTTGGGATTTCAATGGGCCACCGAATTGAAGCCTTTGATCATTCTCATACCCAAGGGGAAGAGATTGTGTCGGCGATGGTGGTCTTTGAAGACGGTCGGCCAAACAAGGATATGTACCGGAAGTATAAGATTAAGTCGACTGATCATGCCGATGAGTGGCTAGAAACGCAAGAAGTTATTCGGCGACGTTATTCCCGCCTTCTGAAAGAAGGGGCTGAGATGCCGGACCTGATTTTAATGGATGGGGGCATCATTCAGCTTCATGCGGCCAAGGAAGTTTTGGAAGATGAGCTGGGCCTTGATGTACCGATTGCGGCCATGGTTAAAAACGATAAGCACAAGACAGCTGATTTGATTAACGGTAAGACCGAAGAGGTCGTGCGCTTAGACCACCAGTCGCAGGGCTTCTTCTTGGTTCAACGAATTCAAGATGAGGTTCACCGCTTTGCCATTACTTTCCACCGCCAGTCACGGTCGAAAAAATCTTTGTCTTCGCGTCTGGATGCGATTGCGGGTGTTGGTCCAAAAACCAGGCAAAAGCTGTTGACCAACTTTGGTTCCATCACCAAGATTGAAGCGGCCAGCATCGAAGAGCTTGAAGCTTTGGGATTGTCGTCCAAGGTTGCTCAGCTAGTCCATTGGTCACTGTCGGAGCAAAAGTCTTAAGGAAAATCAGTTTAATTAGCTAGTCATATTAGAATGGTTTTATATGATGCAGGCAACCATTGGCGTTTTACCCCCGGTTTGCAGTATATTGGTAGTGTTGACACAATTGATGGGTGACGTCAAAATTTTTGCTATGGTGAAGAATCAGGTCATTTTTGTCCTGATTTGACGTCTTCTGGGCAGAAGTGTAGGCAAAGAGAACTTTCTGTGATACACTTAACTGTCTAGATTCATTGGATTAAAAAAGGAGTAGCGCATTGCGCGCGAATACAAATGGCATTTGTTGATCAAGCACAAGTTGAGCTAAAAGCAGGTAAGGGTGGCGATGGAATCGTTTCCTTCCGTCATGAAAAGTTTGTGGCCATGGGTGGTCCCTTCGGTGGGGACGGTGGCCATGGTGGTTCCATCATCTTGAAGGTGGATGAAGGACTACGAACTTTGATGGATTTCCGTTATAATCGTCACTTTAAGGCCCAGTCTGGAGGCAATGGTGGGACCAAGGGGATGACCGGTGCGTCTGCAGACGACCGCGTGATTAAAGTTCCCCAAGGGACTATCGTGACCGATGCTGATACCGGTGAGGTATTGGGTGATTTAGTGCGCCCTGATCAGACATTATTGGTTGCTCGTGGTGGTCGTGGTGGTCGTGGTAATATTCGTTTTGCTACACCAGCTAACCCAGCTCCTGAATTATCTGAAAACGGTGAGCCAGGTCAAACTCGACAAATTAAGTTGGAACTGCGAGTTTTGGCTGATGTTGGTTTGGTTGGTTTCCCATCTGCTGGAAAGTCAACTTTGTTGTCAGTGGTTTCAAATGCGAAGCCAAAGATTGCGGCTTACCACTTTACAACGATTGACCCGAACATCGGGATGGTCCGCTTGGGCGATAACCGTGACTTTGTCATGGCTGATTTGCCAGGGTTGATTGAAGGGGCTTCACAAGGTGTTGGATTGGGATTCCAGTTCTTGCGTCACGTTGAACGGACTCGCGTCATCTTGCACTTGGTTGATATGTCTGGCATTGAAGGACAGGATCCCTATGTTCAGTACAAGAAGATTTTGACTGAATTGAAGGAATATGATCCAACGATTTTGGAGCGACCACAAATCGTGGTTGCTACTAAGATGGACATGCCTGACTCAAAGGAATTGTTTGCGAAGTTCCAAGAACAGGTTCAAGCAGATTCTGGTTTGGCCAAAATGCCTGAAATTGTTTCGATTTCAGCTGTCACTCACGATGGCGTTGATTCGCTTTTGCGCAAGACGGCCGACTTGTTGGATCAAGCGCCAGTACCAACGGCTTACCAACAGGAAGAAGAAACAACGGAAGAGAAAATTTACCAGTACAAGAAGCAAACGCCTGTCGTTTCCGTTGATTGGGATGATGAACTTTCTTGCTGGTTGATTTCTGGACCGGAAGTCGAAAAACTTGCCGCCATGACGAATATGCAACGTGAAGCAACGATTATGCGTTTTGCCCGTCAACTCCGCCATATGGGTGTTGATGATAAGTTACGCGAAGCTGGCGCCGAAGACGGCGACGATGTTCGAATTAATAATACAAACTTTGTCTTTGAATATTCTGAATAAGCCAAAAACCATTGGCTACCTTTCAGTCGAAAAAGCCCACCTACAAAAATCGTAAGGCGGGCTTTTGTTATAATAGAGGTGAATTTTAACGACGGGTGGATTGCCGCCGAAAAAATCGTCACCAAGAATAGGAAAATAAAGAATGATTTTACCGGAACTTGCCAATTTATTTCATGAACAATTTCAAGAAGAAACGCCGATTCAGAAGGCCCTTTTTGACCGAATGACTGCCGGTGAATCGGTCTTCGGCCTGGCACCGACTGGTTCTGGGAAGACGCTAGCCTTTGCTTTGCCGGTGTTGTCACGGATTGATTTGACGGCCAAGCAGAGTCAGGTTCTGATTTTAGCACCTTCACAGGAATTAGGGGCACAATTGGCCCAGGTTATTCGCCCATATGCGAGCGAGGTTGGTGTCAAGGTCGCCGCCTTAATTGGTGGGGCCAACGGTAAGCGCCAGGCTGATAAGTTAAAGAAGGAGAAGCCGGCCATCGTGGTCGGGACTCTTGGCCGAATCTTAACGATGATTGATGGTGGGGCGCTGAAAACCAAGCACCTGAAAACGTTAATTGTCGATGAGGCCGATGCCACCTTGAACGAGGAACATCAGGAAGACTTAAACGCTTTAGCGGATGCACTTCCTCAATTGGACCAAGTCGCGCTTTTTTCAGCTACCTCGGGTGTCGACTTGGCCTGGGTCAAGGAACTTTTTGGCCACTCTGTGAAGCCGGTTTCCGTGGAAAATCAGGCACCAAAAACGATTGACCATACCTACTTGCACGTTGATGCCAAGGCAAACCACAAG
This sequence comes from Fructobacillus tropaeoli, assembly GCF_016860625.1. Lineage (NCBI taxonomy): Bacteria > Bacillati > Bacillota > Bacilli > Lactobacillales > Lactobacillaceae > Fructobacillus > Fructobacillus tropaeoli. The sequence continues at coordinate 126,346 of NZ_BOJU01000005.1, forward strand.
GTTTTGATTGAATTAGCTCGTCGACACCAGCAAGCCTTGGTCTTCTTTAACACCATTGGGGCCTTGGTTGCCGCACAAGCAGCCTTGCGCCACGAACATGCTTCCGTCATGTCCGTTGGGAACAACGAAAAGTCGCACTTAAAGCGGGCCGATGCCCTCCAATCGTTTAAGAAGGGCAAGCTCGACTTGTTGCTGGCAACCGATGTAGCTGCCCGTGGTCTTGATATCCAGGGCTTGCCATTAGTGGTCAACGCGCAAATTCCGAATAACTTGACGACCTACCTTCACCGAACTGGTCGAACAGGACGAGCGGGTCTTTCCGGCCAAGTGCTGAACCTTGGTAACGACCACGATATTCGCAAGTTGAAGCAGTACTTGCCAGAGGAAATCAGCCTGGAAAAGTTTGACTGGGCCGCAGCCGATGAAAAGCAACAGGAAGCTAAGAAGTTGCAAAAGGCGATGGCGACAGTGACAGATGATGGTGCTGATTTGGCCGAAGAAAAGCAGCCACGTGCTGAAAAGAAGCGGCCTACCAACCCTCAGGATGGCAAAAACCGCAAAGCCGATAAGAAGAACCGCCAAAAGCAGTCCGAAGAGAAACGCGAACTGACTTCCAAGGAAGCCGCTAAGGCGAAGAAAAAGCACCAAGCACGGAAGAAGAAGGATAAAGGTAAGCCAAAGTGGGCTAGCCGACCTCAGGATTCGAAGTAATCTAATTGGGATGCCGTTTTTTCAAGTGCGGCCAACTGGTAGTTGTCTGATGACAGCAAGCCGAATCGGTGGCCATTATCGCTGTGCTATAATGAAAACAATATGAACTTATTGACAGATTATCCAAAAGATAGTCGGGCAATCGTGCCTGGCTATTTTTTGTTATAATATTTCTTGAAAATATTAATGAAATTTGTTGATTTAACCAGTAATCGTCAAGGTTAGGCCAAAAGTTAACCAAAAAGTTAGCCAAAAACTAAGCCACAAATATTGAAAACGTTGATATGAAGGGGGTTATTGACCCAAATGCCAGAATTACCTGAAGTTGAAACTGTCCGCCGCGGGCTGACCGCCCTGGTACAGGGGGCAAAAATTAACAGTGTGGCTGTTCCTTATCCAAAAGCAATCGTTTCTGATTTAACCGATTTTCAGACGAACTTAGCCGGGGCAACTATCGATAAAATTGACCGGCGGGGCAAGTTTTTGCTTTTTCGGCTTTCAAATCAGAAAACATTGGTTTCCCACCTACGGATGGAGGGCCAGTACTCGGTTGAGCCTGTGGGAGCGACCCCGCATAAGCACACGGAGGTTATCTTTACTTTAGATGACGACCGCGACCTAATGTACAATGACACCCGCCGCTTCGGTCGGATGCAGCTGGTGCCAACTGGTAAAGAATACCAAGAGGTTTCTGGTTTAGCGAAAATGGGGCCGGAACCCACCGAAGCTGATTTAGATATCACCTATTTGACATCAATTTTAGCCAAGTCCCACCGAAAGATTAAGCCGTTTTTGCTTGACCAGTCGAATGTGGCTGGCCTTGGTAATATCTATACGGATGAGGTGCTTTGGCAGACCAAGGTCCACCCGGAGACCTTAACGGACCATTTATCGGCGGAAGAGGTCGCCAACCTGCGCCAAAACATTATTCAAGAGATTAACCGGGCGACGGTCCATCATGGGACGACCGTCCACTCCTTTTCCAATGTTTTTGGTGAGGTTGGTCAATTCCAAAACGAACTCGATGTCTATGGTCGGGCAGGGGAGCCTTGCCGGCGCTGTGGCACGACCCTCGTCAAAATCAAAGTCGCCCAGCGTGGCACCACTTACTGTCCAAAATGCCAGGTACAAAAGTAAGTGAGACCTCGGCTTGTCTGGTGGCTGTAATTAGACCATGAAAAATCAGTGCTATTAACCGCTATTTCATTTTATTTATCTTTAAAAACCCAGCAGAAGGTAATTGTGCCTTTTCGCGAAAGGAACTCATGACAGAAATCACACCAATCTCGCGCAATCGTGTTAAGCTGACCGCGAGAAAACACATACAGAAGAACTTTGTTGCTGCCATCAAGGCTAACTGGATTGTCATTTTATTTAATCTTTTTCAAACCGCTTTGGTACTGACAACGACCTATCTAGTGTTATTGAACTATCACCAAACGGGTCAGCTGGTATACTTCAACCAACGAAGTGCTTACTTTAGCCAAACGGTTGCCAGTACGATTGCTCTGGTCTTCTCTTGGTCTGCCAAGTGGGCCATTGTGGATCAATTTCAGGAACCAAAGGCTAAGGTCACATGGCGCCAAAGCATTCAGGCTTTTCGCTTTGGGCGGTTCTTTGCGACCTTTATGCTGGCTTTTGTACAAAACATCCTGCTCTTCTTATGGTCGGCACTGGTGATTCCAGGCTTCGTTAAGGCCTTTTCCTACTCACAGACTTACTATGCCTTTAAGATGGATAGCCTGTTTGGTCGCCAGCAGAAATCCTTGACCGACTATATTTCGATTTCTCGGCGGGTAATGTCTGGACGAAAAATGGAACTTTTCCAACTTGAACTTTCCTTTTTGGGCTGGCACTTACTCGGATTTTTGACCTTTGGCTTAGCCTATATCTACGTGACGCCATACTTGAATACGGCGCGAGTTGTCTACTCAAGCCAAGTCTTTGCACAAGCTTTGCAGAAGGGGGCAGCATGAAAATCATCGGTTTGACAGGGAGTATTGCTACTGGAAAATCAGCGGTCACCAAGATTGTGGCAGCTGCCGGTTACCGGGTAATTGATGCCGACCTGGTTGCCCGCGAGGTAGTGGAACCGGGGACCTTTACTCTTGAAAAAATTAAGGATGTTTTTGGTTTAGATATTGTTGAAAACGGAGTTTTGAACCGGAAAAAGCTTGGGCAAATGGTCTTTAAAGACCCAGCTAAATTAAAGGAACTCACAGCGATTACGAGTCCAGCCATCTATTCGGCGATTGAGGACAAGCTCAACTTTTTTAAAAACCGTGGTGAAAAGGTGATTTTTATTGCCATTCCACTCCTTTTTGAACAAAAGTACGATGAATCCGGCTGGCTCGACCAAATTTTGGTGGTCGCTACGAACCCACGGATCGAACTTGACCGATTAATGGTCCGTGATCACTTAGACGAATATGCGGCTCAAAGCCGAATTAAGGCCCAAATTTCAATCGAAAAGAAGGCCGAGATGGCAGACGTCGTCTTTGATAACAATGGCAGTGAAGAAGAACTAAAGCAGCAAGTGGAAAAGTATTTAGCTGATTTAAAGAAGGAAGAATAATGGCTGTTTCCAAGCAGACAATTGAATTTCAGGCGAAAGAGCCGGCCTATTTGAGCTTGCAGGCGCCGATTAGCCTTGCTGATTTGGACCGGGTTTTTAGCTTGTACTTGCCTTTTTTGGGTGCCAAAGCTTATGCCCTCTACCATTTCATGGTTCAAGAGAGCCAGGCCGGTACGAAGAAATGGGCCGATCACTATTTGCTGCTTGATACATTAACCCTGTCATTGCCCGACCTTGTCCATGCTCGTAAGGCGCTGGAGGCGGTGGGGTTGTTGAAAACCTTTTACCAGGAAGCTGGTGGCTTCGTTGGCTATACATATCAAATTCAGCCCCCAATGACGGCACAAGACTTCTTTAACGAAGACCTGCTGTCTGGCTTACTCTTTTACTTTGCCGGTGAGGACCGCTTTCAGGTTTTGGCTGATCGCTTTGCGGGTCAACCGGCCGGTCAAGTCACTGGTGCCAACGTCGTCAACCTCTCGGCTAGCTTCTTGGAATTCTTTGATAATCCGGTTGCCGGCCGCCAGCCAAGCGTTGAACTGGCAGGGCCAGGGTCGCTGGACGATTTGGACTTTAGCGCGCAGACCTTTGACTACGATGCGATGGTCGCCCTTATCCATGGCACAACAGCCACTAATTTAGCGCCCGACCGGCAATTGATTATGACCCAACAGATCCTTTATGGGCTGAACGAGGCCGAGTTAGCAACGGCCATTACACGCAGCATTAACCTTGATGACCATCGGTTAAACCGCCCCGCCTTTATGGCCTACTTGCAAAATCAGTGGGGAAACAATGCTGAAAAGACCAAGTTAGCCAACCGGGGTAATCAAGGCGAAACGGCTTCAGTTGGTCGAGAGCAGGGCAATCAAGCAGTTGGTTCAGTTGGCCAGCAGATGAATGGCGGCCAAGGTCAGCCAACAGCTCAGGCGTCAAACAGTCAGAGTCAGCCTAAACAAGGAACGTCAAAACAATCAAGGGCTCTGCAATCCCTCTATCAGGCCGCTGACCTCTTGAGCCCAATTGACTTTCTACGGCAAATTAAAGAAAATAATCATGGTTACGTGACAAAGTCCGAGAGCCAGTTACTAACCAATTTGGTGCAACAAAATATTTTGCCGGTGCCAGTGATTAATATCCTGATTTACCAGGTTTTGGTGAATATGGATAATTCTGATTTGAAGCGGAACTTGGTCGATTCGATTGCCAATGATTGGGCGAAAAATCAGGTTGATACCGCACCGAAAGCAGTCGCTGCGATTAAGAACCATCAAAACCAGCAGAAGGCCCGCACGAGCACGAATCAAAGTCGCTACCAGGGCCGTTATAACCGATCCGGTCAAAAGGTTGAACCGAAGATGGCTCAAAATGACCAGTTGACCAACCAGGCCAGTCAGGGTGATGATGCAGCCGCCATGATGGCGCTGTTAAAGGACCGCAAAACTAAGAATTGAGGTTTGTAATGAAAGATTTAGGGTCAGCCTTAAAAGATTTTCAAAAAAAATACCCCCAAGTTTCCAATGCCCGTTTGGCGCAAACCCTAGAAGTAATCAAGAACGATCAAGACGTTCAAGATTTCTGGCAGGCACATCAAAAAGAGCTAAAACCCGATGCCTTCGCGGTGTCGATGATGGACTTGTTCGAGTATGTTAATCAAAAACATCAGAGTAAAAATCCGGACAGTGGGCTTTTCCCCGGCTACCATCCCGTTCTAACGATTGAAAAGGGTTACCCACATGTGACCTATCAGGCCAGCCAGAAAACCCAGGAATCTTTGATGCAAAAGAAGATGCTGAAGATGTTTTCGGTACCAAAGGATGTGCGCCAGGCTGATTTGAAGCAATTAGTAGCGGAGGTCGGCCAACACCCTGGTCGCCAGGCTGCTGTTTCTGCGGCCGTGCGACTTTTTGACGCTTTGGTTTCAAAAGATGAAGGCCACCAGGACGACTTTGTTCAGGGCCTTTACCTGTATGGTGACTTTGGTGTCGGCAAGACCTACCTAATGGGGGCTTTGGCCAATGCCTTGTCTGCTAACGGGATTTCGGTCATGATGGTCCACTGGACATCGATGATTGAGGACTTGAAGGCCGGCTTTAACAAAAATGGCGCTGATCAAAAAACAGACGATATTATTTTGCAGGCCAAGCAGGCCGAAGTCCTGATTTTAGACGATATGGGGACGGATAACTTGACTGCTTGGGCGAGAGATTCTATTTTGTCGGTTATCTTGGAATACCGAATGCAAAATCAGTTGACCACTTGCTTTACTTCTAATTTTGATTTAACCTCATTAGAGGAGTATTTGAGTCAAACGAGAGAGGCAAAAGAGCCGGGCAAGGCTGCCCGGTTGATGCAGCGAATCCTTTTCTTGGCTCAACCAGTAGCGGTGGCCGGCGAAAATCTGCGCTTGCGTCGTTAAAAAATTTCTGTTGGGGGCTGGACAGTTACTGTGACAGCCCTTTTCTTTTGTAAGTTTTCACTTTGCCCTTTTTCAGGAGGGCAAGAGGGGATGTTGATCATGAAAAAACAGCTTGGCCGCTTGGCCATTATTGCCGTTGTGACCATCCTGGCCTTTTTCTTGGCTCGCTTTGATAGCTTTTTGTACCCCGCCCCTGTTGGCCAGGTAACGGCCGTCAAGCAAACTAGTCAAGAATCCACGACGGACGAATTTGGCAACCAGGACGGTCAGTATACTCAAAACCTGACGGTCAAATTACTCAACCGGTCTGGCCAAACGGTTAAGATTCAAAATCAGGTGATGACCTCACAGACGATGACGACTAATTACGAAGTCGGAGACCAAATCCTCCTGAAGGAATATTCTGGCTCTTATCAGATTGATACCATCAAGCGCGATTCGACGCTCTTGGCGTTGGTGGCCTTATTAGTAACGGCGACAATCATTTATGTTCGCTTTAAAAAGACCAGTTTCTTATTGCTATCGGTTCTGTTAAACGCCGCAGTCTTTGTAGTAGCACTGGTTGTTGATGTCCACGTTAAGAGTTTGCCCGTTGTTTTCTGGTTCTCTTTGGTGGCAGTGGCTTTGGCAGCTCTTTCGCTCTACCTTGTCTTGGGACGCAGTCGGCAGGCTCATATTACGCTAGCGGCCACGACCATCACAACTGCCTTGGCGGTTTTCGTCATGTGGTTCGTGTTACTGGTCACGGGTGGTATTGGTGTCCACTTTGAAACCATGTCCTTTGTGACCCAGGTTCCAGCCCCAATTTTCTATGCGCAAACCATTATTGGGGTTTTGGGAGCGGTAATGGATGAGTCGGCTGATATTGTTGCTGGCCTCTTTGGCCTTCACCGGGAATCACCGCATCGACCCTTTAAAGATTATTGGCAGGCGGGATTGTCGGTTGGCCGTGAGATTTTGGGCACTTTGACCAACGTCTTGTTTATGATTTTTATTGCCGAGACGATTCCAATGGTGATTTTGATGCTGCGCAATGGTAATAACTGGTCCTATATTTTGGACCAGGTTATGAACCTTGGAATTTTGCAGACGGTTGTTTCTGCTCTTGGAATTGTTTGGGCAGTGCCGGTCACAGCTGGCTTGACCGCTTGGAAGTTACGTCATCAAGAAGAGGAGGCGGCAAAATGAATTCGATTTGTGTGCTGATTATTATCCTTCTTCTTTCGTTAATGATTGTTGGTGGTCAGCAAGGGTTGAAGACTTTTTTTGGACTGGTCTTGAACTTTTTCCTGATTTTTACGTTGATTATCCTGGTTAATTGGGGCTTTAATCCTTATATCGTGACGGCCATTATTTCTTTGATGATCCTCTCGGTCGCTATCTACCTTTCGGCCGGTCGGGCGAAGGTCATGGCAATTGCTTGGCAAAGCTCTTTGGTGGTCACCACCGTTGTTGGCTGCTTGTCTTTTTTGACCCAACACTTTGCCCAGGTTCAAGGGTATACCTTGGAAAATTCGGATGAATTAGAGGGCTTGTCGCTCAATATCGGCATCAATTTTAGTCACTTGGTCGTGATTGTGATGGTGATTTCGGCTTTGGGAGCGATTGCCGAAGCTTCGATGGCGATTACTGCTGATTTATTCGAGGTAATTGACCGTTCGCCTGATATTACCAAGGAATCGTTAAGCGAGCATGCGGAAACCATTGGAAGTCAAATTCTAGGGACGGCGGTTAACACGCTCTTCTTCGGGATGTTAGGGGCTAATATTCCGCTTCTGATTTGGTACTTGCGTCTGCACTACACGTTGGCGGAATTTATCAATGCCAAGCTCTTGGTGATGGAAGTGGCCACGATGCTGTTGGGCATGATTGGTATTTTGCTATCGATTTGGCTGTCGACTTACATGGTCGAGCGCCGTTACCAAAAGGAAGGACGGAATTTGTTAGATGAATCAGACATTTAATTTGATTGAAGAAATCACCCGCAATGATGGCACAATTTACTACGAGCTGGGCAACATTTCCGAAAATTCTCGAGCAGAGTATGCTGCTGAGCATGGGATGATTAAAGAGGTGCGGATTCTGAAGATGAATATTCCGCGGTCTTCTCACGTGGAAAAGGTAGAGGACTTTATTAACCATCACTATGATTTTTTGCCATTGGAAGCTGACCACTTTGACGAGTGGGTCAAGCCAGATGACATCCAGGCTGAAATGAAACAGATTCTCTTAGACAATAAGTTAGGTTAAATCAGCTTGTGCAATAACTTTCATAAAGGTATTGTAATTTAGACCAATTTTCTTTATAATTATAAGCGTTGTTCAAACGCTTTTTGGTGGCATAGCCAAGTGGTAAGGCATGGGTCTGCAACACCCTGATCGCCGGTTCGACTCCGGTTGCCACCTTGAAAGTAAAGTCCCTGACGGGTTATCCTGTCGGGGACTTTTTTTATTTATTTTGAACTGCGTTATTTTATCTTGATTTCGTATGATTACTTGTGGTCGATTGGCGTTCACAAGTAATTACTTTTCTGATTTTAAAATAGATAGTTGGCAGTAACACGTATATTTATACGTGTTATAATGTTATTTGAAGAAACGAGGAAGCATGGTAGAGTACAACTTCAAAAAGTTGTCCAAAATGGCTAATAATAAGGGATTTAAAGTTGTCCGTATTAAAGGTAGTCACTATCAGTTCTTGAAGGACGAAACAGGAGAATTGGTTACGATACCTAATCACGGTAAACAGGCAATTGCTAAAGGCACAGCCCAGCGAATACTGAAAGTATTGGGCTATTAGGTTGATTTTGCACGTTAAAATTGAAAAGGTGAGCGATATGAAATATATTTATTATGCAACTCTATATCAAGACGGTGACAGCATTGGTGTTAAGTTCTACGATTTGCCAAATGTGAATACTTTTGGCGATGGTGAAATTGAAGCGTCCGAAATGGCCAAGGATGCATTAGAAGGGTATCTGCTTGCTGCTGAAGACAACCAGATTGAATTGCCTGAAAGAACGAACGCTGCTGATATTCAAACAAAAAAAGGTGAGTCCTTGCTTGCTGTTGTGGTTGATACCTCCCTTGTAAGGGAGCGAGAAGACAATAAATTGGTCAAGAAAACGCTGACCATTCCGTCTTACTTAGATAGGGCTGCTCGGGAGAATGGCCTTAACTTTTCGCAAGAGCTGTCTGATAGGTTAAAGAAAAAGTTGAAACTGAATTGAGTAGGAGATAATTGCTAGTGAGTCAAAGTATCCGTTGAAAGTTGTTTTCTGAGTGTACATTAAAATTTGGTAGATGAATTTTTTTAAGTTTTTCTGATTTTTCAGGCGTTAAGTTGTGTTAGCAAACAAAAAAGAAGGCTGTTAAGCCTTCAAATTGCTGCCTCTCATAGGCACAAAATATATTTTTTCCGTTAATTGGATTGCAGTCAAATTTTGTTTAATAGGCGGTCAAACCACAGCCATCAATACAACGGCAAATTTCTCACAGTATCGCCCAGTTTAATGGTCTGACGACTGACATCCTCAAACGGGAGAATATTGTCGTCATCTACGTTTAAAATCAGTGCTTCTTTGCTAGTTAACGGGTAGTTAACATGTGCAGTTGATGGCACGGCGAAATGACGCTTATATAGAATTGAGTAGTTTTCGTCGATTTTTAATGGTGTCAGTGTTTCAATTAGTGATTCACAGCGGCCTAAGAATTTGTCATCATTATAGGGATCGGTGACCTCGCCTAACAGCTTATAGACGCCTAGCTTTTGTCCGTAGTAGATGCCGTCTTTTTTACCAACGTTCACGATGACTTCATACTCATTTAAAATTCTGATAACCTTACCGCTATTTGAATGATTTGACTCTAATAACATGGGCCTTCTCCTAATACCTAAGTTAATCAGCTTTTAGCGTGGTTCCGGCTCTGCACGTAATGCTTCCATTCAATTATTCAAACTACACATTTGTTTTTACTTCAACTAAAATACCAAAGCATGTGTTGATGTATTGACAAATTCTTCGCTACATTTGTAAGATACAAAATCTGCAATTAGCCTTTTATACGGTTGTACAAAAGGCTATTAATTGTATAGAATGTCATCTTCGATGAGCGATATACTTTATTCTATCAAAAATGAGATAAAAACTAACAAAAAGTAATAAAATTTCATTTAAAAATTGATGAAGCAAGTCTTAGTTTGTTTATAGTTCTGGAATATTGATTAAATTCCAATGATTTGTTTTTGATTTTTCGGCCATTGAGTGATAAAACTGATTTCGATAGGATTGACGAATGATGGCGCTTTTTAATCAAAAATATTTATTTTTGATTATCCAACACTTCGCTTCGATTGTCCTTGCATTTTTTCTGATTGTGTTATAATTGACACAATCATTCGAGCGAATGATGGAATAGGAGATACAAAATCATGGGCATGCGTGTTGATAATTATGTTTCACCAGAAGAAAAAAAACAGGTAGATGAGAAGCGGATTAAGATGCTGAAGATCTTTTCTAAGGTCGCAACCGTGATGAACATCTTGATGTACGTTTCATACTTTCCACAGATTATTTCTAACTTTAGTGGGGAGCCGGTTAACTGGCTCCAACCAGCCGTTGCGATGATCAACGCTACGCTATGGACTGGGTATGGTTGGTTGAAGACTTATAAGGATTGGCCAATCATCATTTCCAACGTTCCTGGAATTTTCTTTGGAGCGATTACTTTCATCACAGTATTTATTCATTAAAGAACAAAAGTCGCCATTGGCGTCTTTTTTTATGGTTAAAAAATGAGAAATCAGTGCTTCGATGACTGGCATGGATGAAAAATCCATGTCAAAAGAATGTTGGCTGGTTGACTTCTGATTTTGGTGGCGAACGTGACAAAATTGTTGCAAAGGCGATGATGACAGGCATGCTAGCGCGGGTGATATTTCATTTCGTTCTTGAAAATGGTAAAATATTGCTTATCAAAAAGAGGGGATACACTCATGTCATTGGCTTTAGAAGACCCGGTTTCAGCACTGTCCGGTGTCGGGGAAAAGAGACAAGCTGCGCTACGCGACTTGGGTATTTTTACAATTGAAGACTTGTTGACTTATTATCCCTTCCGCTACGAGGACTTGGGCGCAAGGCGGCCATCGGAAACGCTTGATGGGGAAAAGGTAACGTTTAAAGGGATTGTTTCCACACCCGCCGTGGTTCGGCGCTTTGGCAAGCGGTCACAGACGGTTTTAGGATTGTTGATTGATCGTGAAAATATCCGGGTAACCTTCTTTAACCAGCCCTGGGTTGCTAAAAACATCGAGGTCGGCCAGGAGGTCGCCGTCTATGGAACTTATAACGCAGCCAAGGCGGCCCTATCCGCTATTAAATTAGTCCCAGCCACGACCGATGCCCTCGATCCAATTTATCCGGCTTCCAAGGGAGTCAAAGCCAAAACGATTGCTGATTTGGTTGAGCAAGCCTGGGGGCAACTGCGTGGCCAGATGCCAAACTTGGTGCCACAACACTTGCGTGATAAGTACCGACTCCTTGATAAAAATCAGCAAATCGAGTGGGCCCATTTTCCCAAGGACTCAGCGGAAGCCAAGGCCGGTCGGCGGTCGGCGGCCTTCGAAGAGTTCTTTATCTTTCAAATGCGCCTGCAATTAATTAAACAGGCTGACCAGTCCTTTGGTGGTCAGCCGCTTCACTATGACAAAGAGGCAGTTGCCACACTGATTGACCGCCTTCCTTATGACTTAACCGCTGCCCAAAAGCGAGTGGTCGGCGAAATTTTGGCCGACCAACACGATGCACGGCACATGAACCGCCTTCTACAAGGTGATGTTGGTTCCGGAAAAACGGTGGTGGCAGCCATCGCCATGTATGCAGCGGTGACCGCCGGCTGTCAGGCGGCCTTAATGGCGCCAACCGAAATCCTCGCGCAACAGCACGCCAAGAGCCTGGCAAAGCTCTTTGATCAGGCGGGGATTGACCTGCGGGTGGAACTGTTGACTTCCGGACTGAAGGCTGCGCAGCGCCGCCAAATCTTAACTGATTTAACCAATGGTGACATTGACATTGTTATCGGCACCCATGCCCTGGTGCAAGACGACGTTTACTTCCATCATCTCGGTTTAGCAGTGATTGATGAACAGCACCGTTTTGGTGTGAAGCAGCGGTCAAAACTACGCGAAGGGGGGATGAACCCCGATATCCTCGCGATGACGGCAACGCCAATTCCAAGAACCTTGTCCATCACAGCCTATGGCGAAATGGAAGTTTCCGTGATTGACGAGTTACCGGCTGGACGGAAGCAGATTATTACAAGTCAGCTCTCTCAAAGGCAATTTGATCAAGCGCTTGCTTTAATGAAAGCAGAATTGGCCAAGGGAGCGCAGGCGTATGTGGTGACACCCTTGATTGAGGAATCCGAGACACTGGACGTCCGGAATGTCACCGAAGTCTACCAAAGCTTGCAGGCAGCCTTGCCGGATTACACGGTTGGCCTCCTACACGGGCGCTTGAAAAAGGACGATAAGGATACCTTGATGCAAGGCTTCAAGGACAACCAGGTCCAAGTTTTGGTTGCGACGACCGTCGTTGAAGTTGGGGTCGATGTGCCGAATGCTTCCATTATGTTAATATTAGATGCCGACCGTTTTGGCCTGGCTCAGCTCCATCAATTGCGGGGCCGGGTTGGCCGAGGCGACCGCCAGTCTTACACGGTTTTGGTGGCCGACCCTAAGACCGACTATGGTAAGGAACGACTCAAGGCCTTGGTTGATACGACCGATGGCTTTGAATTAGCCCAACGCGACTTGGAATTACGGGGTGCAGGTGATATCTTAGGAACGAAGCAGTCGGGAATGCCTGAATTTCAGGTGGGTGATCCGGTTAAGGATTTGACGATGCTGACCATTGCCCAGCAGGAGGCCTTGAGTCTCGTGCGTGAGTCAGATTGGGACAACCAGGTGGAAAATCAGCCCCTAGTAACTTACTTATCCAAAACCATGGCGCAATTCCGCCATTTTGATTAATGAATTTAAAACGAAAACGATAATTTTAGGAGAAAAATTGTGATTAAGATTGCCATTGATGCGATGGGTGGGGATTTTGCCCCAGATGAAATTGTCAAGGGAGTTGAAATGGCCCGTGACCGTTACGCAGGCTTGGAATTCCAATTGTTTGGAACTGAAGCTAAGGTCCGCCCATTGATTCAAAATAATGACCGAATTACATTGATTCCAACGACAGAAGAAATCGAGATGGGTGAAGAACCTGTCAAGGCAATGAAAAATAAGCCAGACTCTTCTTTGGTGCGCGCTGCAACAGCCGTGAAGGAAGGGACAGCGGATGCTTTGTTCTCTGCCGGCAATACTGGTGCCATCCTTTCTTCTGCCATCTTTATTGTTGGCCGGATTAAGGGTGTCGACCGTCCAGCCTTGGCTTCTGCGATTCCATCATTTGGTGGCCCTAACGATTCATTTGTTTTCATGGACTTGGGAGCAAATGCCGAAAATAAGCCAGCGCACCTTTACCAATATGGGATTTTGGGTAGCTTCTATGCTCAATCTGTTATGGGCATTCAAAACCCCCGTGTTCGTCTATTAAATAATGGGGGCGAAGAAGACAAGGGGGATGAAACCCACAAGGCAGCCCACCAGTTGATGAAGCAGGCAACCGCCTTTAATTTCCTAGGCAATGTTGAGGCCCGTGAAATCTTGGAAGGCACTGCCGACGTTGTCGTTGCCGATGGTTTCTCTGGTAATGCCGCATTGAAGGCTATGGAAGGAACGGCTTTGACGATGATGGATCAGTTGAAGGATTCGATCAAATCAGCTGGATTCCGTGGCATGTTAGGTGCCCTCTTGATGAAGCCAGCATTGCGCTCTTTGAAGCATAAGATGGACTTTAACGAACAGGGTGGTGCTGTGGTCTTGGGTGTGAAGGCACCTGTCGTTAAGACGCACGGTTCTGCCAAAGCCAATGCTGTTGCCAACACGATGGGCCAGATTCAAACGATGGTTCAGGAAAACTTGGTCGAGAAGACAACGGCCTTTATTAAAGAAAATGCCGACGCTTTGAAGGCAAAGAAAATTGAAAAATAAAAATCAGCCTGACGGTCGTGAATGATATTGCTCACGAGCCGTTAATCGCTGAAGGAGTAACACATGGCGTTTACAAAAGAACAGATTTATGACCGGTTAGCAAAGGAAGCCGCACAACGGTTTTCATTAAAGGCTGAGAAGGTTAGCCCCGATCTGAACTTTGCTAAGGATACATCGGCTGATTCAATTGATGTGGTTGAATTGGTTTTAGAAGTTGAAGATGAGTATAATATGGAAATTCCAGACGAAGAGTTGGATTCCTTAACGACGCTGCAAAAGGTCGTTGATTACGTCTATGTTCACCAGGCATAATCGTCGGCGAGTTAGCCCAGGGGTGAAAACGCCACGGACGACATCCACGCATAAAAAATCAGCGTCACCCACTCGTGGTGAAGTTGGACGTGGCTTTGAATCGGCTGAACTCAGGCAAGCCGATTTACAGGCCTTTGTTGAAAAAGTTTCTTTAGATTTCTTTGGGCGGCCTTTTACGCATCAAGCAATCTATAATAACCGCTTGCAAACAACGGGTGGTCGCTACCACCTAGCTGACCATCATATTGATTTCAATCCGAAGATGGCCCATCGGGCTGATTTTATCGGTATTGTCAAGCACGAACTAACCCATTATCACCTCCATCTGGCGCACCGAGGCTATCAGCATAAAGATGCCGATTTTAAGAAACTCTTGCAGCAAGTCGGTGGATCGCGCTATGCACCGGCTCTAGAGCCAAGAAAGCAGCAGAGCGTGAAATGGCATTATCGTTGCCAAAACGGCCATGACTTTTATCGAAAACGACGAGTGGACACGAAAAAATATCGCTGTGGTCAGTGTCGAACACAATTGACCTTGGTTGAGGAAATGCGGTAGTTCTTGAAAAATTTCTTGGCCAAGCAAACCATTATTTTTTATGAATTAAAGGAAAGGAATCATGACTTTATTTAAAGTTGGCTGGAGTTTTCTAATTTTACTAGCCTACCCAATTGTATTTTTATGGGCAGCCAACCATGGCTGGCCAACCTGGTTAACCCTTGTTGCCGCTTTCTTCCTAATGCTTGTCGGTAGCTTTGGTTTCATGGGCATTGCTTATTGGCGTTATCGTCAACAAGAATTGCTTGACACGCACCAAGATGAAAATGTCTTGTAATTTAAATGAAAATGAAAAGGCCGTGTAAGCGTTTGCACAAACGGCCTTTTTTTGCTATGATTGAACTTTAGAAGAGGCTTTATATAAGGAGTTATGGCGATGGCAGAGCAAAAGAAAAACGCAACAATTTATGATGTCGCCGAAAAGGTCGGAGTTTCACTGGCCACTGTTTCCCGAGTTGTTAATGGCAATGATAATGTGCGCCAGTCAACCAGAGACAAAGTATTGAAGGCAATTGACGAGCTAGGCTACCAGCCCAATGCGGTAGCCCGGGGCTTAGCCTCCAAGAAGACTACCACCATTGGCGTGGTCATGCCTGATGTGACGAATATTTTCTATTCTGAATTGACTCGCGGCGTTGATGACATCGCCCAAATGTATCAATACGATGCTTTGCTAACCAATACCGATGATGAACAGGATCGGGCAGTGACAGCTATCAAAAATCTGATGACGAAGCAGGTGGACGGTATCATTTATATGGGGACTAAGCTCTCGGAGCCAGTGATGGCCATGATTCAATCTGCCGGCGTTCCGATTGTTTTGGCCGGATCGGTGGCCGAGAATGAAGCTTTGCCATCTGTTAACATCGATTATGTGACTGCTTTTGAAACGGTCACTACTAAGTTGCTCGCCCGCGGTCACCAACGAATCGCTTTGGTTCTTGGTTCAAGAGACCGAGCAATTGATCAGGATTTTCGTTTAGTTGGTTACCAACGTGCCTTGCAAGAAGCGGGCATCGATTACGATGACCAGCTAGTCTTTGCAAAAGCACGGACCTATGAGGCTGGCCAACTACAGGCTGCTGATTTAATGGCCCAGGATGTGACGGCCGTTGTTGCTTACGATGATGAAATTGCTGTTTCCATCCTGAACTATTATCAGGACCATGGGTACAAGGTACCGGAAGACTTGGAAATTGTGACATCAAACAACACGAATTTTTCGATTGTTTCCCGACCAGAGCTTTCATCAATAAACCAGCCTAAGTACGATATTGGGGCCGTTGCCATGCGGATGTTGACGAAGCTGATGAATGGTGAAAAATTGACGGAAACACAAATTAAGTTGCCATACACTTTGATTAGTCGCGGATCGACAAGAACTAAATAATTAAACCAGGAAATCCATTCTAGGGTTTCCTTTTAATTTAGAATCATTATAAATAACTTGCCATTTTTGAATTTTTTCTATAGAATAAAGGGATAATCAACAAAGGGGGAGATTTCCTTGAAAAATATGAAGCGCTTATCGCCATTTTCGTTGGTATTGTTATTTACGTCCTTTACGATGTCAATCTCTCAGTCCACGATGACGACAGCCTATCCAATTTTAATGAAGCAGTTTGGGATTAACGCTGCTAATGTGCAGTGGGTAACCTCTGGCTTTATGGTTGCTATGACCTTAGTGATGCCTTTGTCACCCTGGTTACTAGACAACATTCCATTGAAAAAGTTATTGAATTTGATTGTCGGTGTCTTTCTTATTGGAACATTGTATGCGATGGTTACGCCAAATTTTCTTGGTGTTGTGATTGGTCGTTTACTTGAGGGAGTTGCCGTTGGAGCACTTTTTCCAACTTACCAGGCGGTAATTCTAGAAAATACACCAAAGGATGACCGTGGTGTGGCAATGGGGACCGTCGGTCTGGTCATGGGTTCGGCACTGGCTGTTGGCCCAATCGTTTCCGGGATTGTTCTGCAATGGGGATCATGGCGGATTTTGTTCGGCCTATTCTTTATCATCTTGCTAGTTTTGATTACGACAATGCAATCCAAGATTGAAAATACGCACAAATTAGAGCCACGTAACTTTGACTTTTTGTCTGCTTTTCTTCTGATTGGCTTTGCCGGTATTCTTTATACGATTTCAGTCTTACCAGCTACTGGTTGGAATTGGCCACTGGGACTGATTTTGCTGCTTTCCGTCATTTTTTTGTTGACCTTTGTCGTTCGCCAGCTGAAGGAAGAAACGCCATTCTTGGACTTACGAGTTTTCAAGTATCAGGGTTACTTGCCCGCCATGCTGTTGACGGGAATGTCTTATTCCGGCTTAATTACCGCAACGGTCTTGATGCCGTTGTACTTCCAAAAGGTTTATCATCTGGTGCCAGTTCTTTCAGGTCTGTTGATGATTCCGGCAGCCGTCTTCTTGTCTTCCATGAACCCACGTGCCGGTCGGCTGCTGGAAAAAATTGGTCTGCGTCCCTTAGTCTTGCTTGGCTCAACCATGATGGTTTTGGGTTACTTAGACTTAGCTGTCTTTGGAACAAAGTACCTGTTACTGGCCATCATTGGTGCCATGCTTCTGGAAGGTGGGAATGCCTTCATCATGATGCCAGCAGTTACGGCTGCCAACAATGCTTTGCCTAAGCACTTAGTTTCCCACGGTACAGCCATCATTACGACTATGCGCCAGGTGATTGGGGCGACATCGATTTTGGTTGCTAGTATCTTGATTGGTGTGTTTATCAAGTCGACCTCCTATGGGGCTGCTTTGAACCACACGGCTGCTTGGTTTATCTTGATTCCGTTATCTGGTTACTTATTGGCCAGTCGAATTCGCGTCCAAAAGCAGGATTAAAAATCAGAAAAGAAATTGCTTTGATTGGAAGTTCGGAATTTGATAGACAAATTCCGGGCTTTTTATTTCGCTGATTTCCCTTTTTGAAACAAAATGATACTAGCTTTTAGGGCCGTTATCACGTAAAATAGGTTGGATAATAAAAAATGATTGAGTGGGCTTTTTGGCCCCTTGGAGGCAATTTTGGCAAAGAAACCGTTACTAATTGGTATTACAGGTGGGTCTGGTTCTGGTAAGACCACCGTTTCCAAGGCGTTAATCACTCGTTTAAGTGCAAACCAGCCAGTCTTGTTGCAGCAAGACGTTTACTACAAGGACCAGTCTGACAAGCCAATGTCTGAACGGGTTAAGACGAACTATGATCATCCGGATTCGATTGAAACGGATCGATTCGTCGCTGATTTGGAAAAGTTGATTGACTACCAGGCAATTGATATTCCGGTTTATGATTATGCACAACATACACGATCAAGCGAAACGGTTCATATTGAGCCGGCCGATGTGATCATTGTTGATGGGGTTTTGCTTTTCAACGACGCTCGTGTTCGTCACTTGCTTGACTTGAAGGTTTTCGTTGATACGGATGATGATATTCGCTTTATCCGCCGTCTTCAACGTGACACGCACGAGCGTGGCCGGACGGTTGAAGGCGTGATTGAGCAATACTTGGCAACCGTTAAGCCAATGCACAATCAATTCGTTGAACCCACAAAGCGTTATGCAGACATTATCGTGCCAGAAGGTGGTGAAAACTTTGTGGCCATCGATATGTTAATGAACCAGGCGATTGCCATGGTTGAAAAAGAAGAACAAGAATAGCACACAAAAACGCACTGTTTCAACAACAGTGCGTTTTTTGCTGTTTAATACTGATTTTTAAGCAAAGGTCCGAAACGGTGATTAATGAAGGCGAGTACTTTCGATGACATCACGCATGGTATCGACGACATGTTGCGTTTGAGTTGGCAGCTTTGAGCCAGCAAGGGTGAAAAGCGTGTCGATGATGGTTAACTGGGCAACCAGAGAGGACATTGATTCTGATCGGAAGTTAATTTCTTCAGCTAATGACAAGAAGACTAAATCAGCCATCTTGGCTAAAGGAGAATCAGCGAAGGAAGTAATGGCGATAAAGGGAACTTGGTTGTCCTTTAGCTTTTGGGCAACAAAGAGGGTATCTTCATTGCGGCCGGAGTGGGAAATCACGACGGCAGTGTCCTGTGGCGTTAACTTGACGGCTTGCATCAATTGAATATCGTAATCGGGATGAGAAATGACATCGATTGGGGTACGTAGGAATTTGTGGTAGGCATCAAAGGCGGCGATCGAAGAACCACCAATGCCAAAGAACCCAACTCGCTTTGCTGAGGTCAGCCATTTCACCGCTTGGTCTAATTTTTCGGCGGTTAAGTTATCGCTGGTCATTGAAAGCGCATTTTGGGCACCGGCAAAAACTTTCTTTGTAATGGCGGCGGTGTCGTCGGCATCCTCAATTTCACCAAATAAGTCGACAGGCGGCTTTCGCTGATTATAAGAAGCTAAAGCCACCGAAAAGTCACGGTAGGATGCAAAACCAATTTTTTTAACAAAACGTGAAATCGAAGCGGTTGATACGCCAGTTTCTTCAGCCATTTCACGGATGGTGCCGGTTGCAGCTTCGGCTGGTTTGGCCTTAATATAAGTAATCAGTTTACTTTCGGTCTGATTATAACCGGCCGGATTTTGTCCGAGTTTAGCAAAAATTGAATTTGGCATAATTGTCTCTCTTTATTATTGAAGAACCTAAGAATATAAATACTATACCTAAATTGAAATTTATTTTCAATTATCACTTGCATCATGTAAATAATTTTCATATAATGGGAATTGTAGTTTAATAGAAGAATTCAAAAAAGAGGTAATACACATGAAGTTTGCCATGATCGGCCTTGGTAAGATGGGTCTTAACTTGGTTAAGAACGCCGTTGACAATGGTCACGAAGTTGTTGCATTCGACTTGAACAAGGATTTTGTTGCAGAAGCAGATGCTTATTCAGACAAGGTTGAAGGCGCAAGCTCAATCGATGACATGTTGGCTAAGTTGCCATCACCAAAGGTTGTTTGGGTAATGGTACCAGCCGGTGTTCCAACAAACTCAACAATCGATACTTTGATTGAAAAGATGGATAAGGGCGACATCATCATTGATGGTGGAAACTCAAACTACAAGGACAACTTGGAACAAAACAAGCGCACCACTGCAGCTGGTTTGAAGTTCTTCGATGCTGGTACTTCTGGTGGAATGTCAGGTGCTCGTAACGGTGGAAACTTCATGATTGGTGGCGATGACGCCGAAGCATGGAAGACAATCGAACCATTGTTTGCTTCAATCGCTTTGGAAGATGGTTACTTGTACACTGGTCGTTTGGGATCAGGTCACTACTTGAAGATGGTTCACAACGGAATCGAATACGGTATGATGCAAGCCATCGCCGAAGGTTTCGAAGTATTGGAAGCTTCGCAATTCGATTACGACTACGAAGCAGTCGCAAAGTTGTGGAACCACGGTTCAGTTGTTCGTTCATGGTTGATGGAATTGGCCGAAGAACAATTTGCTAAGGATCCAAAGTTGTCAAAGATTTCTGGACGGATGCATTCATCTGGTGAAGGAAAGTGGACAGTTGAAGAATCACTTGACTTGGAAGTTCCAGCACCAGTTATCTACTTGTCACTTGCAATGCGTTACCGTTCATTGCAAGAAGACACGTTCACTGGAAAGGTTGTTTCAGCATTGCGTAACGGCTTTGGTGGACACGCAATGGACGCTGCTAAGTAATTTAAGATTTGTTTTGAAACTTGCTCCCGTTACTTGGGGGCTTTTTCTTTGAAAAGCTTATTCTATCAAGCACCTTGCTATTCTAGATTAAGCTGATTTATCAGAAAGAAGGCCGAGTGGCCTTTTTTCTGGAATTGTGATGGAGAAATAATCATGGATTATATGATTGGTATCGATTTAGGAACGACCTCGACCAAGGCCGTTTTGTTCGATGATCAAAACCAAGTGGTGGCCCAATCGAACGTTGGTTATCCCTTATACCGGGACCAAACGGATATGGCGGAAGAAGACTTAGAAGAAATCTTTGTCGCCTTCACCAATGCCCTCGCTGCTGTTGTTCGTAAGGCAAAGTTGAGCGAAGAGAATAAGATTGCAGCTGTTTCATTCTCATCAGCAATGCACTCATTGATTGCTTTTGATAAGGATTGGAAGCCACTGACACGTGTTATTACTTGGGC
The DNA here is from genome assembly GCF_016860625.1 of Fructobacillus tropaeoli. Lineage (NCBI taxonomy): Bacteria > Bacillati > Bacillota > Bacilli > Lactobacillales > Lactobacillaceae > Fructobacillus > Fructobacillus tropaeoli. The sequence goes on from NZ_BOJU01000005.1 coordinate 147,150, forward strand.
AGATACTCGTGCCGTTAAGTATGCTGATGAATTGAAGGAATCTGGTCAGGGGATGGAAATTTACCAAAAGACCGGAACGCCAATTCATCCAATGGCACCTTTGTCAAAGTTGCTTTGGTTGAAGAATGACCAGCCAGATATTTACAACAACGCTGCTCATTACTTGGGCATTAAGGAATATTTGTTCTTCCGTTTGTTCGGTGCAAACAAGATGGATATTTCAATTGCCTCAGGAACTGGTTTGTTCAACATCTTTAACTTGGATTGGGATGAGCAAGCTTTGTCAGTCACTGGTTTGTCAAAGGACCAATTGCCTGAACCAGTTTCACCATATGAATACGAAACCAAGATGAAGAGCGACTACGCAACGGTGCTTGGCTTGCCCGCTGATACACCATTCGTTTATGGTGCCGGTGATGGCCCATTGTCAAACCTTGGTGTTGACGCCGTTCAACCTGGTGTTGCAGCGATTACGATTGGAACTTCTGGTGCCATTCGTGTCGTTTCTGATAAGCCTGTTATCGATCCAAAGGGCCGGACATTCACTTATGCCTTGGACAAGGATCACTGGGTTGTTGGTGGACCAGTTAACAACGGTGGCGATGTCTTCCGTTGGGCCCGCGATAACCTCTTTGATGCCGAGAAGTCAACGGCTGCATTGCTTGGGCAAGACGCTTATGACTTGATGACTGAAGTGGCATCAAAGATTCCTGCTGGATCAGATGGTTTGCTCTTCCATCCATATTTGGGTGGTGAACGAGCACCAATTTGGGATGCAAACGCTCGTGGCTCATTCTTTGGTTTGAACCATTCACATACTCGTGCAAACATGATTCGTGCCGTTCTGGAAGGAATTACCTTTAACGTCTACATGGTCTCATTGGCCTTGGAAGAAGTTGTTGGTTCATTGAAGTCCATCCAAGCAACTGGTGGTTTTGCTCGCTCACCTTTGTGGCGACAAATGTTTGCTGACATCTTTGAGCAACCTGTGACAGTGCCACAAGCCTTTGAATCAGGGGCGTTGGCTGCTGTTGTTGTTGCTCAAAAGGCCTTGGGTCAAATTGATGATTTGTATGAAATCTCAAAGTATGTTGGTAAGTCAAACACTTACCAACCAGACCCAGAAAACTTCGAAGCTTACCGGGAATTGGCACCAATCTTTATTCGCTTGTCACGCCAATTGCAAACTGAATATGATAACATTGCCGACTTCCAGCGTAAGCACATGAAGTAAGGCGCAGAGATAATAGGAGAGAAAGCCAAGTGGCTTTCGTATGGATAAATGGAATTTGTTATGTTATTCGTGTCCATCTTACTCTTGCTGGTTTTAATCACCAAGTTTAAGTTGAACACCTTCGTATCGTTGGTCATTACGGCCTTCGTTTTGGCCCTCTTGTTGGGCATGAACCCATCAAAGATCCCGGATGCCGTTTTGGGCGCCCAGGGAATGGGAAACATCTTGGGATCAAACGCTGTTATCTTCATCTTTGGTGGAATGATTGGTCGTTTGGTTGCTGATGCTGGTGGTTCTTATCGAATCGCTAAGACCTTGATTGCTTGGTTCGGTTTGAAGCGTTTGCAATGGGCCGTTTTGTTAGCTTCCTTTATCATTGGAATTTCAATGATTTTCGGAGTCGGCATGGTTTTGTTGATTCCAATCGTCTTTGCCGTTGCCATTGAAGCGGGTGTCCCATTGCTTTACTTGGGAATCTCAATGACGGCTGCCTTGTCATCTGCACAAGGTTTCTTGCCACCACAACCAGCTCCAACTGCTGTTGCCTCACAATTGGGCGCAAACGTTGGTTTGATGTTGATTGTTGGTTTGATTGTTTCAATCATCACGGCCGTTGTTGCCGGTCCTGTTTATACAAAGTTGGCACAGAAGTTTGCTCCTGATGCCTTCCAATTCAAGGAACATATCGAAGCGGTTGGTGAAGTGAAGGAATATGACTTAGATAAGTCACCAAGCTTTGGTTTGTCAGTCTTGACTTCTGTCTTTCCATTGATCTTTATGATCATCGCCACTATTTATAAGTTGGTGGTTTCAGGCGGAAAGGCTCCAGCTAATCCCGACATGGTTTACCGAGTAATCGATTTCTTGGCCAACCCAGCCGTTGCGATGACCATTTCTTTGATCTTTGCTATCTTTGCAATGGGACCTGGTCAAAAGCGCTCAATGAAGGATGTTGAAGCTTCATTGACTGAAGGCTTGAACTCAGTTGCCGGCATCTTGTTGATTGTTGGTGGTGGTGGTGCCTTGCGTGGTGTTTTGGTGACATCAGGTATGTCAAACCAAATCGCCCACTTGTTCCAATCATCAGGTTCAATGTCTCCTATCACGATTGTTTTGTTTGCTTGGGCAGTGGCCTCATTGCTTCGAATTGCCGTTGGTTCAGCCACGGTTGCTGGTATCACGGCTGTTGGTGTCGTGAACGGTATCTTAGCTGCTAACCCACACGGTGACTTGTTGCTCGTCTTGGTTGCCTTGGCCATTGGTGCAGGTTCATTGATTGCTTCTCACGTTAACGATGCTGGATTCTGGATCTTTAAGGAATACTTCGACTTGACGGTTAAGCAAACTTTCCAAATCTGGACGGTTTTGGAAACAGTTATTTCTGTAACTGGTTTGATTGTTATCTTAATTATTACGGCACTTTTTGTTTAAATCAGTGCAAAAAAGAACTGTTGGTATTAACAACCAACAGTTTTTTTGTATAATAGAGTTGCAATTTGTAATCGTTCTGGTACAATAGTGACCATTGGTGATTCACATGTAAGTGGTCACTTCGATAAATGTGATGGAAGGATATTATGAAATCTCATAAAATTGGTTTACTACAACTTGTTCTTTTGGGACTAGGATCATTGATTGGTTCTGGTTGGCTGTTTGGTTCTTGGGAGGCAACTCGTGTTGCTGGGCCGGCCGCCATTATCTCATGGGTGATTGGAGCGGTCGTGATTGGCGTGATTGCCTACACCTATATTGAATTGGGAACGATGTTTCCGCAGTCGGGTGGAATGTCAAAGTTTGCCCAGTATACCCACGGTTCACTCTTAGGTTTTATTGCTTCATGGGCGAACTGGGTGTCACTGATTACTTTGATTCCAATCGAAGCGGTGGCGGCCGTTCAATATATGTCAACTTGGCCTTGGAAATGGGCAAACTGGACGCATCATTTCTTAAGTAATGGTCAAATCACGACACCAGGTCTGCTCGTTGTCTTTGGCTTCATTGCCATTTTCACGCTGCTGAACTACTGGTCGGTGACTTTGCTGACTCGCTTTACATCGGCAATCTCATTCTTAAAAATTGGGGTACCGTTGTTAACGATTTTGATGTTGACCATTTCAAGCTTCCACCCAGGAAACTATGGCTCAACTGTTCATCAGTTCATGCCTTATGGAACAGCACCAATCTTTGCTGCAACGACTGTTTCTGGTATTATCTTCTCTTTTAATGCCTTTCAAACAATCATTAACTTCGGTTCAGAAGTTAAGGACCCTACAAAGGATATTTCTCGGGGAATCGTGATTTCCTTAGGAATCGCAGCAGTTTTGTACATCTTGATTCAATCAACCTTTATTACGGCGATTGAACCATCTGAAATTGCTAAATTTGGTTGGCACGGAATCGATTTCCAGTCACCATTTGCTGATTTGGCCATCTTACTTGGCTTGAACTGGTTGTCAATCTTGCTGTATACGGATGCCTTTGTTTCACCATTTGGAACAGGTGTTTCCTTTGCGGCCTCAACTGGTCGTGTCTTGGCAGCGATGGCTTCTGATAAGCACATCCCACAATACTTGGGTAAGATTAACGAAAAGTACGGTATTCCACGAATGGCCATGGTCACGGATGCCATCCTATCAATGATCATGGTCACGGTTTTCCGGTCATGGGGAACCTTGGCGGCCGTTATTTCAACTGCTACCTTGATTGCCTATTTGACGGGACCAGTTACGGTCATGTCATTGCGAAAGATGGCACCTGATTTCAATCGGCCATTTAAGTCGAAGAGCATGAAATACATGGCACCTTTGGCCTTTGTGTTGGCTTCATTAGCCACTTATTGGGCAATGTGGCCAACGACAATCGAGGTTATCTTGATTATCGTCTTGGGACTGCCATTCTACTTCTTCTATGAGTGGAAGCAGGGCTGGTCAATGGACCGTGCTAAGCAGCAAATCAAGGGATCTTCCTGGTTGCTTTGGTACTTGGTTGCCTTGTCAATTGAATCATATATTGGTTCACACGAATTTAATGGAATCGGCCTCGTGAAGTACCCATTGGATTTCGTGATGATTATTGTCGTTGCTTTGGCCTTCTACTTCTGGGGAACTGGCTCACGCTTGGTTACCAAGCATTTCCGCCGCGCTAAGAAGATTAATGATACGGTTGAAGTTGAAGAACCTGAACTTTAATATTGATTTAAACAAAAAGAATCGGTTAATCCGGTTCTTTTTTTAATTCAGCAAGGAATCCTTCAGATTACAAGGCGATAAATGAGAAACTATAAAATTAACAAAGCTAGTATTAATAAAGTATTTGACATTTAAATTAGAAAATGCTAATATTTTTGATAGTTTATAAATTAAGAAAGTAGGAGATGCTTATGGCAGATAAAAGCGGGATGGGCTCTTGGTTTAGGAGAGCTGATCCATCAGCGTTCGAACAAAGTGATGCCCATCTGAAAAAGACACTGGGTGTGAAGGAAATGTTGGCCTTGGGAGTTGGAACAATTGTTTCCACGGCCATCTTTACCTTGCCAGGAATCGTGGCTGCGAACCACGCGGGTGCAGCCGTTACGTTGTCCTTCGTGGTTGCTGCGGTCGTTTCTGGTTTGACAGCCTTTGCTTATGCGGAGTTTGCTTCTGTTTTGCCATTTGCCGGTTCCGTTTATTCTTGGGCCAACGTTGTCTTTGGTGAAGTTTTCGGTTGGATTGCCGGTTGGGCCTTGTTGGCTGAGTACTTTATCGCCGTTGCTTTCGTTGCTTCTGGTTGGTCAGCCAACTTCCATCAATTCCTAGCTAATTTTGGCTTGTCATTGCCAAAGGCCTTAAACGGCTCTTTTGCTGCCGGAAACGGTGGAGTGATTGACCTCTTCTCACTTTTGGCCGTTTTGATTGTGGCCACTTTGCTTTGGAAGGGAACGAACACGACTGCCAAGGTTGAAAATACCTTGGTTGTCTTGAAGGTCTTGGTTATCTTGCTCTTTATCGTTGTGGGTGCCACTGCTATCCATCCTTCAAACTATGCCAACTTTATTCCAGCTCATAAGCCAGGGACGACTTTTGGTGGTTGGCAAGGAATTTCAGCGGGTGCTTCACAAATCTTCTTGGCCTATATTGGCTTTGACTCAATTGCTGCCAACTCTGCTGAAGCCAAGAATCCACAGAAGACGATGCCTCGTGGTATCATTGGTTCTTTGATTATCGCCACGGTCTTGTTCGTGACGGTTGCCTTGGTCATGGTTGGAATGTTCCACTATACCCAGTATGCTAACAACGCTGCGCCAGCTGCTTGGGCCTTGGAAAAGGCTGGACACCCACTTGTGTCAAACATTTTGTCTGTTGTTGCCTTGGCTGGTATGTTTACGGCCATTATCGGAATGATGTTGGCTGGTTCTCGTTTGCTCTATGCCTTTGGTCGTGATGGCTTGTTGCCAAAGTTCTTGGGTGACGTTAACGGCAAAGGTTTGCCAAACAACGCTTTGTTGGTCTTGACCGTCATTGCCGTTTTGGTTGGTTCTGTTTTCTCATTCAACGAATTGGCTGGTCTGATTTCAGCCGGAACGTTGATTGCCTTTATCATGGTTTCGGTTGGGGTTTACGCCTTGCGTCCACGTGAAGGAAAGGATTTGCCAGTACCTGGCTTCAAGATGCCACTTTACCCAGTTTTGCCTGCTTTGGGCGCCTTGGGTGCTTTCTATATCTTCTGGTCATTGGACATCCAGGCTCGTATTTATGCTGGCTTCTGGTTCGTCTTAGGATTGCTGGTTTATATGTTCTATGGTTCACGCCATTCACGTTTACACAAGTAAATTAGAATAACTTAACTCAATATTTTTTCTTGAAAGCCCGGAAATTTCCGGGCTTTTATTGTATAATGACTAAAAATAAATGAGAAAATGAGGTTTGGTATGAGCAAAAACTTAGATATTTTAGCCGAAGAGGATCAAAACCGAAATGAGGCAGCCCGGATTAAGTATTTTGACTTAGTGGTGCAGTCTGGGTCTGGGGCGACAGTGACGGATGCTGATGGGAAGACCTATATTGATTTGTTGGCCTCTGCTTCTGCCATTAACTTTGGGCATTGTCATCCAAAGGTGGTTCAGGCCATTAAGGATCAGGCTGAACAGCTGATTTTGTATACGCCAGCTTACTTCGCGAATACGACTACGGCGAAGCTTTTGGACCGGCTGTCTCAGTTAACGCCGGGCGACTTTGCCAAGAAGGTTGCCTTAGGAAATTCGGGTTCAGATGCCAACGAGGCGATGATTAAGTTTGCTAGAGCTTATACAGGCCGGCCAAATGTGGTGACTTTTACCGGCGCGATGCACGGGTCGACCTATGCAGCCTCGATTGCTTCAGCCATTTCATTAAATCAGGTTCGCAAAATTGGTCCGTTGATGCCTGGCTTTTATAAGGCACCGTTCCCGGACAGCCATGACCGACTACCAGGAGAAAATGAGCATGACTTCTCCTTGCGTAAATTTGCTGAATTTAAGCAGCTTTTTGAGAGTTACGTGCCGGCGGACGAAACGGCGCTGGTCTTAATTGAGCCAATCCAGGGGGACGGCGGCATCGTCAAGGCGCCGCAAGAATACATGGATTTGGTTTATCAATTTACCAGGGAAAACGGCATTGTCTTTGCGGTTGATGAAGTCAACCAGGGCTTAGGCCGGTCCAGCACGATGTGGTCGATTGATCATTTCGGGATTGTGCCTGATTTGCTAGCCATTGGAAAATCAATTGCTTCTGGTTTGCCATTGTCAGCCGTCGTTGGGAAGGCTGAGATCATGGATGCCTTGCCCGCACCGGGCCATCTCTTTACGACTGGGGGTAACCCAGTGGCGGCCGCAGCTGCCTTGGCTGGTTTGGACGTCTTAGAGGAAGAGGACTTGGTTGGTCGGTCAAAGAGCTTGGGCAAGCGAGTGCAAGAATACTTTGATCAGGCTAAACTCCGTTATCCCTGCCTCGGTGATGTACGCATTTACGGTCTTGATGGTGGCATTGATATCGTTGACAAGGATGGCCAGCCTGATGCCCAATTAGCGAGCCAAATCATTTTCAGGCTCTTTGATTTAGGGGCCGTTATGATTACGCTTCGGGGCTTTATTTTGCGTTTCCAGCCACCTTTGGTGATTACAGAGGAACAGCTTGACCAGGTCTTTGCAATGTTTGACCAAGTCTTTACGGAGGCTGACGATGGCACTCTGAAGCCATTGCCAAAAGACCGCGCAATTGGCTGGTAAAGAGACTTTCGCCAAGAAAAAATTGTGCTATAATTATCCATAGTAACTGGATATGCGGTCTTATAGCTTCCTTTTAGCAAGGTGTTGGTTGATGGAAAACACTAGGAACATAAGCTCGTGCTCCCAGGATAAATGCCGAAATCGGCCGCATCCTAGCGTTATCAGGACTTAAAGGTAAAGATTTGAAAGATCATTACAAACAGCGGTGGTACCACGGTCACGCGTCCGCTCTTTGTTTTGGTCTTTTTTATTTAACCGAAAACCAAAGGAGAACTCATGAAAGAATTATCATCAGCCGAAATTCGGCAAATGTTCTTAGATTTTTTTGCCAGTAAGGACCACTTGGTGGTACCGGCCAAGTCATTGATTCCAGAAAACGATCCATCACTATTGTGGATTAACTCTGGGGTGGCCACTTTAAAGAAGTATTTTGATGGCTCTGTTGTCCCACCAAAGCCTCGATTGACCAACGCGCAAAAGGCCATTCGAACAAACGATATTGAAAATGTTGGTAAGACTGCCCGGCACCATACGCTTTTTGAAATGATGGGAAACTTCTCAATTGGGGATTACTTCAAGGAAGAAGTAATTCCTTGGGCTTGGGAACTCTTGACTTCACCAGAATGGTACGGCTTGGACAAGGAAAAGCTGTACGTCACGGTTTATCCAAAGGACCAAGAGTCACGTAAAATCTGGGAAGAAAAGACTGATTTGCCAGCAGGTCACGTTTATGAAGTCGAAGATAACTTTTGGGATATCGGTGAAGGCCCTTCAGGTCCCGATTCTGAAATTTTCTATGACCGTGGTGAAGCCTTTGCTGATTTGCCAGCGGATGATCCCGAAATGTATCCAGGGGGTGAAAACGAACGCTACTTGGAAATCTGGAACATCGTCTTCTCACAGTTTAACCACTTGCCTGGCTTAACGGACAACAGTACGTACCCAGAATTGCCACATAAAAACATTGATACGGGAATGGGACTCGAACGATTGGTTTCCGTTTTCCAAAATGGTCGGACAAACTTTGATACGGACTTGTTCTTGCCAATTATTCATGAAACTGAAAAATTAGCTAACGGTGCCAAGTACGATGAAACCAAGGATACGGCCGAAAACGTTTCCTTTAAGGTAATTGCGGACCACATTCGGGCAATTTCCTTTGCCATCGCTGACGGTGCTAAGCCAAGTAACGAAGGTCGTGGCTACGTTATCCGCCGCTTGCTTCGTCGAGCTGTTTTGCACGGCCAAAAGTTGGGCATTCAGGGTGAATTCCTGACGAAATTAGTACCAGCCGTGATTAGCACATTGGATTCTTATTATCCAGAGTTGAAGGCCAACCAAGCTGAGATTGAAAAGACAATCTTGGCTGAGGAGAAGCGCTTTAACAAGACTTTGAAGGCCGGTTTGTCACTCTTGGATGAAGTGATTGCTGAGGCCAAGAAGAATGGCCAAAAGGAAATCTCGGGTGCAGATGCCTTTAAGTTGTCTGATACCTATGGCTTCCCAGTTGAATTAACGGAAGAACAGGCTGAGGACGCTGGTTTGTCAGTTGACATGGCTGGCTATCAGGAAGCATTGCAAGAGCAGCGTGACCGTGCGCGTGCCGCTCGCTCAACCGACAATGCCATGGGCGTTCAAAACGCTGCCTTAACAGACTTGAAGGTACCATCAACTTATGTTGGTTGGACTGATAAGGCTGTTCTTGGTGCCAAGGTTGTCGCTGTTTTGGTTCACGATGAAAACGGCGTGGCCCAAGTGGCAACAGAAGCTCATGCTGGCCAAACGGCTTGGTTGGTCTTTGATAAGACACCATTCTATGCTGAAATGGGTGGCCAAGTTGCTGATTTTGGAACGGTTAAGGATGAAAATGATAATATCTTGGCCGAAGTAACGGATGTTCAAAACGGACCAAATGGCCAACACATCCATACGGCGCAAATTATGGCCGATGTGAAGGTCGACCAGGTGGTTGACTTGGCCATCGATTTGGACCGCAACCGTGCTGTGTCGTTGAACCACACGGCTACTCACATGTTGGATCAGGCATTGCGGAATGTCATTGGTGGGGATGTCCACCAGGCTGGTTCTTTGGTGGAACCTGAGTACTTGCGTTTTGACTTTAACCACGAAGGTCCGGTTGACCAAGCAACGTTAAATCAGATTCAAGACCAAGTTAACGAGCAAATCGCCAAAAACTTGCCGGTTACTTGGGAAGAAATGTCTCTTGAGGATGCCAAGAAGGTTGGCGCTGTTGCGGTCTTTGATGACAAGTACGGTGACACGGTTCGAGTGGTTTCCATTGGCGACTATAACCAGGAATTTGATGGTGGAACTCACGCCCAGTCAACGGCTGAGTTGGGACTCTTTACGATTGTTTCTGAATCCGGTATCGGGGCGGGTGTTCGTCGAATTGAAGCATTGACTTCAATTCCGGCCTTAACTCGCTTTGAAGCAGAGGAACAGACACTTGCTGCCATTGCCAAGAGCTTGAAGGTGCCAAACCTTTTGGCCGTGAAGGACAAGGTTGAAGAGGTTCAAGCTGATTTGAAGGCCGCTAACCAGCAGATCGAAGCGATGCAGGCACAATTAGCTGCCTTGCAGGCTGGCGAACTCTTCAATAGTCCAAAGCAAATTGGTCAATTAACGGCCGTGATTGCTCAGGTCAAGGTCGATAACGCCGGTGGCTTGCGCCAAATGGCAGATGTTTGGCGCGACAAGGGTGCGTCAAATATCTTGGTTTTGGCCGCTGCCATTGGTGACAAGGTTAATTTGTTGGTTGGTGCTGATAAGACGGCCAACGCTGCTGGCATTAAGGCGGGGGATGTGGTCAAGGCCATTGCCCCAACTGTCGGTGGTGGTGGCGGTGGCCGGCCTGATTTGGCCCAAGCCGGTGGAAAGGACCAAAGCAAGATTGCTGAAGCCCTCGACCAAGCCGAAAAAATCATTGGTCAAGCTTAATACATTCTTTGATAGAAGGTCGACTGAAGACAACTGGCAAATTGGTCAGCTTGGAATTTAGTCGGCTTTTTGCTTGGAAACGTGTTAAACTAAAGACACGTAAAAGTGAAAATTATGAAGAAAGGAGTGTGTACGATGAGTGTGAACGATAAGACTGCGATTTTTGACTTCGGTAACCAGGCACCAAAGGATATCCATGAAACGATGGTATTGGTTTATGCCGCTTTGGAAGAAAAGGGTTACAATCCAATCAATCAGATCGTTGGGTATTTAATGTCTGGCGACCCAGCTTATATTCCCCGACTCCATGACGCGCGTAATTTAATTAAGCGTCACGAGCGCGATGAAATCATCGAGGAGCTCGTACACGCCTATTTAAATAAGTAATGCGGATACTGGGACTTGATGTAGGCTCAAAAACAGTTGGTGTAGCCGTTTCCGACCCAATGGGGTGGACGGCACAAGGGGTGGAAATCATCCGCATCAACGAGGACGAAAAAGTCTTTGGCTTAGACCGCTTGGGTGAAATTATCCAAGAAACAGGCGCAAAAGGCGTCGTTTTAGGTCTGCCTAAGAACATGAACAATACCGAAGGCCCTCGTGCCGAAGCGGCGCGAGCATACGCTAAAATGGTGGAAGACCGTTTTAGCTTGCCCACTGATTTTCAAGATGAACGGCTAACAACGGTTCAGGCTGAACGGATGCTGATTGAAGAGGCGGACGTTTCCCGTAAGAAGCGTAAAAAGGTCATCGACAAGATTGCCGCAGAATTCATTTTGCAAAATTATTTGGATGCCAACGGTAAGTTGACTAAGTAAATTTTTTTACTTTGGTTCAATCGTAACAAGAACAAAGGATTTTTTTATGGCTAAGCAAAACCCAGAAATTGACAAGATTACCCTGATTGATGACAACGGCGACGAAACTTTATACGAAGTTTTGTTCACTTTCCATTCAGAGGAATTTGACCGTTCATATATCTTGCTCGTCCCAGACGGTGTCGAAGAAGATGAAGAGGTTGATGTACAAGCATATATCTTTAACCCAGCCGAAGATGGCGATGCAACGGAAGAAGATTTGTTGCCAATTGAAGATGATGCAGAATGGAACATGGTCGAAGAAGTGTTGAACACTTTCTTGGATGATGATTCAAACTTTAACTAAGCATGATGATTAGTCACCACACTATTGTGGTGACTTTTTTTGACTCAAATTGGTGATGAAAAAGGGATTGTTTGGAGCAAAAATCAGCAGTGATCAGTGTTAGTTTTTCTAACAAGAGACAATAGTTGACCATCACACTTTTTTATGTCAGAAAAGCTTGCCAAAGGCATTTACAGGTGCTAAAATACTAACAAGCAAACAAAAGTTGCAATCCTTTAAAGCCGACCGGAGAGTCGCTAAGGTGGACAAGCAGCAAGGTAATGGTTGGAAGAAATTCCTGACCCCTGGGCGAGACCCTGGCTAACCTTGACAAAAAGGCTGACAAGAACGGACCGAGTGTAGGCTAAACGGGTCCAGTCAACCGCCACTGACGCTCTGATCTTAGGATTAGGGCGTTTTTTATTGGAAAAATTGCAGCGGGAAAATCAAGGGGCATTGAGATGACGAATTGGAACAACTGCCTAGACCTAGCAGATTTATCAACAACGCAATTACAAGAAGTTTTGGACTTAGCCCAAGACTACCAAGCCGGGAAACAAGCACCAGCTTTGAAACGCCCGGTTTATGGCGTGAACCTCTTCTTTGAGAATTCAACGCGAACCAAGTCATCCTTTCAGATGGCGGAGAAGAAATTAGGGATTGACCTAATCGATGTTAATCCAGCGACTTCTTCCGTTCAAAAGGGCGAAACACTGTCGGACACGCTGCGAACATTGGAAGCAATCGGTGTTGACTTTGCCGTTATTCGCCACGGTCAAACTGGTTGGTACCAAGAACTGGTTGAGAATCCTTACGTAACAATGGGCTTGTTCAACGCAGGCGATGGCGCTGGTGTTCACCCATCACAAACGCTTTTAGATTTATTAACAATTGAAAATGAATTTGGTCGAATTGACGGCCTTAAGGTTGGTATTATCGGTGATTTGGCTCACTCACGAGTGGCAAAATCAGATGCCAAAATTTTAAAGTCATTAGGTGCAACGCTTTACTTTGGCGGGCCTGATTCCTGGTACAGTCATGACTTTGATGATTTGGGGACGTTTGGCACGCTGGAAGAAATTTTACCGGAATTAGATGTTGTCATGATGCTCCGGGTGCAATTGGAGCGCTTCGATGAAGCCAATCGCGACGCCTTCACGGCCGTTGATTATTATCAACAGTTTGGTTTAACACAAGAGAGAGCCAAGCTGTTACCAGAACATAGCATTATCATGCATCCAGCCCCAGTTAACCGCAATGTTGAAATTGCAAGTGAATTGGTGGATGGCGAAAAATCACGGATCTTCACCCAGATGGGCAACGGGGTTTTCGCCCGGATGGCGATGATTACCAAGGTCCTACAGGCACGCGGCTTAATGGAGGCTGACAAATGAGAGTATTGATTAAGCATGCAGCAATTAACAAGCGCTGCCAGGATATCTTAATTGTGGATGGTAAGATTGAAAAAATTGCCCGTGGGATTGAAGTCCCAGCCGATGAAGAAATCAATGCCCATGGTGCAGCAGCTATTCCCGGTTTGATTGATGTCCACGTGCATTTCCGTGAGCCAGGCCTAACTTATAAGGAAACCATCGAGACAGGCTCTCACGCAGCTGCTCATGGAGGCTTCACAACAGTGATGACCATGCCAAACGTCAAGCCAGTTGTTGATACTGCCGAGAAGGTTCGTCAACAGGTTTTGTTAAATCAGGAAAATAGCCTGGTGAAGATTGCCCAATTTGGCGCTTTATCCGCTGACCTGGTTGGCGTGGGCGCAGCTGATTTACAAGCAATGGCTGATGCCGGTGCCATGGCTTTCTCAAACGATGGCCACGGTGTCCAAGACGCGCAGACGATGTTGGAAGCCATGAAGGCGGCTAAGCAGGTCGACCGCGTGATTTCAGCTCACTTGGAAGATGATTCCTTAATCCAAGGTGGGGTAATGAATGCCGGACCGGAGGCTGAACGCTTGGGCTTGCCCGGGATGACTGGGTTGTCTGAATCAACCCAGTTAGCTCGCGACCTGGTGATGGCGCAGGCAACCGGCGTCAAGTACCACATCGCCCATATCTCAACCAAGGAATCTGTTGCCCAGGTTCGCTTGGCCAAGCAAATGGGCCTGTCAGTGACAGCGGAAGTTTCACCACACCACTTGTTCTTGGATGACAGCATGATTGAAACCGATGACCCAATGTTCAAAATGAACCCACCATTGCGGTCAAGAGAAGATCGACTAGCCCTAATCGCTGGGCTTTTGGATGGGACGATTGACATGATTGCCACCGACCATGCGCCACACAGCGAAGCAGAAAAATCAGGTTCTATGCACGATTGCTCATTTGGCATTGTGGGAGTGGAAACAGCTTTGCCGCTGGTTTATACCCACTTTGTTAAAAGCGGCTTGGTCGACTTGGATACTGTCCTTGATTGGATGGTTCGCCGACCAAAGCAGGTCTTTAACCTCGCATCTGCAGGTGAACTACGAGTTGGCGACGCAGCCGATATCGCCCTGGTGGATTTCATCCATCCATACAAGATTAACCCAGAAGAATTTGAATCAAAGGGGAAGAATACCCCATTTACCGGTCAAGAGGTTTACGGCAAGGTCTTAAAGACCTTGGTCGACGGCCACTTGGTCTATCAAGCAAAGAAGGAGTAAGGCAATGCAAGGATACTTAGTATTGAAAAATGGATCAGTTTACGCCGGTGAGCGTTTTGGATCCGAAAAAGATTTGTTAACAGAAGTTGTCTTTTCAACCGGGATGACTGGTTACCAAGAGACGATGACTGATCCCTCATATTTTGGCCAAACAATGGTCTTCACTTACCCTTTGATTGGTAATTACGGCATTAACTTGGATGATAACGAAGGGGCTGGCAGCAAGCCTGCCGTTGATGCCATTATCGTTAAGGACCTGGCCCGCCGTCCTGCTAACTTCCGTTCTGTGATGACCCTTGCTGATTTTGCTAAGGAAGAAGACTTGCCAGGATTGGCTGGCGTTGACACACGGAAATTAGCCAAGGAAATTCGCGACCATGGTTCAATGCCTGCCGTTTTGGTCTCTGAATTAAATCAGGAAAAGATTGATGCCCTCTTTGCTCAGGACTACCCATCATTGTTGTTGGCCCGGGCAAAGAAGGAAGAAGAAATCGAAACTTTCGTTGGTGAAGCTGACGGTCCAAAGATTGCTTTGTTGGACTTTGGTTTGAAGGGCTCAATCGTCAAGGCCTTGCAAAAGCGTGGCGCAACCGTGACGGTTTTCCCTGGTACGACGCCAGCTTCCGTAATTGAAGCAAGCAACCCCGATGGTGTCTTGCTATCAAACGGCCCTGGCGATCCAACTCAGTACGGTTATGCAACGAAGACCATCCTTGAATTGCAAAATAAGTACCCAATTATGGGGATTTGCTTGGGACACCAGCTCTTCGCTATTGCTAACGGTGCCAAGACTTACAAGATGAAGTTTGGCTACCGTGGCTTTAACCACGCCGTGACGGATGTGGACCACAAGCGTAAGTACTTCACCTCACAAAACCATGGTTATGCCGTTGACCGGGCTTCATTGGCCGGTACGAATTTGGAAGTAACCCACGAAGAAATTAATGCTGAAACTGTTGAAGGCGTTCGATTGAAGGATAAGGAAGCATTTTCAGTCCAATTCCATCCGGATGCTTCGCCAGGACCACACGACGCCGAATATATCTTTGACAACTTTATTAACAAGTTGACGGAAAAGAAGGGAGCCTAAGATGCCCAAGCGAAATGACATTCATAAAATTTTGGTAATTGGTTCAGGACCAATTATTATCGGTCAAGCGGCCGAATTTGACTATTCCGGTTCACAGGCCTGCCTCTCACTAAAAGAAGAGGGCTACCAGGTGGTGTTGATTAACTCCAACCCCGCTACCATCATGACGGACCAAGAAATTGCCGACAAGGTGTACTTGGAACCAATTACCTTGGATTTCGTCAAGGAGGTCTTGTACCGAGAAAAGCCGGATGCCATTTTGCCAACCTTAGGAGGCCAAACTGGCCTAAACATGGCGAAAGATTTAGCCGATTCTGGTATCTTGCAGGAATTAAACATTGAATTGCTTGGGACAAAGTTGCCAGCCATCGAACAGGCTGAAGACCGTGAATTGTTCAAGGATTTGATGGAAGAATTGAACGAACCAGTACCGGAATCACAAATTGCCACAACAGTCGAAGAAGCAGCTGATTTTGCCAAGCAAATTGGCTACCCAGTAGTTGTCCGTCCTGCCTATACGCTTGGTGGAACCGGCGGTGGTTTTGCCAACAATTTGGCTGAATTAGAAGAAATCACGGCTCACGGTTTGGAATTGTCACCAGTGACCCAAGTTTTGATTGAAAAGTCGATTGCCGGCTACAAGGAAATCGAGTTTGAAGTCATGCGTGATGCTGCTGATAACGCTTTGATTGTGGCGGGGATGGAAAACATCGATCCAGTTGGGGTGCACACAGGTGACTCCATCGTTGTTTCGCCAACGCAGACCCTCTCGGACCGTGACTATCAAATGATGCGGGATTCCGCTTTGAAGATTATCCGGGCCTTGAAAATTGAGGGTGGTGTCAACATCCAAATGGCTTTGGATCCAGAGTCCTTCCAGTACTACATCATCGAAGTGAACCCCCGTGTTTCTCGTTCATCAGCTTTGGCCTCAAAGGCAACTGGTTATCCAATTGCTAAGATGGCGGCCAAGATTGCCGTTGGTTTGCATTTGAACGAAATTAAGAATCCCGTGACTCAGACGACTTGGGCTGCCTTTGAACCAGCCCTTGATTATGTGGTGACCAAGATTCCACGTTTCCCATTTGATAAGTTTGAACATGCTAACCGCACGTTGGGGACACAAATGAAGGCAACTGGTGAAGTCATGGCCATCGGGCGGACATTGGAAGAATCATTGTTAAAGGCAGTTCGTTCGCTTGAAGTCGATGAAAAGGACCTGAGTGCTGGTTACTTTGACGGTGTTTCAACAGAAGACTTGAAGGCCCAATTGATGCCGGCCAAAGATGACCGCCTCTTCGCCATCGCTGAATTGATTCACCGCGGGGTGACGATTGAAGAAATTCATGATATTACCCAGATGGACTTGTTCTTCTTAGACAAGATTCTGCACATTATTGAAATCGAAAGAACGGTTCAGGCTGAACCTGACAACTTCGAGGAAATTAAGACAGCCAAGGAATACGGGTTCTCCGATGCTTGGTTGGCGAAGTTGACTGGCAAGACGGAAGCTGATTTCCGTGCTTGGCGCAAGGCACAGGGCTTGTTACCAACCTTCAAGATGGTTGATACGGTTGCCGGTGAATTTGAGTCCAAGACGCCTTACTACTATGGCACTTATGAAGACGAAAATGAGTCCATTGTCACGGACCGACCTTCCGTTTTGGTTCTTGGCTCTGGCCCAATCCGGATTGGACAGGGAGTTGAATTTGACTACGCCACTGTTCACGCCGTGAAGGCCATCCAACAGGCCGGTTATGAAGCTATTATTCAAAACTCAAACCCCGAAACGGTTTCCACTGATTTTGCCATTTCCGACAAGCTTTATTTTGAACCATTAACCCTAGAAGATGTCTTGAACGTGATTGACCTCGAGCAGCCTTTAGGTGTGGTGGTGCAGTTCGGTGGCCAAACGGCTATTAACCTGGCTGCCGGCTTGGAACAAGCTGGTGTGAAGGTCTTGGGAACAACGGTGGCTGATTTGGACCGCGGAGAAGACCGAGACGAATTTGCCAAGGTGATTGATAAGCTTGGTTTGCCAAAGCCAAAGGGTGAAACGGCTACGACCAAAGAGGGTGCCTTGAAGGCAGCCAATGACCTTGGTTATCCCGTTTTGATTCGACCATCTTATGTGATTGGTGGCCGGTCAATGGCCATTATCGATTCCGATGACGACCTGAAGACCTATATGGAACAGGCGGTGAAGGTTTCAAACGATCACCCAGTTTTGATTGATGACTACCTCACTGGTCAAGAAGCTGAGGTTGACCTGATTTCAGACGGCACAGACGTGTTGATTCCAGGAGTGATGGAGCACATTGAACGCTCTGGAATTCACTCAGGTGATTCCTTTGCGGTTTATCCAACGCAGCGGATGTCTGCTAACGTGAAAGCTCAAATCGTTGAGTCTGCTCAAAAGTTGGCCAAGGAATTGAACGTAATTGGCTTGATGAACATTCAGTACGTGATTCATGATGAAATTGCCTACGTGATTGAAGTTAACCCACGTGCCTCGCGGACGTTGCCATTCTTGTCAAAGGTAACAGAGATTCCAATGGCTCAGGTCGCTACACAAATCATGTTGGGCAAGTCTTTGAAGGACTTGGGTTACCAATCTGGTTTGGTTCCTGAACCAGCAGAAGTTCACGTGAAGGCACCGGTCTTCTCGTTTGCCAAATTAGCTGGCTTGAATTCAACGGTTGGACCAGAAATGAAGTCAACTGGTGAAGTCATGGGAACCGCTGACAACTATGATCAAGCACTCGCTAAGGCGATGGTTGGTGCTGGCTTGCCAATTTTGCACCAGGGTCGGATTCTTTGGGATTTGGCCGAAGCAGACCAGCAAGAGGGCTTGGCCCTGGCTAAGCGTTTTGCAGCCCTTGGCTTTGAATTGGCTGCTACTGACAGCAATTTGGCCTTCTTGCAGGAAAACGGTGTTGCAGCTAAAGCAGCGCCAGCTGATTTGCCAATGGCGATGGCTAAGCAAGAATTCCAAATCATGGTCAACACACTCGACCAGGCTGATCAGGCTTTGGCGGGAGAGAGCTCTGTTCGAGCGGCAGCCATTGTCAACGAGGTGGCCTTGTTTACGGCCTTGGATACCGTCGCTGCTTACTTGACGGTTTTGGAATTACCAGAAGAAACACACTTTGTAAAAGCATTGGGAGAATGATTCATGACGGAAATTGATTTAAGCGCTGACCTCTTTGGCCAAACTTTAACGAGCCCATTGCTCAACGCTTCTGGGGTCCACTGCCAGACCAAAGAAGAACTGAATGACTTGGCAAACACGAGTAACTTGGGCGCGATGGTGACAAAATCAGCAACGCTGCAAGCTCGTGAAGGAAACCCAAACCCACGCTACTATGACCTCGAAAATGGTTCGATTAACTCGATGGGGCTGCCAAACTTGGGTTATGATTTTTACCTTGATTACGTTTTGCAAGAGCAGACAAAGCCCACAATCTTGTCTGTTGCCGCTTTGTCAGCGGCTGATGCGATTACTCTTTTAAAGGACTTGCAGGCTTCTGACTATCAGGGACCAACTGAATTGAACTTGTCTTGCCCAAACATTGTTGGGGAACCTCAATTGGCTTACGACTTCGAGGCAACCGACCGGGTCTTAAGCGAAGTCTTCAGCTTTTACACGAAGCCTTTGGGTGTGAAGCTGCCACCATACTTTGATTTAGTGCACTTCGATAAGATTGCCGCAGTCTTGAACAAGTACCCATTGACTCACGTGAACACGATTAATTCGATTGGTAACGGCCTTTGGGTTGATATTGATCAGGAACAGGTTGTTACCAAGGCCAAGGGCGGCTTTGGTGGCCTTGGGGGAACAATGGTCTTGCCAACTGCTTTGGCCAATGTTCGGGCCCTCCGTCAACGCTTGAATGACAGCATTAAGGTCTTGGGAACCGGTGGTGTGACTTCCGGGGCAGATGTCTTTACACATATTCTCTGTGGAGCTGATTTGGTATCCGTCGGTACTCAAGTGATGAAGGAAGGCTTGGGCGTTTACGACCGTCTAGCCGAAGAATTGAAGGATATTATGGCTGAAAAGGGTTACCAAACGCTGTCCGACTTCCGCGGGAAGTTAAAGGAACTGTAAGACAGTTTTGACTGGTAAAAAGAAAAAACCAACAGTGATGTTGGTTTTTTCTTTTTTTGGCAAATAAATTAGAAAGGCGTATACTGGCTATATTCAATTTCAGACAACAATGATTCTAATAAAATGGAGGTGTCCTGGTGGCTAAAAAGCGGAAAAAGAAAAAATGGTTTTTCCTGCCAAAGGCGAAAAAAAAGCGGCGAATTTACTTTATGCTCTTGCTCGTTTTTCTAACTTTGATTGCTTTGACCGTAGCGATGAACCAATCGATGACAACCAAAAAGGATCAAATTATCTATCAAGACGAAGCCAAGCAAAAACAGCTCCAAATTTGGGCGCCATTTGCACAAAAGATGCAATATAAGTATCGAATTTTTGCTTCCATCTCACTGGCACAGGCGATTTTGGAATCTGATTGGAATCACTCTAGTTTGTCAAAGGACTATAACAACTTGTATGGCATTAAAGCATCGGCTAGCCAGGCTGGTGTGGTCGTTCCTACCAAGGAGTATGAGGACGGTCATTGGATTACAGTCGATCAAAAGTTTGCTTCCTACAAGACCTGGCAGGAATCAATGGAGGCGCATGCCCAGCTGATTTCAAAGGGGACCCACTGGAATCCCAAACAATATGAGCATGTGCTGGCAGCCAAAAATTACCAGACAGCAGCGCAAGCCCTTGTCCAAGATGGGTATGCGACCGATCCGACTTATGCAGCCAAATTAGTAGCGGTTATTGAAACTTGGAATTTAAAGCGCTTTGATTTGGCGGTGAAGATGGGGGATGCTACTTCCTAAATGGATTGATCAAGGAAATTTATTAGAATCGTTTCAATTAAAAAGAGAACCGAATTCGTCGCGTTAATGACGTAAGTACGGTTCTCTTTTTGTTTGATTTATTGGTTGGTCTTCGATGCGAAAATCGTGACAGTTCGACCCGGTTTCTGGCCTATTTTGACGATTGCTTGGCCGGTTTGTAGCTGACCTAACTTCTTGCCAGTTTTAGCCGAGTTGGTTAAGAGGGGGGGCAGGGCCTGCCATTCGTTTTGGTTCGTGAGTCGATGGGCGATTGTGGCTGAAAATTGCCCTAGTAGAGCGGTCGGCAAGTCGAGCGGCGACTGCGAAGCAAAGGCCACCAGGAGGCCCTCCTTGCGCCCTTCACGAAGAATTTGTGCTAAGCCACTGCCCTTGTCTTGATCAGCTTGGTTGTTTTTCATGAGGAAACGGTGACCCTCGTCGATTAAGAGGTAAACCGTCGCCTTATGAGTGCTCTGAGCCTGGAAGCTGAGAAGTTGGCGCCAAACGGTGGACATGATGGTAGCTTGGAGGGCACCGAGGTCTTTCAGTTGGGCGAGATTGATGCTGATTTTAGCACCGAAGTCGGCCTTGGCCGTTGCTAATTTTAGTAGGTAAAGCAAGTCGTACTTGGTCGTTTTCACCTGGGTGTTTGGAGCAATTGCCTTTAGGCGCGGATCTGCCAGGCGTTCGGCTAGTTGGTCGATGGCTGTCGTTAAATCAGGATCGGTGTCGTCAAGGCTTTCTTCATGATCTGCAAATCCTTGACGAGCTAGCAACCGCAATTGGGGCGCGAGGAGGCTTAATGAAAAGGTCCATTGGTTTTTATATAGCTGACTTTTTTGCTCATAAAAGGCATCGGTGGTTAAAGACTGAGTATTTAAAATGTCCTTTTGTTGATGGTTAAGGTAGTAGTTGATGCGCAGGGCTGCTTGAGCTTGCCCCAGTAGAAGTTGCCATTTGGTTGGCCAGGTCAAATCAAGGGCAGTTAGCAAGTCTTCTGTTGCTAGCTGGCTGAGATCAAAGTAGACGTTTTTGCCAACAACATAAGACACCTGCTGGTTGTTTGCCCGGCTAAATTCACCGGTTGGGTCGAAAATAATTTGTCCAAGTCGATTTTCCTGTAGTTGCCGGCTAATTTGTTTGAGGGTTGTTGATTTGCCGGACCCAGTTTGCCCAACCAAAAGCAGGTGTGGGGCGAAAAGCGTCGTGGCCGCTGGTTGGTACTTGGTCTTGAACCAGCCAGTCTGGCCTAAAGTGAGTAAGTGTTTGCTAGTTTGCATGATTTTTCCACCTTTAATTATAGCTACCTTACCAAAAAATCAGACAGGCTGTAAATGGTTAATTACTGGTGGCTGAGGCTAGGTTGCTGGGTATTTTTCAAGCGAGCAGGCGAAACAGGACTGTTTTTTGTCTTGGCCTGATTCTCCTTGAATTATGATAAAATAAGAGCAGTAAACAAAAACGATTTAGGATGGCAAAATGACTGTTGAAGAACTAACCAAGGGTATGAATAGCAAGCAAGCAGAGGCGGTCAGAACGACAGAGGGACCGCTTTTAATTATGGCTGGTGCCGGCTCTGGGAAGACCAGGGTTTTGACGCACCGCGTTGCGCATTTGATTGAAGACTTAGATGTGGCACCCTGGCGGATTTTGGCCATCACCTTTACGAATAAGGCAGCCCGTGAAATGCGGGAACGAATTGGTAAATTAGTGGATGAACAGCTGGCCCAATCCGTTTGGGTTTCAACATTCCACGCCCTGGCTGTCCGGATTTTACGTCGAGACGGTGAACGCATTGGCTTGGGTAAGAACTTTACGATTTTGGATAGTTCTGCCCAAAAGACGTTGGTGAAGCGGGTGATTAACGATTTGAACCTGGATTCAAACCAGTATGATCCGCGAACCATTTTGGGCACTATTTCCAATGCCAAGAATGATTTATTAACGGCTAAGGATTACCAAGAACAGGCCGCTAATTTTTATGAAGAGCGGGTGGCAGAAGTTTATTCTTCTTACCAGAAGGCTTTGCGTCAAGCGCAGTCGGTTGACTTTGATGACTTAATTATGTTAACGATTGAGCTCTTTGAACAGGCACCCGATGTATTGCAACGTTACCAGGACCAGTTCAGGTACCTCCACGTCGATGAGTACCAGGACACCAACGATGCTCAGTACAAGATTGTCAACATGATGGCGCAGGGTTCGAAGAACTTGGCCGTTGTTGGGGATGCCGATCAGTCAATTTATGGTTGGCGTGGTGCCAACATGCAAAATATTTTGAACTTTGAAAAGGATTGGCCCGAGGCAAAATCAGTCTTCTTGGAACAAAATTATCGGTCAACTCAGTCGATTTTGGACGCTGCCAATGATGTGATTAATCACAACAACGAGCGAGTGCCAAAGAAGCTCTGGACCGAAAACGGTGTTGGAGACAAGATTACCTATTACCGGGCCCAGTCTGCTCAAGATGAGGCCTATTATGTGTTGGGCCAAATTCAAAAGGGTCAACGCGAAGACCATAAGTCCTTGTCCGACTTTGCCATTCTTTACCGGACCAATGCCCAGTCCCGTGCTATGGAAGAGTCCTTGGTCAAGGCCAATATTCCTTACACGATTGTCGGTGGGCATAAGTTCTACGACCGTAAGGAAATTTTGGACATTATGGCCTATCTCTCGTTGGTTGCTAACCCAGCTGACAATGCGGCCCTAGAACGAATTATCAATGTTCCCAAGCGTGCCATCGGCCAGTCAACAGTTGACCGGCTCTTTACCTTTGCCAACCAGGTGAACTTGCCAATGTTGGCGGCTATTGACCAAGTCGAAATGGCCCAAGACATCCGTCCAGCCGCAGTGACAAAGTTGCTTTCCTTTGCTGAAATGGTGCATAACTTCCGCCAACAGGCTGAGTTCTTAACCGTTTCTGAGCTAACGGACTTGATTTTGGAACAGTCCGGCTATCGCCAGGAATTACAGGCAAAATCAGACCCCGAGTCGCAATCACGATTAGAAAACCTAGATGAATTTTTGTCTGTAACGAAGGAATTTGACGACAAGTACGATGCCCAGGCGGAAGATGCGGTCAACCCGTTGACTGATTTCTTAGGGTCAACGGCCTTAATGGCTGACTTAGACAATGTCGAGGAAGATAGCGGGGTGGTCACGTTAATGACCCTGCACGCCGCCAAGGGACTGGAATTCCCAATGGTCTTCTTGATTGGCCTTGAAGAGGGCTTGTTCCCATTGGGACGGGCCGCACAAGACGAGGATCAACTAGAGGAAGAACGGCGCCTGGCCTATGTCGGGATTACGCGAGCTGAGCAAAAGCTCTATTTGACCAATGCCTTCTCCCGCCTACTATACGGTCGGACACAGGCGAACCAACCTTCCCGCTTTATTGATGAGATTTCTCCTGAATTGATTGAGCAGGCTTATCCAGCAGGTGGATCTGGCGTTTCTGCTGATTTGTCTTCGAAGTTACTCCGAGCAACGAGCACCACTTATCAAGGGGCCGCTAAGGCTAGTCCGGTTCAAAAGAAATCAGCCGGAACCACTGGTGCTGAAGGCGTGACATGGCAAGCCGGTGATAAGGTTTCTCACAAGAAGTGGGGCATTGGAACGGTTGTTTCAGTTACTGGTGATCAGGCTGATCAAGAACTCAAAGTCGCCTTCCCAGAAGATGGGATCAAGCAACTCTTGGCTGCCTTTGCACCAATCACACGGGTTGATTAAGCGGGCAGGAAGGCACGGAGGCTTTCCCCTTGGTGCAATCACAGCCATGGCGGTCGCTGACTAAATGGCCGTGTAGAAAGGATTTTTTATGGCAAGTAATCCACAACCAACAAATATGTCGACAAAGGATGCGCAAGTCGAAATCAGTCAACTGCAAGATGAGCTGACCGATTATGGGATTGCCTATTATGAGCAAGATGCGCCCAAGGTGGAAGATCATGTTTATGATGAAAAGTATGCCCGGTTGGTGGCCTTGGAACAGGCCTTTCCACAATTTGTGACACCAGATTCGCCAACGCAAAATGTTGGTGGTGCCCAGACCAAGTCTGGCTTGGAAAAGGTCCAACATCCGGTGCCAATGCTTTCTTTGGGGGATGTCTTTTCTTTAGAAGAACTGCAAGAATGGGAAAACCGGACGGCGAAGGCATTGGGCCAACAACCATCTTACAACTTGGAATTAAAAATTGATGGCTTAGCCGTTTCTTTAAAGTATGACAATGGCCGCTTAATTCAGGCTTCTACTCGGGGTAATGGCTTAATTGGTGAAGACGTGACGGCTAACGTCAAAACCATCGCCGATGTACCTCAAACGTTAAAAGAGCCTCTAACCATCGAGGTTCGTGGTGAAATTTATATGCCCAAGGCCTCTTTTGCGCATTTGAATGAAGAACGGGAAAATCAGGGTCAAGAACCTTTTGCTAATCCACGGAATGCAGCGGCGGGTTCGCTGCGCCAACTAGACGCCCGCGAAACCAAGAAGCGCAAGCTGTCTGCCTTTATTTACTATACGGCTGAGGCCGATACTTTAGGTGTGACCAAGCAATCAGAAGTTTTGCGCCGCTTTGCCGAACTTGGTTTGCCAACCAACAAGGACAACCGCGTGATTGGCCAAATGAAAGATATTGCACCCTACATTGCCGAATATACTGAAAAACGTGACGGCTTGCCTTACGGGATTGATGGCGTTGTTGTCAAAGTTGATGATATCGATTCCGAAATTGACCTGGGGAACACGGTTAAGGTGCCACGCTGGTCCATCGCCTATAAGTTTCCACCGGAAGAGGAACAAACGATTGTCCGTGATATCGAGTGGACGGTCGGTCGAACGGGTGCAGTAACACCAACGGCGGCCATGGATCCGGTTTTCTTGGCTGGAACAACGGTACAACGGGCTTCTCTGCATAATCCAGACTACCTTGAGGAAAAGGATGTCCGCGTCGGTGACACGGTGACCCTGCACAAGGCCGGCGATATTATCCCAGAAATTGGCCAGGTAATCCTGGATAAACGCCCAGCCGATGCCAAAAAGTATCAAATTCCAACGACTTGTCCTTCCTGTGGTGCTGATTTAGTTCACGTTGAGGGTGAAGTCGTCTTGCGCTGCATTAACCCAGCCTGTCCGGCACAGTTGCAGGAGGGGCTGACCCACTTTGCTTCCCGGAATGCGATGAATATTGATGGCCTTGGCCCACAGATTGTTAGCCAACTGTTGGATAAGAAATTGGTGACCGATGTGGCTTCCATTTATTCTCTCACGGTTGAGCAATTGCTATCCTTGGATAAGTTCCAGGAAAAATCAGCCAATAACTTGGTGGCGGCCATCCAGTCTTCCAAAGCAAATTCTGCCGACCGCTTGCTCTTTGGTTTGGGTATCCGTTTGGTCGGGGCGAAAGCGGCGAAGACCATCATGGCGAATTTCCAAGACTTACCAAGCTTAGGACAGGCCAGTGCCGATCAGATTGTGGCCATCGATGGCATTGGCCAAGCGATTGCGGATTCCGTTGTGAAATACTTCGATGAACCTCAATCCCAAGCCCTTTTGGCCGAATTGGCTAATGCTGGCGTTAATCTAGAATACTTGTCCGAAACGGGCCCAATTGATGAAAATTCATTTTTCTATGGTAAAAAGATCGTTTTGACTGGTAAACTAGAGCAGAGTTCACGGAGTGAAATTGCTGCCTGGTTAGAAGGCCATGGTGCCAGCGTTACGGGATCAGTTTCAAAGAAGACTGATTTAGTGATTGCCGGTATTGATGCAGGCTCAAAACTGACAAAAGCAAATGATCTCGGAATCACTGTCTGGAATGAGCAAGAATTCTTGTCAGCCCAGCAAAATGAGGTCGGCTAAAGCAGTCGGTTGCGGCAAGAAAAACTTGCCGGTGGTTGTACTTGGCGTATTTAGCCAAGTTGTCAAAGAGGAAGAACAATGTTAAAACGGATTTCAAAGCGGGGCTATATCCTAATCGGCCTCGTGCTTCTGATTATTTTAGGAGCCTTTTTTTACTTTATTAATATCGCTTCGGTTACACCAAGTGTTTCCAAAACAAAGGGTGTTCAATTAACGCAAAGTTCTGCGGGGGATTACCAAACGGTCATTAAGGATGGTCATTATTTGACTTCAGCCGCTCGAGGCATTACCGCAACGTCCTTGAACAATTCTTTGGATGTTCAAGATTTCGAAACTTCGCTGTTAAATTTGTCGAAGTCACACTTTAAGACTGGTCGCTATATCTTCCAGGAAGGCCAGTACCTTGATTCTGATACGGTTAATGGTCTCTTGGCTCGTCAGACGGACAGCAATTCGACTGGTTTGAATCCAAAGGACAATGGTAAGACGGATAGTTCAAGAAATCCGATTTACGTTCAGACGTTAACGGAACAAGATTTCATGACCAAGAGTGGCAATAACCTACAATTAGCTGGAATGGTTGTTGGTGTGGCGATGAATAGTCAGGATGCCTACCAAAAGGAACAGTATGGCACGACCTATTACCAGACGATTTCGGATAAGGACCGGATTGCTTACGGCCAAAAGATTGCTCCGAAGTTGATCAAGACGATTCGTGAGCAACAGGGTGTTGGCAAGAACATTCCAATCGTGTTGGCCATGTATGATACTGCTTCTCAGGATTCATTGGCTCCCGGTTCTTTCTATGCTGAAGCGACCTCAAAATCAGGTACTGATATCGGCGATTGGTCAGATATCAACGAAAAGTCGATCGTTCTGCCAAAGGAATCCGATGATACTTCGAGCCTTGGGTCTGATGAAAATACCGGCTTCAATAACTTCAAGACGGATATTTCGAATTTCTTCCCAAACATTGCTGGGGCAACAGCTTCTGCTAAGTTTACGAATAATAAGTTGTCTTCCATGAATGTTACGGTGACAACGCAGTTCTATTCACCAACCGAGATTGAAGCCTTCTACAACTATGTGGCCACATCTGCTATGAAATTCTTACCTTCATCAGCTCCTGTACAAATCAAGATTCAAACGGCCAACGAGATTCAAGCTTTGCTTGTTCGTAAGGCCGACGACAAGTCCTATACGATTATAAAATTGGATCAATAAGTTTGATTGCAAATTAAAAACGCTTAGAAGCAATTCTAAGCGTTTTTTGTTTCTTAATGATAGTAGACCATCACGGTGACAATCAGCCCGAAAATGGCTACTAAGGGCTGAATTTGATAGGTTAATGGCCGGATAAAGGTTAAACAGTAGGCGGCTAAGGCGACAGCGATGGTGAGAAAGGCAATCGGTGAGGAGCCTTCTAAGATGAGAGTAGCCAGGATAAAAAGTGACCCGGTTATGAGTCCTAATTTTCGACCCTTCGCTGTTGGCAGGAAGAGGGGCGTGAAGTAAAAGGCGGTGGCAAAGACTAACAGCCATGATTGCTTCAAAAAATCAGGTTCGACATAGTTGTTAGCCAGGTAGTTGATGCAAATTGGTACCGAAAAGGTCAGCAAGATACTTAAACCGGCTAAGCCAAGCGGGTTCTTCAACTGAAAGGCCCGGAAGGGTAAAATCAGCAAGAAACAGATGAAGAGCAAGAGGAGAGCTAAGACTTCCAAACGTGACCGTAGTTGTGAGTTAAAAATCACGATTAGAGAAGCAGCTAAGGAAGCCCAAACACGCCAGTCGGCCCTGGCAAAGCGGGTTTTAACGAGGAAGCCCAAGGCAATCGCAGAAAAGATTGAATAGGCGACTAAAGACCAAATCTGCCAGTTACCGGCGTTTTGCCAAACCTGGTGGTAGATGAGAGGTTGTTGCCACCAGATAATGTTCAGACCAACTGCAATCGCTGGAACCGTATAGCGATGGGGTGTTGGCAGAGCAACGACTTGAGCCTGGCTGGCTTGTTGCTGCTGGTGATGTTGCTCTTGTCGTCGTTGTGACCGAGAGAAGAAGTCGGCTGTTTTTTCCTGGATTGGTTCGTCAGTTGCACCATCGAGTGGCGTGCTGGTTTGTTGGTCAGGATTGGCTGTTTTATTTTCTTTTGTCATCAGAACCTCGAAAGTTAATTGCTATTTCTTATTCTATCATGTAGAATATAAATTATAAATTACATAACTATCAAGAGCAGGGAAGTGATACAGCACGGTGAACCTGCACCAACCGGCATTCGCACGGTGGTAATTCTGTAAGATAGGCAACTTGCAAAGCGCTTTGGGTTGTCCAAGGCGCTTTTCTTCTGTCTCTTAATTGTTAGTTAATTTAAAGGAGAAAAAGAAAATGACAAAATTTTTTACTGCTGAATCAGTTGCCAATGGACACCCGGATAAGGTAGCGGACCAAATCGCCGATGCCATCTTGGATGCCGTATTGACAGAAGACCCAAAGGCTCGAGCCGCCATCGAAGTGACGACATCAACGGGGGATGTTTCTATCTTTGGTGAGTTGTCAACGACTGCCTATGTGAACGTCCGTCAAATTGCCGTTGATACAATCAAGGCAATCGGATATGACAAACCGGAATTTGGCTTTTCAGCCGATTCCATCAATGTTTCCAACAAGATTGTGGAACAATCACCGGATATCGCCCAAGCTGTTGATGCTGCTGAAGATGATCCTGACCAGTTAGGTGCTGGTGACCAAGGAATGGTCTTTGGTTATGCAACCAACGAAACGGCTGATTACTTGCCATTGGCCTTGGACTTGTCCCACCAGTTAATGCGCAAGATTCGTCAAGTACGAAATGACCAAGAATTGACTTACCTCCGTCCAGATGCCAAGGGGGAAGTAACGCTGGAATTGATGGATGATGGTCAGGTTAAGCGTATTGCCGCCGTTGTTTTGTCAACTCAGCACGATGCAGAAGTAACATTGGAACAATTGCGCGCTGATATTAAAAAGTTCGTGATTGATTCGGTTTTGCCTGCTGATTTAGTCGATGACCAAACGAAGTATTACATCAACCCATCTGGCCGCTTTGTCTTGGGTGGGCCTCAAGCCGATTCCGGTTTGACTGGTCGTAAGATTATCGTCGATACTTACGGTGGGGCAGCCCACCATGGTGGTGGTGCTTTCTCTGGAAAGGATGCTACTAAGGTTGACCGGTCAGCTGCTTACTATGCTCGTTACGTGGCGAAGAACTTGGTTGCTGCTGGTTTGGCCGACAAGATTGAGCTCCAGATAGCCTATGCAATTGGTGTCGCAAATCCGGTATCATTAAACATTGAAACCTTTGGAACCGCTAAGGTTGCAGAAGACAAGATTGAAGCGATTGTTGAGAAGCTCTTTGATTTCCGTCCTTTTTCAATCATTAACAGCCTAGACCTTCGTCGCCCAATCTACAAGCAAACAGCTGCTTACGGCCACTTTGGTCGTCCTGATTTGGACTTGCCATGGGAAAAGTTGGACCAGGTTGAGAAAATCAAGGCGGAATTATAAGCCAATTTTCTTTAGGAAAAAGCAGAGCTATCATCTAAACTAAAAAGACCTGAATGTCGTCGAAGGACGTATCCAGGTCTTTTTCATTTGTGTTGATTAGTTTTCGGTGACTGCCATGATGGGGTAGGTCCCTGTAATTGTCATGGTGAAAGAATAGGCACCGGATTGAAGGAGGCGGCCATCGGTTTTGACTGACTGAATATCTTGGATATGAAAATCGGCAGGAATCGTGAGTGGGATGGTGGTGAAGCCCTTTCGACTAGGGTTTTCCACGCCTTTTTTACCACGCAGATAGGTCAGCATGAGTTGTGGCCAGGGAAGTTGGTTGACCAGACGAATTTCGGATGCAACGCCATTTTGCCCAAGGATAATTTGTAAGCCGAGCGTCTTGGAATGGTTTTGGTAGGTATGGCCAAAACGAAGGGTCCAGGAAAAGCTGATTTTATTTTGGTTACGTGAGGCCTGGCCCCAAAAAGAAAACATTTGATGAAAGGCATGCTTCCAAGCAAATTTTTGATTGAATTTGGGTAAAATGGCTGAAAAATCAGGACCGACCTGGAAACTATCCAAGAAGTATTGCTTGCCTTGCTTTGGAACAGAACCAGTTACTAATCCAAGAGGAACCTGCTGGATGGTTTGGTTGTTTAAGGAAGTTAAAATTTGTTTCACAAGATGATTTGTTGAGTGGCTTTTATCGCTCCAATTGATGAGTAAGAGTGGCCAGCGCATGCTTGCGTCAAAGTCTAGAATTGCGGCCAAAGTTGCATTCAAGGAAGCTGGATTACCAATGACGACGATTGGCAGGACTTCTTCTGTTTGCAAGGTCTTAGCGACTTTGCGGGCGAGGCTATAGACTGGGTTTTGCGTTGATGCCTTTTGAAAGCTTGTCACCGCCTGGGCGGCTGTTAATTGCCCTTGAATTTGATCCAAGGAACCCAGATCCTTTTGGCGAATCAGGGTTGTATCGATAATAAAGTGTGCTGATGTCATAATCTTAAGTCTTTGCTATGTCGTTAAAAAAGGCATGTCAGTGCATGCCGAATGCTCAGCGAGCATCGTTTCGAATTTATCAGAATACGTTGATTATAGCAGAAAATCAGGGATGGTGATGATTTTTTCTTGATATTTGTTTGGCGCCAAGTTTTCTGGTACGACAAAATAATGAGCAAATAAAAAAGACGAACTTAGGTTCGTCTTTTTGTTGATTAATTTTTAAGTGCTTAAATTAGCCCAAGAAATGGCGCAATTGGGCCATCCGGTTGATTAAAGCAGTGATGGCAACGGAAGCGCCTTCCTTGAATTCAACGACTTGGAGGGCGATTTCAGCGTGTTGTTGTTCAGCCATTGTTTCTGGGCCAACGTGGAGGTCAAAGGCATTCTTTAGGATGACGATATCTTCTTCGACTTCTTGCCAGGCTGGACTTTGCGTCTTCAAAACCTGGAGGGCATCCCAATTGACATAGTGGGCTAATTCCGCAAAATCAGCGCGCATGCTTGGATAATAGCGGTTCAAGGCAGCCAACTGCTCCTCGTTGAGGCTCGCGTATGCATGACCAAAGCCAATAAATTCAGGTGGCACACCAATTGAGTAGAAGGCACCAGTAAAGTTGATAGCCCGAGGCAATTCGATGTTATCAACTGAACGGGAGTAGCCTAGGACCCCAACGTGCTGACGACGATCACGACGCTTTGGGAAGGCCTTGAAGATTGGTTGAACATCAGGAACCAATTGCTCAAGTGTTTCCTGGTAGAAGGTTGCTGATTTTTGGGCGATATCGGAAAGAATTGTTTCGTCTTCATCGCTAATCACCAATGGATTGGCCTTTGGCAATTCTTCCTTTAAGAACTTGATACCGGCCTTTGTTTCGTCAATTGAAAAGTCATAACGGAATGCTGACTGAACAGTTGCCGTGCGCACACCAGGGAACTCACGGACATAGCGCTTAACACGACGAGGTGAGAGGCCACCACGGAAGATGGGAGACCCAGTTCCAGAAATTGGGTAGATGGCAATGCCTTCTTCCTCGGCAAATTGGTGCAAGCGGGCTAAGGCCAACTTGTTTCCAATAATGGAGGACATAAAGCCGGCTGAGAGGGCAGAATCAGACCCAGCCAAGAAGACACGTAAGTACTTTGGTCGGAAGCCGAAGTGTTCTTCATGAAGGTTCAAGTATTCCTTCAAAATTTCTGGTGCATGGTATTGCGTTTCAAAGTCTTCAAAGAGTGGGATCATCTCGATGTAGGCCTTGTTGTCTTCCGTTGGTGTGAAGGTCGCATCCTTGAACTGAGCGAGCTTTTCAAACAAAAGCTGCATTTCAATGATTTGATCGGCACGCTGAGCCATTGGCAAGATAGCTTCAAACAAGGGACGTTGGTCAAAGCCAAGATCGTTGGCAAAGTCTTCTGAACTCAAAAAGGCGGTCATGGCTTGCATTAAGTTGTAGCCCTTTTCTTCCCAGATGTTTGGGAAACGGAAGGTCAAAAACTTGTCACGACCAAGTTGGTGTTCCTTAAAGTATTCATAGTGGGTTGAAAAAAGGCGGTCAATGACGGCCGCATCGGCGTGCTTTCCTTCCCAGTCCCACATGTATTCATCAACATGGAGGGTCTGGTAGTTTTGAAAGGCTTCATCAGTTTCACGATAAGCACTGATGAAAGGTTGTTGCGCGGTGTCCCAGAAGGGGGCGTTGGCGTTATCAGGGTGTTGTGTGCCCATAATCGCCGGAATCTTGCGTTCTGTCATCTCTTAAAGCTCCTTTTTGGGATAGAAACGGATAATCAATCGTTAAACAAGTAAAAGCATAAATAAAATGTTAACGATACTCTTTAATAATAGCAGATTTTAGTATGAAAAAAACGCCTAAACGATAAAATCATTTAGACGTTTTCTATTTTTCTTAAATCATAATCAGCATCGGCAAAATCATTGGCTTACGAGCCGTTTCTTTATGCAAATACTTAGCCAAATCATCAATGATGGCTTGACGAATATCAGATTCACTGGCATTCTTTGCAGACATTGCCTTACGAATCGTATTGAAAATGACATGACGACCATCATTAATGAGGTCACCAGATTCACGCATGTAAACAAAACCGCGGGACAAGATATCGGGTCCAGAAAGGATTTCCTTTTTCTTTAAGTCGATCGTAGCGGTGACGATAACCAAACCATCTTGTGATAGCTTCAGGCGGTCGTGCAAGACAATCGAACCGATATCGCCAATTCCTGAACCATCGATATAAGTATCTTCGGCAGGGAAGTGTCCAGCAATTCGTGGTGGGTTAACACCGTCAAGAGCGAGGACATCACCGTTTTCTAGAATAAAGGTATGATCTTTTGGAATATCAAGTTCTTCGGCTAGGCCAGCATGAACTTTGAGCATTCGGTATTCACCGTGGACAGGCATAAAGTATTCAGGCTTCATTAATGACAACATCAACTTTTGTTCTTCTTGGCCACCGTGACCAGAAGTGTGAATGTTGTTTAACTTACCATGAATGACGTTCGCGCCACCTTCTTCTAATTTGTTAATCACAGCGTTAACAGAGGCTGTGTTCCCAGGAATTGGGGAAGAAGAGAAGATAACATTATCGTTTGGCTTCAAGCGAACCTGTTTGTGAGTGCCATTAGCAATTCGTGCCAAAGCGGCCATTGACTCTCCCTGTGATCCGGTTGATAGAATCAAAAGTTCGTCATCTGGGATATTTTTAATCTGTGACTGCTCAATCAGGGTATCGTCTGGGATGTTTAAGTATCCGAGGGCCCGTCCATTCGTCATGGCTGATTCCATTGACCGACCGAAGACGGCAATCTTACGGCCGTGGGCAATGGCAGCATCCGTGGCCATTTTGATTCGATTCATGTTCGAAGCGAAAGTAGCAAAGATAATTCGGCCATGCTTTAGTTGTTCAAAAAGCTTTTGAACAGTCTTTTCGACCCAGGCTTCTGATTTTGTCCACTCGGGCCGCTCAGCGTTGGTTGAATCCGACAGCAACAATAAGACGCCTTCTTCACCAGTGCGAGCCATTGACCAAAGGTTTGGCTTTTGCTTGGTGGTTGGTGTCAAATCAAATTTGAAGTCACCGGTTTCCACAATCGTTCCAACGGGAGTTTTGACTGAAACGGCAAAAACGTCTGGGATTGAGTGGGTGGTACGAATAAATTCAACTGACATTTGGTCGAATTCAATGACTGACCCATCCGTAATTTCATGGAGTTCAGCGCGGTTTAAGAGCTGCTTTTCTTCCAATTTGTTACGAATTAAGGCCATTGCCAGTGGGCCAGCATAAACTGGTACATTGACGGCTTGTAAAAAGTAAGCAATCGCCCCGATGTGGTCTTCGTGTCCGTGGGTAATCACCAGAGCTTTTACTTTGTCAATGTTTTCGACTAAGTACGAATAGTCTGGAATGACATAGTCAATTCCTAAAAGGGAGTCCTCCGGAAACTTAATTCCGGCATCCACGACGATAATTTCGTCCTGGTATTGGATTCCATATGTGTTTTTTCCAATTTCGCCAAGTCCGCCAAGAGCGTAAACGCCGACTTCGTTTTTCTTAATATCAACTGTTGACATTAGGAAAAAGTTGTTAACTTAAAATCCGGGTTAGCCTGTTCGTACACCAGTGCTGCATCGGATAATTCTTCAACATCTTCGATGTTAAATTCTGTATTTGCTTGCGCAGCTGCTAGTGCGGCTGGCTTTGATTCGGCCTCAATGTAAAAGGTCTGAGTATTTTCCCGCTTTGGATTACGGTCGAAATGACTTTGATAGTAGACTTTGTAAATCATGCTTATTCCTCCAAGTTCGATTTTTAATTGATCATGACGAAAACCTTATTTTTTAATTCTACCACAGCTTGCAAGGAGGTGGGGGCTTTTCTATCAGCTAGTTGCTGATAGGAGGATGCTAATAAATTGGTTGGTAGATTGTAAAAGTAAACCGAACACTTGAATAAAAAAGCCGCAGCGCCTTTAATGGTAATTGTCCAAAACAACCATAAAAGAACTGCGACTCACGACAAGTCTATCATCTCAAGAACGCACTGTCATTCAAACTTTGCTGGAATTGAATTACTCAGTTCGTGCCATTGCACGTTTTATTGACCGATCACCTGCGACGGTATCGGTTGAAATTCATCAAGTCACGCCCTATAAAGCTGATATTGCTCATGCGTTGGCGTTGAAAAAAAAAGCGTCATCTACGTAGTCACCAAAAACTGATGTTCATGTTTTAGGGATACCTTTCAAAACGATTTATAATTGGTTTAATGCTGGTCGACTCAAACTATCTGTGACTGATTGACCTGACTAAGGTATCCGATAAAAGCGTCAATTTGATGGTAGACGACAAGTATTTGTTCATGGTCGTTCTATTGAGACAAGACCTGAAAGTGTGACAGCACGACAAGGATTTGGGCATTTTGAAGTGGATACGATGCAATCGGGTAAGAAACGCGGTGAAGTACTCGTAACCATTACTGAAAGATTAAGCCTGCAACATATTGTGAGGCAGGTTAGTGGGCATAATAGTCAGGCGGTAACACCAGTCTTAATTCGTTTTTTCAGGAATTAAGAATGCTCAATCAATCACTGTTGCTCACGGACGAGAATTTGAAAAATATGATGAAATCGAGAGCAGCGTAAAATTGAAACCGTAAGTAACAAAGAATTAGATCAAATTAATCATTGGATTAATGCCAGACAATGAAAACACTCAATCGGCAATCACTACGAAAGGCTTTTCGGCAATTCGCAGTGCTCGATTAATTCTTGCAATCTAACTTTATCTTTTAGAATGTGGACTAAAATAATAAATTTTATTGGCGAAATTCGTAAAAGTATTAGTGCGGTATTTGATGAATATTTAAAGTTCATATTGTTTGATAATTTTTATCATTAATTCAAAAGATATGTTTATGTTTTTAATCAATGTATAGCATGATATTTATATCATAATAAATGCTATAATAGCCGTTAGAATTTTGAGAATATAACTGGTGTTTTCTTAGAAATGTATTGAATTGAATTCGTTTAATATTTATATATTAAAAGGGTGTTTAGATATTAGTTATTAGAGGTATCAAGAATGTATGTTTTTTATAAAATGATAAGATGTTGCAATTAAGAATTTTATAATCTGTATAACAAATATTAATTGGTTTGATGTAATGGGGGGGAGTAGTATGCATTATTTTTTAACAAATAAATTTGAATATAATTTTTCAGGCATTGAACATGCACAAGTGTATAGACATAATTTATTTAGTGCATTAAAAGTTGAATCGCAAATAGTTACTTTTGAATATACACCAGCATCATATGTGTTTATAAAAAGGCAAGGTCTATCTGTCGATATATCACTTAATATGTTTGATTTTTGGCAAGGAGCAGTTCATAAGGGTGAAATAAATAACGATGAGTATTTTGACATAATTAATAATTTAAATGGAAATCAGGATATAGAGTACTTTCCCTTTATATTGGGTAGTACAAATGCTCCTAATAAAATTAAAAAGATAGTTTTCTTTAATAATAATCGCGACATAGCTAAAATCGAATATTTTGATATTAGAGGATTTTTATCTCAACGAAGTAGTTATGATAAAGGTAGGTTAGTTGCAAATGAATGGTTTAACATTAATGGAGAAATTGTCTTAACGGAAAATTTCGATAATGGTACTATATTACTGAGTGAAAATAATCCTCAATATACTGATAAATCGAAAATAATTTTTTCTTCATGGGATGAATTAAAATCTGCATGGTTAGATTTTTTGGTCAAAGTTGATTCAACTCCAGTTATATATATTGACAGAGCGGAATACGCTACTCCTATTGTTATTGGTATGAAAAATCATGAAGTAAAAAAATTTGTTGTTTTACATAGTGCGCATACAGTTGATAGGCAAAAACCAGATACTTCACCACTAAATGAAGTTAGACAACTAGAATATGATAATTATTATTTGTGGTCAGGGTACATTGCATCCACTAGAGAACAAGCCGAAGATTATGAAAATAGAACACATATTCCGACGGTTGATATTCCTGTTTCGTATGCGTTATACCCCAAAAATGTCGATATTAAACCAAATAAGCAGGTAAAGCATATTGTATATTTTTCGCGTATATCAAGGGAAAAGCGGATTGAGGATGCCATCGAAGCAATGGCATACGTTGTTAAGGAAAGTAATAATATTGATTTAAAGGTATATGGTTATGTTACTGACTCGAAATATAATGAGGAACTTCATCAATTAATTGATGAATTATCTTTAAAGGATAAAGTTTATTTACTGCCTTATAGCCCTGATAAAGAATCTTTGTTACAAAATGCTGACCTTTTTTTACTTACTAGTGAATATGAGGGCTTCAATATGTCCATGATAGAGGCAGCTTCTTATGGATTACCATTAGTCTCTTATGATGTTAAATATGGTCCAAATTATATTATTAATAGTCTACAAAATGGGTGTTTAATAGAATCAGGAAATATAAAAAAACTTTCGGAGAGTATCGTAGGTATTTTAACGAAGGACGCAAAGTATAGTTTTTTCAGAGAAAACGGATTACGTTTAATTTATAAAAAATTTGGTTTTACAGCAGTATTAAAAAAGTGGAAACAATTTTTTATGGATAACGATATTGAATTTTCTTCTGAGAATTTATATGTTGTCACAGGAGGCTCATTTGAAGAAAACAATGCTTTAAAACCAGCTAATTTAGGGTTGAAAGAGATTGCTGAAGAACATGGGTTTATATCTATAAATTATCCTGACGATTCTAACAAAATAGACGAATTTGTTAAATCATTTTCTCTAGGTGATAAAGTCTTACTATCTTATCCATCATTTGTCTGGACAATGCCAACACATTTAAAATATGATCTTGATATTATACAGCAATTAAAGAATAAGGGTATAATCGTCTATTTATTTTTAAACGATAGTCTTATTTTAAGAGAATTATCAGAATTTATGGATAATGAGTTTGAAATATTAAATATTGTAGATTTTATTTTAGTACCTAGTATTGAAATGAAGAAGGCATTAACTGAAATTGGAATTAAGTCTAAATTTTCTCAACCATTTGGCTTGAATCCATTACCAGAATATTTATCTAATATTAACTATTTAGATCAGAAACCTAATAAAGTATCAAAAAAAATACTATATGCTGGTAATTTAGCCAAAGCTCAATTTTTAGAACAAATAAAGTGTCCTTTGCCTTTGGAGGTTTATGGACCAAATCCTAGTAAATCATTATTAAATAATGATTATATTTCTTATAAAGGAAATTTGAGTATTGAAAATCTTTCTGAAAAAATGAGTCATTATACAGGTTTCGGCCTTGTTTGGGATGGGGAATACAGGGCCGGTTTTAATAAGTATTCACGATATAATAGGTATAATATGCCATACAAGGCCTCACATTATTTACAAAATGGAATACCTATTATAGCCTGGTCTGGATCGAGTTTAGGAAAGTTTATTAAGAAAAATAAAATTGGAATAGTAATTGATTCCCTGGACGATTTGAATCAACTAATGTGCAAATTGACTGATAATGATATAAAATTTTACAGAGAAAATATTAAAAATATTAATGAAGTTATGTTGATTAAAAAAAGTGAACTGACAGATATTATATCTAAAATAGTAATTGACTAATTTGGAAAGTAAAGTATTAATATTTTGTACAAGGGTATATCTGAAAATTATCATTTGATTTAAACGTTTTCTTTCTGTGTTTTTCTTTTTTATTTTATGATTATCATTTTGTGGATAGCTCTTATGATGTAATTAAGGACAAAAACGTTCGATACAACTTCATCATAGGAGCTTTTTCATGCAAAAAAATAGCTATTTGTCTGAATTTAAATCGTTATTTATAGTGGCCTTGCATCGATTCGAGTGCTCTGCTAGTGCCCTTGTCCTAAGAATATTAAGTAGTATTTTAAGCGTCACAAATTGGATTAATTAGGGCGCTTCTCGAAAGTTAGATTTTTGCGGAAAGAAGTACCGTAATTTACGATTAAATAATTCATTATTGGCTCTGTCCCATGATCAACGGTAATACTTTTTACGGTGCTTCTAAATGAATTTATGGAATGTTTGAAAGGAATTGGCATCAATTATTTCGTTCGATTTGATGCTTTAATCGCTAATAGGTATGACTTTGAAGCTCTAAAAAGGTAACGAAACAGGTTGTATCTTGTCCATGACTCAACAAAACAGTGTCGACTTTCCAGTGTCTAAATACCTTCCGATTGTTAACATCTTCAGGACGTTTTTCGATGGTAGATTGTAAGAATAATCTGAACACCATATGTTGTTGTAAGATTTTTCGCGGTGATTACCAGTTGAGTATTTTCATTGGTCTGGCATTAACTCAATGATTAGTTTGGTTCATTTCTTTCTGACTGCTTCCATTTTGCTTTTTTGGGGTATAAACCACCGGAAATATTGTTTTAGTACTTCATTACTCCCATTGTTGTTCTGGTGAATATGAGTGTGCAAAATATATTGATATGACTAGCTTTTTTCTATCTTCAACATATTTTGCAAATTTTATATCATGATGAACTGTGATTGATTTATTGTTTTTGATGCCCTAGAAGTACCCTATAATGGCCGATGTCACTGCCTGGTTATTGCAACCACTGACATGTCTTATAATATTCTGTCGGCTCAACCGTTCTGTGATGGTTACTAAAACATCGCCATGTGGTTTACCAGATTGCATGGTATCACTTGGAAATGATCAAATTCTTGTTTTAATTAGACGTTTTTTTTGCCGATTTTTAATTAAACGTCCATGAGTAAAAACGCGTTTATGTCGAATACCATTATCTGGTAAAAATGATTTTGCTCGTATGCTAATAAAGTGGACCGATTTTATGCGCCAATCCACTGTATAATCACTCAAGAAAGAAAAGGATTTTAGCATATGATAAAACGTCCCCGCTACTCTAAGGAATTCAAGGATTCAATTATTGCTCTTTATCAGGAAGGTCGTTCTTCTAAGTCCCTCGAAAAAGAATTTGGTATGGCCTCAACCACTGTTTTGAAATGGGCACATGGTGCTCAAAAGCAAATGATTGGTGATACCATCCACACAAACAATGATATGAAAAAGATTAAAAAGGAAAATGATCGTCTCCGAGAGGGAAATGATATTTTAAAACGAGCGGCTGTATTACTGGCAAAAAATTAAATCGTGATACCGCATTGCCAATCATTCAAGCTAATATCGCTGTTGGTCATCGTGTGACAACTGTACTTCGTGTCTTAAAGATTGCACGGAGTACTTTTTATGATTGGGTAAACCATGTACCTAGTAAGCGCGAACAGGAGAATCAAATGATTCAAGAAATGGCCAAAGAAATCTGGCTATCGAGTGACCGTGTTGATGGTTATAAACGAATGAAAATCGCCTTACACCGACAAGGAATCAATGTTGGTGGAAGACGATGATGGCGATTATTAAAAGAGGCAAACTGTCAATCAGTGATGACCCAAAAATACCGTAAGCCAGTTACTGAAGTCTTGAGTTCAGTTCGAGATGGCCGTTTTGTCTCTGATATGTTGTTAGAGGCATTAAGCCGGCATCCAAAACCGGCTTATCTGCACAGTGATATGGGGAGCGAGTACACGAGTAGTGTCTTTGAAAATTGACTGGAGACAAATCGCATTCGCCACTCCTATTCCAAGAAAGGGCACCCCTACGACAATGGAAGAATCGAGGCCTTTCATTCAATTTTAAAGAGAGCATTGATTTATCCAAATCGATTTAAGAGTCAATTTGAGCTAGTGGCTCGAATTTCGCGGTATATTCACCGATATAATCATGAACGCATTCACACATACGAATCAAGCTCGGCGATGTAAAAAAGTGTCTAACTTATTGACATACGAGCATTTCTTAATTTTAAGTAAACATGGTGAATTCAATTATAGGGGGGGTGGACGCAATACATAATATATGAGCAGCCGTTTTTAGTGACCATTTTAAAATAGCAATGTGATGATTCAAAAAAAGATATTTCGGATGTTAAAAACTGGCAACAAGCGTGTTTGCTCTGATTACATTGAGCTAAATGATAAGTTTTTCGTGTGAGATTTTCTGCTTAATTTTACAATTTGCCATTGGTAGTACTAACTTGATTGAAAACTTCCGAAGGAACCTGAAACGCGTGGCTATAAAGAATACTCAGTTCAATATTGAATAAGTCCTGAAATCATGACGTAAAATGTTCAAGGAGTGATGAATGTTTTACATGTTAATTAAAAAATGACTAGACGTTCTTGAAAATATATTTCAATAAATGTTAGAACGATTGAATAGCTCTTATTAAAAAATCATATAACTCTCTCTATACTTTCAAATTCTTTTTGAAAAGTTAATTGGTTGACAGTTGTTAAATTAGAATTATAATTATTATTAGTTGCACTTAGTTTTGAAAAGTCGGAGGTTTATATGAGAGAAAAAAAAGTAAATCGATACAAAATGTATAAGTCGGGAAAACACCTTGTGTTTTCTCTGTTCTTTGTTTTTTTTGCTGGACTCAGCTTAGGCTCTTCAAACATTTTATCATCGAATTTAAATAACGGGTTAAATTTTGCAATTAGTGCGAACGCGGATAATATTTCCTCAAATGTTGATTGGAATAATTGGCAAAATGCTTCTAAATTTTCTGCTCCTTACAATGTTTCCGCAAGTGATGACGGACATTTTGAGGTTTCAAATATTGGGGGGAAGTTAGATAAACAAGGTGACACCCAAGCTATGGTGACCCTAAATGCCTTGACAGTTAGATATAGTCTAGATGCTGCTAATTCTAGAAAGAATTCAGTTCCGTGGTCTCAATTGAATGCTTCAAGCCTTAATAATATAGTAGTAACAGATTCAAATAATAATACGTTATCGATTCCAAGTTCAAATTGTTATTTTGTGAGTTTAGATGGCACAATAACGACTACCCCTTCAGATTCTTCTGTATGGCTTTATATTCCATTCACGAATACTGACGGATCAAAAATTATATATTCTAATAGTTCCGCTGCAAACGTGAGTTTTAACCAGAAATTTAAAATTTCTTTTGATTTGAACGCTCCTGGTGCTGCCACAAGAACTGGTTATAATTTTTTTTATAATATTGATTCCACAACAATAGAGCCGAAAATTATCAAGTCCTACTACAGGGATATTAATAATAATGATTTACAACCTTCTAGTCAATTGGGTCTAGGGGGGGCAATGGGACAAACAGTAACCTCCCAAGCTCAAGATTTAACTAGTATGGGATATCATTTTATTAAATCGTATGAATATACGAATGATGATAATCATGTAATTTCATCGCAAAATAGCTCTATAACGCATCGGTTAAGTTCAGATGAAGTCGCCGACGTGTTTGTATATGCACCAAACAATACCGGTTCTAATAATACTGGCTCCAATAATACTGGTGATAACAACACTGGAAACAGCAACGTAGGCTCAAATAACAGTGGTGATAACAACGCTGGAAATAGCAACGTAGGCTCAAATAACAGTGGTGACAACAACACTGGAAACAGTAATGCTGGCTCAAATAACAGTGGTGACAACAACACTGGAAACAGCAATGCTGGATCAAACAACCATGGTGACAACAACACTGGAAATAGCAACGTAGGCTCAAATAACAGTGGTGATAACAACACTGGAAACAGCAATGCCGGTTCAAACAACCGTGGTGATAACAACACTGGAAACAGCAATGCTGGATCAAACAACAGTGGTAACAACAACCATGGTGACAACAACACTGGAAATAGCAACGTAGGCTCAAATAACAGTGGTGATAACAACACTGGAAACAGCAATGCCGGTTCAAACAACCATGGTGACAACAACACTGGAAACAGTAATGCCGGTTCAAACAACCGTGGTGATAACAACACTGGAAACAGCAATGCTGGCTCAAACAACAGTGGTGACAACAACACTGGAAACAGTAATGCCGGTTCAAACAACCGTGGTGATAACAACACTGGAAATAGCAACGTAGGCTCAAATAACAGTGGTGATAACAACACTGGAAACAGTAATGCCGGTTCAAACAATCATGGTGATAACAACACTGGAAACAGCAATGCTGGATCAAACAATATTGGAAATAATAATCATGGTAATGATTTGATTGGAGATGGGTTAGTTAACCCTGTAATTTCAGCAACTGATTCATTGGCAACAATTAGTTCATGGAGTGTCATGCTCAACTTCTTGAATTTGAAGAATGACCATAATCAAATTCTATTTGGTAATAACCTGCATTTTGTAGACAGAAGCGGAGAAGGTGCTTTTTCAGACGATATAGATGATAATGTAGTGGAATTTATTGTTTATGGAAATGTAAGAGTGCCAGGTCGTTATAGAATTACATTCATGTGGGGGAAGTCTTCTAAAACTAATGCATCAATTGATAGGTTAAAGCGAGCAATGCAGGAAAGTGCTTCAGGGACAGTTGGTGATAGAACATGGGCAACTGGCTATATTACAATCAGTGATGATCCAATTTCAATTAATCGAGGAGAAACTCAAAATTCTGTTAACCGGAATAGTGAGAATACTGTTTTGCCGAATACAGGTCGTCGTATTTATAAAAATACTTCTGAAAATAAGGGGTTGATTGCACTTGTATTTGCAGGTTTGCTTTCAACGTATGAGTTTGTATCTTCGCGTAAGAAAAAGGGGGAATAATCAAATAAAAATATATTTTTTAAATATTTTTCTGAATAATAAATATGAATTAAATGTTTGAGAATATTTTTTAAGGGGCGGCCAATTAAATGGTCGCTCTTTTTTTAATGAATTCAAATAGTTTTAATTGTTTGCCATAAATATTAATTATTTATATTGATTGAATAAAAAATTGGTATTTGTGTGAAATTATCAAAAGAAGACAAAATTCATATTTATTATCTTTGGTAAAACCAATGCTATAGTCTCAAACAGATTGGTCATTAGTACAAGATAAACAGTGGTAATGTACAGTATTTAGTTTCTTTGATTGACAAGCATGGTCTAGCCATCTTAGAGCATGCATACCAGTCATATGCTGATGATTTAACACTGGAAATTATTCAAAAAGCGTTGAATCCAACCCGTTCGATTCATTTTGTTCCTCTTGAGTATGACTTACCTAGCCGTGGCTTTGTTCTTACTGTGAAAACGGTTATACTATCGTTATTAAGAAAAAAGGACGAAAGCCAAATAATCGACCAGGATAAAGAGCGGCTTGAAGAGGAAAATCGCAGGCTCAAGAAAGAAAATCAAGTCTTACAAGAGAAGAATTTGAAGATGCGTATCCTCAACGAATATACAAAAAATCAGATGTCTTAGTGGACGAGCGGAAGAAATTATCTCAGCGGTAACTCAACTAAGTCACAAATTGAAAGCCCCCCTCACGCTCATTTTAGAGATTATTAACAGGCACTCGGATTTACCACACCTCTCTCGCAGTGATTATTACTACACTTTTCAGAAAGTGGGAAAGGACGTCAAAAATGAAAAGCTCATGAACTGTATTCGTGAGTTATTTGAGGAACATCATGCTTGCTATGGTTATCGTTGCATCACTTTACAGTTAAAGCAAGAAGGCGTAGTGATGAACCATAAGAAGGTCCAAAGACTTATGGCAATTTGGGACTAGTGGTTTTGCACAATCGTAAACAAGCAAAATATAGTAGTTATCAAGGTACGATTGGCGTTATTAAAGAGAATAAGGTCAAACAATCTTTTCACTCAGAACATCCCGGCCAAAAGTATTATGCCGATACGACTGAATTTAAATTAAATGGTCAAAAGACTTATTGATTAGCC
The DNA here is from genome assembly GCF_016860625.1 of Fructobacillus tropaeoli. Taxonomy (NCBI): domain Bacteria; kingdom Bacillati; phylum Bacillota; class Bacilli; order Lactobacillales; family Lactobacillaceae; genus Fructobacillus; species Fructobacillus tropaeoli. The sequence continues at coordinate 191,655 of NZ_BOJU01000005.1, forward strand.
TTACTCGATGTTTGTTCGCAAGAAGTTGTTTCTTATGAAGTGTCCAGGAATCAGAACTTAGATCAGACAGTTAGTATGATGGAAAAGGCAGTGAAAAGCTATCCAAACGCTGCTAAGCTAACCTTGCATACTGACCAAGGTTGGCAATATCAAAATCGTTATTTTTAACGATGGTTATCAAGTCACGTCATGAATCAGTCAATGTCACGTAAAAGAAAATTAACTGATAATGGATTGACTGAGAGTTTCATTGGAACACTAAAACGAGAAATTTTTTTGACTTTCAATAGCACTTTCAATCGGATACCGAACTCAATCAAGCCATCAAGGAATATATTCACTATTACAATAGAAAACGGAGTAAGAGCAAACTAAAAGGACTGGCGCCGATTGAATATCGGGCGTCAGTCCTCAAGGCTGCTCAAAGACATATCCTAATTTTGGGATTCATAACAGATTTTATAATTAATTCGAATAACAATTAAAAAACAAAAAGCCCAAAGAATTTCTTAAAAGGTAGCTGCTTACACTAATGAAAAGGAGGAATGCTTTGGGCCATTTCATTTGTCGAAAGACAAACACACCTTCTTTGGACGATTAAAGTACCGAATCGGATCAAAAAAATCTATGGTCCATGGTTTTCAACGCTTCGTGCGTTTGTCAAGAACGTTTCAGTCGACCATGGTCAAGAGTTTGCAGGCTGTCAGGAGTTGCAGAACAAGTACCATCTTTCGGTTTATTTTATCAATGACTACTGACCTTGGGAGCGGGCCAGTAATGAGCTTTTTAATCGTAAATGACGTTTTAATTAACTACTTGTAAATTTCAGTGTTTTTCAATAAAAAAATAATTTTAACGAAATATTCGAACAGTAAGCAATCCTAATTAATGGCTCTCCCTGAATTGATATACCATTTGAAATTTTTTATAGATGCGTTCCAGGTAAAACAGTAATTTTGTTCAATTATTGTCAAATTAAGTATAGAATTGCTTGAATAAATAAATAGATTATTATTTTTTTTGTTACAATAGTAATTGAAAATGTTCTTATAAAAGTAATTATTTTAAATTTTTTATTTCTTATTTCTTATTTCTATATTGTGGTATTTGAGGAGGATATCTATGAATTTTTTTGTAACATATGATTATAATTATCAGTTATCAGGAATCGAGCAGGCACAATTTAAGCGTTTGAAAGCTCTTAAAAATTTTGGGAGTTCAATTGTGACGTTAGCCTACAATAGGTTTTTATATGATATTAAGAAAAAAATAAAATTAGAAACTCTTGATTTAATTAATATGTATGATTATTTTCAAGGAGTTTGGAATAATACAGAACTTATTTGTCAATTGGAACGCAAAGAGATAAAAGACCTTTTAACAGAAGATGAGTACGTTGAAAATATTAATCAAAATCAGTATGTAATATATAGAAAGAGAAGTCATACAAAAACTATTTACTTATTTTCAGGTGACCATTCAGAGTATATTGATAGAGTTGACTATTTTGATAATTACGGTTCCAAAATTAAGACAGATTTTTATGATATTCGCGGATTTTTGAGTATGTCTGATATATACGGTCAACGGGGTGGAGTTGCTCGTGAAATTAATTACGACCTTTTTGGTAACTCAGTTTTAGAAAGTTACTATCGTGTGGACAGCGATGGGGAAATTTATACGAATTGGATATTGAATTTCAAAAGCAAACAATATTTTCTTTCCAAAAAAGAACAGTTGGAAACTATATTTTTAGATGCTCTTAACAGAGAATTTGATAATAATAATCTTTTTATCTCTGATAGGGCATATAAAACTGATGTTTCTCTTATTAAAATGACAACTAGTAGGAAATTGTTTGTATATTGGCATAATGTGTTTGTTCCAGAAAATGGAATAGCGAATAAGACAAAACCATTTGATACGTTGCTATTTGAAATAGAAAATTCTGATAAAATAGATGGACTTTTGGCAGCAACTAATCAAGAGGTTGCTGATTTAAAAATTGCTACTTCAAATAAAATTGATGTTTTTAAATTAAATTCATATATATTAAACGATTTTGATATTTCATCCGATCAAATGGCGGGGCATTATAAATATGATATTATCACAGTAGCTCGTATTTTCCCTGAGAAAAGAATCCTACTTGGTATTGAAATGATTAATAAGTTAATAAAAATTAATTCGAATGTTCATTGGGATATTTTTGGATATGGAGATTCCAGTTATTTAAAAAAAGTTAAGACAGCCATTATCGAAAAAGGATTATCAGAAAATATAACGATTCATCCTTATACAAAAAAATTGGAAGAAGTTTATTCTCAAGCAAGAATATTTTGGATGTTAAGTAAGTTTGAGGGATTTAATATGTCTCAAGCTGAAGCACAGTCTTATGGGGTACCTGTTATTGCTTTTGATATTGATTACGGACCTAGAGAGTTAATTGAAAATCAAAAAAGTGGTTTTTTAATTGAAAATAATGATGTAGTTAGTTTTATTAAGGCGACAAATAAATTATTAACTGATACTAATCTTTATTTGCAAATGAGAATAGCAGCTAAGCAAAATATTCAGCATTACGATAAAAATCATTTTATAAGTCAATGGAACAAGATTTGTGAAATATAAAAGGGAGACGGTATGTTTTATTTTTTGACGCATTCAATAGACTCAAAACTCGCAGGTTTAGAAATAGCAATGATAAATCGATTAAAAGTTTTCAATTTTTTAAATGAAGACGCTAAAATAGTGACTTTTAGATACAATCGATTTCAGCATAGAAATATAAAACCATATGATATTGATAGTGAACATTTTTTAAATTTATTTGATTATTATCAAAAAACAGTAGCATATTCTGGTGAAAATTCCCTAACTAATAGTTTAGACAATATTGTAGATGGTTTTGTGGAGCAATTTGGAACAATAAAGAAACAACAAATGGGAGATGAAATTAAGCTTTTTCATCAAAATAGTTTAATTGCAAAAGTAACTTTCTTTAGTGGAAATCAAAATTTTATCTCTAATGTACAAATTTTTGATAACCAAGGTAATATAATGCGAGATGATGGTTATGATTCAAGGGGATTTTTATCAATTACTTCATATTTCGGACAGGATGGGGGTGTATCTTCCGAAGATATTTACAATGCTAAAGGTGAGGTTGTAATTCAATTTTTTTATCATGAATTGCCTAATTCAAATATTGAACAAACAGCTATTATTTTAAATGATAATGATGCGAGGTATGTATTTCACAGTTTGGATGAATTAACAGCGTTCTTTTATGATGAAATTGCTCAAAATGATAAACGGAGCATTTTTATAGCTGATCGCTCATATTTGGTTGATCCACCTCTTTTAAAAATGAAAAATAAAGTTCCTGTATTCGAATATTGGCATAATACTTATAGTTCAACCAATAGTTATGACGGTGAGTTTTCTGAAGTTATGAATCGAGAATTGTCTGAAATGTCCAATTTATCTGGATACATTTTACCTACTATCGATGGAAGTAAAAGTTTGAAACAAAGACTGCCGTCTCATTTACCTGTATTTAATGCGACAGTGGCATTGACCAATCCTAAAATATTGCCAATCCAAAATAAATATAATCCTCATAAAATTATTATGGTTGCTAGAATTGATAAACAGAAAAATATAGGTGATGCCCTTCGAGCATTTTCTTTGATTCGAAAACGTCAAATTCAAGCAGAGCTTTTTATTTATGGATATATCTATGATCAAAAATACAATCAGGAGCTTTTGCAACTAATACAATCTCTTGATATAGAAAAATCAGTCCATTTTGAATTTTACAGAAGTAGCCAAGATACTATTTATAAGGATGCTGCTGTTATGATTATGACTAGTGAAAATGAAGGATGGGGGATGTCGATTAATGAAGCTTTAGCAGTAGGTATTCCTGTTATTTCATATGATACGTGCTTTGGTCCTTCTGAAATAATAACTAATGGAGAAGACGGAATTATTGTTCCTAAAGGGGACTATAGAGAGTTAGCTAAGCAAACTATTCGAATATTAGATGATAGTGAATTACGTCAAAAATTATCTAAAAATGCAAAGCATAATATGCAACGTTATGATATTAATTCTGTTTCTCATATTTGGAAGGATGTAATCAATAAAATGAAACAAACAATAGGAGAGGAAAAGGAAAAGGAAAAGGAAAAGGAAAAGGAAAAGGAAAAGGAAAAGGAAAAGGAAAAGGAAAATGAAAAAAATAATAACAAAATTTAACAAAGTAACAAAAAATTTTAAAATGTATAAAAGTGGCAAAATGTGGATTTTTGCTAGTACATTCTTTTTAATTGGTTTAACTCCTACTTTTTTAGACAATGTTAATATTAATGTTCCCGAATTACAAACGATTGCTTCTGCTTCAACATTAGGGAGTAGAACTGTTGATCCTAGCCAATTTAGTCGTTATTTTTCATATCATGGAGATGCAGCTCCCTTACCAAATAATAGCTATCAATTAACTTCAGACACCCAGGGGACAGTTGGTTCAATTACTTTAAAAACCAAAATAAATATGAACCAAAGTTTTTCATTTACTGGTCAAATATATATTGGCGGTGGTGACGGAGTTGCTTTCGGATTTGCTGATGCTCCTATAGGCAAAATTGGTGATTCTGGAAATGCTTTCGGAATGGGAGGGTTAAAAAATGCTTTTGGTATTAAATTAGATACATACTATAACAGCACAACAAATGGGTCTGCACAGTGGGATGCTGATAGTAATCCTAATATGGATTTCATCGCTACTGATAAATTTGGAACTGTTGTTTCCTATAATAATTATAAAGAAATACCTGGTGCTAATTCATTTTGGTCTAATTTGAACGTTCAGTATGATGGGAATAGAAAATCTTTGTCCATGACTGCCCAAGGACAGACATTAGTGGTTGATGTTTCTTCATTCATTAAAAACAATTCGCTTAGTATGTTTTTGATAGGTTCTAATGGGAATGAGCACGGTCTGAATCAATTTAAATTTACTAAATTTACCTATACTATAGCTACAGATCCTAATGGGAACAACGGTATTGATAATACTGGAACTAATAATACTGGTGATAACAACACTGGAAACAGCAATGCTGGATCAAACAACCATGGTGATAACAACACTGGAAACAGTAATGCCGGTTCAAACAATCATGGCGACAACAACACTGGAAACAGCAACGTAGGCTCAAATAACAGTGGTGATAACAACACTGGAAATAGCAACGTAGGCTCAAATAACAGTGGTGATAACAACACTGGAAACAGTAATGCCGGTTCAAACAACCATGGTGATAACAACACTGGAAACAGCAATGCTGGATCAAACAACAGTGGTAACAACAACCATGGTGACAACAACACTGGAAACAGTAATGACGGTTCAAACAACCATGGTGACAACAACACTGGAAACAGCAATG
>NZ_BOJU01000006.1:0-125936 GCF_016860625.1 Fructobacillus tropaeoli
AGTTTATCAGGAATGTTGAACGATGTCAACAACTTTCTGAAAAAACTTTTATCAACTGCCGGCTACCAGAGATAACCAACGCCTCGCTAGAAGCACGTTTGCTTCATAACGAACAATAACTAGTATAGCCTTTACCCCTTGGTTCGTCAATAGTTTTGCAAAGACTTTTTAACTAAAAAACTAAAGACGTTTTTTAAATAAAAAACGGATAAATTCGTTCGATTTAAACAAATTTATCCGTTTCTTTAATCAATAACGTTCGGTTTTACTTCAATTCCCAAGTTTGCCCCTGTGGACTATCACGAACAACCAGGCCAGTTATCAACAGTTGATCACGAATAGCATCCGATGTTTGGAAATCCTTAGCAGCACGTGCTGTTGCTCGTTCGGCCAACAAAGCCTCTTGTTCTGGAGTAAGAATGATTTCTTGAGTCAACTTTTCAATTCCAAAGATACCAAGCCAAGTTTGCAAACGATTAGCCAGGCACTCTAGGTCACCCTGTGTTGCAGTTTCCTGATTTTGCACCTTATTAGCCAAAGTTGCCAAATCAAAGATAACGGTAACCGCGTTCTCTGTATTAAAGTCGTCATCCATCGCTTCAATGAAAGACTCTTCCAATTCCGCTACCTGATTTTGCACCTGTTCTGAAACCTGACCAGTTGGCGCTACCACCTGGGCATCTAAGAGACCTTGATATGCCCGGTACAACCGATCGAGCTCACCCTGGGTTTGGTCCAAACGATCTGAACTATAAGAAATCGCCCGACGGTAGTTGGTCTTGGCCAAGAAGAAACGCAGACCCTGCGGGTCAATATCCGTTTTTAACAAGTCGTGGATGGTAACAAAGTTTCCCAGTGACTTCGACATCTTTTCATCATTAACGTTGACGAAGCCGTTATGCAACCAGTAACGGACAAACTGCCGATGATGGTATGACTCCGACTGCGCCAATTCGTTCGTATGGTGTGGGAATGTTAGATCAATGCCACCAGCATGAATGTCAATCGTTTCTCCTAACAACTGGTCATTCATGACCGAGCATTCAAGGTGCCAGCCAGGGCGACCCGGTCCCCATGGCGATGGCCAGGCAACGACATCCGGCCGACTTTCACTCTTCCACAAGGCAAAATCAGTTGGGTCCTGCTTATCTTCTTGGTCTTCTTCCCCAAGGCGACCAGCAGCATTTTCCTCTAACTGTTCCATGTTTTGGTGGGAGAGTGCCGTATAGTTTTTAAACTTCTTCGTCGAAAAGTAAACATTACCGTTCACTTCATAGGCTTGACCTTGCTCAAGCAATCGTTCAACGAATTCGACCATTTCTTTCATATATTCGGTCGCGCGTGGACGGCTAGTAGCCGGCTTAATATTTAATTGCCGTGTATCTTCTGCAAAGGCAGCCGCATACTTATCGGCCACTTCCTGCTCGGTCAAGCCTTCCTTTTCACCCTGAGCGATAACCTTATCACCCAAATCAGTAAAGTTGGAAACGAAGTTCACTTCATAACCACGCCATTCCAAATAGCGGCGAATCGTGTCAAAAGCAACAGCTGATCGAGCGTTACCAATATGAATGTAGTTATAAACCGTCGGTCCACACAGGTACATGGTAATTTTGCCTGCTTCTTGCGGGGCAAAATCTTCTTTTTCCAGGCTGTAGGTGTTATAGACTTGGAGCATATGCGGACCTCTTTTACTTTAGTAATCGTCATTGTTTGCTCTCATTATAGCAAAACCAACAAAAAACAGCACTCAAAGTGAGTGCTGTTTTAAAACCTTAGTCGAGGTACTTGGCCTTGACATCAGCCATCGTCTTCAAGACGGCCGGCTTGTCCAACAAGACAAGCATTTCAGGTAGGTTTGGCCCCTGAATTTGGTGAGTTGTCGCAATTCGGATTGGGTTCCACAAATTACGACCTTTAATTTCAAGATCATTTTGAATACCACGAATGGTAGCCATATAAGTATCGGCATCGGCATCATCTGGTAAGGCAGTATAAGCCTTTTCCCAAGCGTCATAGACCTTACGTCCGTCTTCCGATGTCAAATAGTCGACCATTTCATCTGTCACTTCGCCTAATTGGAAGAATGGTTCGCGGACCAAGTCAACGATTTGCTTCGTATAAGAAATACCGTCAACACCAGCGACTTCGATAACTTCCTTCAGCCAGTCAGCACGCTTTTCAGCGTCTTCCTTTGAAATCAGGCCAGCAGCGATGATTTGATCAAAGAGCTGTGGCATAATGCGGTCCTTGTCCTTACGGATCCACTGGTTGTTAATCCACTCCAGCTTCTTTTGGTCGAACTTGGCGTTAGCCTTTGACAAGCGGTGCTCGTCAAACATTTCCTTGAATTCTTCCAGTGAGAAGATTTCGTCTTCACCCTTTGGTGACCAACCTAACAACCCAATGAAGTTATCCATAGCTTCTGGTTGGTAACCCAATTCGCGGTATTGCTCCACAAACTGCAAAACATCGTTGTCACGCTTTGACAACTTCTTACCTGTTGCACCATTGATAATCAAGGCCATGTGGCCAAACTTTGGTACATCCCAGCCCAAGGCTTCATAGATCATCATTTGCTTTGGCGTGTTGGAAACATGGTCATCCCCACGCAAAACGTGCGAAATTTTCATCAAGTGGTCATCCACTACAACGGCAAAGTTATAAGTTGGCATCCCATCGGCCTTCTGGATAACCCAGTCACCACCAACTTCCTTGGCACCGATTTCGATATGACCCTTAACGATGTCATCCCAAGCATAGACCTTTTCTTCTGGAACGCGGAAACGAACAACTGGCTTCAAGCCTTGGGCTTCAAATTCAGCATACTTCGCTTCGCGCTCTTCGTTGGTCAAGCCCTCATATTCATAGATATAGTGAGGGGCTTGCTTGGCAGCCTGTTGTGCTGCTCGTTCTTCGGCTAATTGTTCAGAAGTCTTGTAAGACTTATAAGCAAGGCCCTTTGCCAAGAGTTCATCGATGAATTCTTGGTAAATTCCCTGTTCATTTCGTTCTGATTGGCGGTATGGTCCATACTGACCAGGCTTATCAGGCGCTTCGTCCCAATCCAAGCCTAACCACTTCAGGTTTTCCAACTGTGACTGTTCACCATTTTCAATGTTTCGCGCAGAATCGGTATCTTCGATTCGGATTACAAAAGTTCCATTGTAGTGGCGGGCAAAAAGCCAGTTAAACAACGCCGTTCGGGCGTTTCCAATGTGTAGATAGCCCGTTGGTGATGGGGCATAACGAACACGAAAGTCATCAGTCATGAATATTGTTCTCCTCAGTACAGCCTAACGCTGAAAAATTCTTTCTTAAGTATACAACAAGTCGGGCAGGCTTTCAGCCCTCATGAAAAAATCAGGATTGTTTTGGTCCTGATTTTAAAACAGTTTGATCGGCCGCAGGTGCTAGCGATTCCGCCAGCCTAGTCACCAAGCGCCAGGTGCAGTGCCTCTTTAATCGTCGTCACGCCAACGACCTCAAGACCATCCGGCAAACGCAAGCCAGCCAAGTTGTTCTTAGGCACAATTGCCCGCGAAAAGCCTAACTTGGTTGCTTCTTTTAACCGGCCTTCTAAGTCAGCCACCGACCGAATTTCACCGGTTAAGCCCAGCTCGCCAATAAAGACATCACTGGCCCTAGTTTCCTTATCCTGGTAAGACGAGGCAACCGCGACCGCGACTGCCAAATCGATGGCTGGTTCATCGAGCTTCACACCACCAGCCGCCTTGAGATAGGCATCCTGATTTTGTAGCAGCAGGTTCGCCCGCTTCTCCAAAACCGCCATAATGACCGAAACGCGGTTACGGTCCAGGCCAGTAGCCGTCCGTTGCGCATTTCCAAAGACAGACGGGGTCACGAGGGCCTGGAGCTCCGCTAAGATTGGCCGGTTTCCCTCTAATGTCGCCACAATTGCCGACCCAGTGGCACCGGCCAGGCGCTCCTCCAAGAAAATTTCGGAAGGATTGGCAACCTCAACCAGTCCCTGGTCACGCATTTCGAAAATGCCGAGCTCGTTTGTCGCACCAAAACGGTTTTTGACCGCCCGCAGAATCCGGTACTTATAGTGGCGGTCCCCTTCAAAGTAGAGAACCGTATCAACCATGTGTTCCAAAATCTTTGGACCGGCAATCGCCCCATCCTTGGTCACATGGCCAACAATGAAGACCGTAATGTTATTGGTCTTGGCAATCTGCAACAGATCAGCCGTCACTTCCCGAATCTGAGCAACGGATCCAATTGGTGAGGTCAAATCAGGTTCCTGCATCGTCTGCACGGAATCAATCACCAAAAAGTTCGGCTTCATTTCCTCGACCTGCTTTTTCACCGCCGTCATATCGGTTTCCGGATAAAGGTAGAATTGCTGACCACCGACATCTAACCGGTCCGCCCGCAACTTAACCTGCGAGGCCGATTCTTCACCGGTCACATAAAGCACCTTCCCATGGTTGGAAAGTTCGCCCGAAACCTGAAGCAAAAGCGTCGACTTCCCGATACCGGGGTCCCCACCAATTAGCACCAAGGTTCCGGCAACAACTCCGCCACCAAGGACACGATTCAATTCTTTCAGGCCCGTGGTGACCTTGGGCGTATCTTCCAAAGAGACTTCGTTAATGGCTTGGACCTTAGCGACCTTACCGTCAATACCGACTCGTGCCTTGCGATTGGTCGTTTCTGGTTGGATTTTTTCTTCGACAAAAGTGCCCCATTCGCCACAGTTTGGACAGCGACCAAGGTAGCGGGCCGAAATAAAGTCACAATTGGAACAAATAAATTGGGTTTTCGTTTTGGCCATTAGCCCTCCCCGGTTGAACCAAAGCCACCGGCACGAACGGCCTTGATAGTATCTTCATCCTGGTCGGCTAGCAAATATGGTAAGAAGATCCCCTGGGCAATTCGATCACCCTTCTTAATCACAACGTCCTCTTGGCTAATATTAAGGACCTGCAACATGATTTCGCCCTCGTTTTGTTCATTATTGTAGTAATCCGCATCAATAATCCCAACCGCATTTGGCATCACCAGGTGCTTTTTCTTTGGCAAAGATGACCGTGAAACCAATTGCAGGTATTCATCTGCCTGCATATAGGCCTTGATACCCGTTGGAATCAAGACTGGCTTTTGCACACCTTCTGTTGGTGCTGGAATGACAATATCAGTTGCTGCGGCAAAGTCATAGCCCGCTGCTCGTTCGGTTGACCGAGCTGGCAGGGTCAGACCGGCATTTTCATACTGACTGACAATTTCAAATCCACGCTTTTTCATTCCAAACCCCTTTACATTTCCATTAATCTGGCATATAACCAACTTATTATTTAACTAATTTATTATACGTCATTGCGGTTAATTTCTAAACCGCCACATCATTTTGGGAGGTTCTAATGGCCATCACTGCAAAACCAGGAGCATTCTACTACGAAAAGGACGGCGTACAACTCGGCGAGGTGACCTACGTGGAAAATCAGGCCGAAAATAGTCTTGTTTTAAACCACACCTTCGTCGACCCCAGCCTGCGCGGCCAAAACATTGCGCGCCAGCTGGTTGACGAAGTCGTCAACAAGGCTCGGGCGGAAGGCAAACTAGTTCAACCAGCCTGCCGGTACGCCGCCGTTTTATTCCGGCGCTTCCGCGACGAATACCAGGACGTTGATACGACGATCCAGTCAAATCAAAAATAGGCTGAATGGATTGTATATCCAGCCGCCCCAAAAACGTTAAAAGTAAGATAAGTCGCAACCCAAACGTCAACAAAGGTACAAAGCATCCCCATCCCCAATCAAAAACCGTCAAAGCTAATTGGAAGAACAGCGTTTCATCCAAGTTTACTTTGACGGTTTTTTTAGCAGATGTCGGCCCCATTGTGCAAAAGATACTCCGCCAGTTCGAGTATCGTCCACCGAGCGAAGTGCCTTCTTTTACATTGTTTCTAGTTAGCAATCAGCAACCCAATGACTAATCCGTCACTTCTGATTTTTCACTCTGACACCAGTCAAGAATAAAGGCAGCAATCGTTTTGGTGTAGGTTTGCAGTTGTGCTAGACTCGCCGACTCATTATCGCTATGGGCTTGAACAAGCTGACCCGGACCGTAGACGACGGCCGGAATATGATAGTAGCCAAACCAACCACCATCTGAAACCGAAGTTGACATCCCCACCACCGGCTTTTGGCCGAAGTTTTCTTCATGGGCCTGCGCTAATTTTTTAAAGGCAGCGCCATCCGGATTTAATTCCAGCGCTGGGAAGATTTCACCTTGATCAACCAGCATCGAATCCCCGCCCCACCCAAAAGTTGGCAGGTTATCTTTCAACCATGGGTCGGCCTTGGCAGCTGCCAAGACAGCCTCTTCAACCTCTTGTTCAATTCCCTCGACCGTCTCATTAGGATAAAAGTGAACCGTAATCCACAGCCGACATTCATCGGCCACAAAGGCCGGGTGGATACCACCCTCGATATAGGCCGGGTTAATCGTATCGGTTCCTGGTGCAAAGCCAGGATAGGACTTTGTGATGCCCCAATAGCGCTCAAGTTGCTGGAGGGCACTCATGACGACCGGCATCTTTTCAACCATGCTAGCTGCCTTCAGGCCACCACCAGTCTGGACCATTTTAATCCGGTTGCCATCATGGTAGGTATGAGGCGACTTCAGCGTAATCCAGCCCGTGATTACCCCACCTTGCCCTTGAAAATGCGTATCGCTGGTATCACCAACGATGGCAAAGTCAATGGGGTTCTGATGGTGGTTCAACAAAGTCTTAGTGCCCGCCTCGCCCAACTCTTCGCCAACCACGGACTGTAGATAAAGGTCACCGGGTAAATCAATGTTCAAATCAGCCAGGATTTTAAAGATAAAGACATAGGCGGCCATTGCCCCCTTCATATCACTCACCCCGCGGCCAATTAAGGTGTCACCCTTTTTAGTTAGCACAAAGGGGTCGGTTTCCCACAAGTCCTGATTTTCCAAGGCGGCCACATCAACATGGCCATTTAACATAAGGTTGTGGTGGGTTGCCGGTGCGCTCCCCGGCTTCTTGGCTTCGAGCAACCGGTCTTTTTCATAAAAATCTTCAAGTTTGGTTTCCAAGCCATATTGCGCTAATTCGCTGGCCAGCCACTCTTGTAGTGGGGTGGTATTTCGTGCCGGCGGCGAAACCGTTTCAAAGGCGACCAAACGCTCAAGAATGTGTAAAAACTCTTCTTGCCCCTGGTCAATAGCAGCAAAAACTGCTTCTTTCTCATCAGTAGTCATTTTTTCTCCAATCAAAAAACTTCTCTGCAACAGTATTCCGCGCTAGAGAAGTTTCGAGTTGGACAATGAGCCCTAATTTAGTATCAACGTATTTGGCTTTCCTACGCGAGTGCTAACTCTCAGGTTCAAAGGGTCCCTTTTCAGGTCTCAGCGGATGGCTCCCCTAGCCTTTTTAGAATAGCACACTTTTGTGCAGAATCGCAGAAAAGTGTTGTGATTGTTGCCAAGGGCCGCGAGAAGTCCACCGAAAGCCGTCAGATTGCTGGCGGAAACTGCCAAGAAAACCACCAAAAATCGCCTGATTGCTGCCACGAACTGCCGAAAAAACTCACCGAAAGCCCTCGGCTTGCGAGGCTAAACCCGATTCAACACGCCCAGCCAACAAAAAAGCCCCGGCCGCAACCTGCGACTGGGGCTCGTTTTAAAAGCGATTACTTTGCTGATTTGTCATCAGACTTTGCATCGTCATCTTCTTCGATAGCTGAAATGACAACCTTGCCATCAACCAAGTCAGCTGACAATGCCTTCTTACCAGGGTTATCCAAGTAGAAATCAGTTACTTGATCACGAATCTGTTGCTCAATTACTCGACGCAATGGACGAGCACCGAGGGCTTCATCATAACCATCTTCAATCAAGTGTTCCTTGACACCATCAGAAATCCGCAACGTCAAGTCCTTCTTAGCCAAGGTCTTATCCACATCCGCCAACATCAAGTCGACGATTTGCTTCAAATCGTCCTTAGTCAAAGCTGAGAATTCAACCACACCGTTGAAACGGTTCAAGAATTCTGGACGGAAGAACTTGGACAACCGGTCCATCAAGTCACCCTTTTCCACATCCTTGTTACCGAATCCGGCATTTGAAGTGGCAATGACCACGGTATTCTTGAAGTTTACCACGTTTCCTTGACCGTCCGTCAAGCGACCATCATCCAAGACCTGCAAAAGCAAGGTCAAGACTTGTGGGTTAGCCTTTTCAATCTCATCCAACAAGACAATTGAATAAGGGTTACGACGAACCTTTTCTGTCAAAGTGTTGCTATTATCGTCATAGCCAACATAACCGGCTGTTGCACCAATCAACTTTGACACGGCTGTCAAATCAGAATATTCTGACATATCCAAACGGATAATGGAGTCCTTCGAACCGAAGAGGTCTTGTGCTAACTGCTTTGCCAACTCCGTCTTACCAACACCAGTTGGTCCAACGAAGAGGAACGAACCGATTGGACGGTTTCCTTCATCAAATCCGGCACGGTTACGACGAATTGCACGGGCAACGAGGTCGACGGCCTCATCTTGACCAATAACCTTACCAGCCAAGCGCTTGTCGATTTGCTTCAAGTGTTCGATATCTGAAGCACCCATCTGTGAAACAGGGATACCCGTCAACCGTTCAACTGCTTGAGCAACATCGTTTGGCGTTGCCTTAATCTTTTCAACGTTCTTAGCAGAATCTAACTTCTTTTGAACGTCAGCAATTTCATTCTTAACCTTCAAAGCCTTCTCATAGTCTTCTTGACCAACAGCATCTTCTTGGTCCTTCTTCAAATCAGCTAACTTCTTTTCCAAAGAAACCTTGTCGGTTGCTGGGTTCTTAGCTGACAAATGAGCAGCCGTCATATCAATTAAATCGATGGCCTTGTCAGGCAATGACCGTTGTGGAATATACTGCACTGAGTAATCCACAGCTGCCTGCAAGACATCCTTTGGCAATTCAACGTTGTGGTGCTTCTCGTAAAGAGGAGCGATTCCTTCCAAAATCTTCAACGTATCTGCTGCTGAAGGAGCATTAACCTTGACTTCGTTAAATCGACGAGCCAAAGCGGCGTTCTTCAAAATCGTGTTCCGGTACTCGTCTTGGGTCGTTGCACCAATCAAAGATAATTCGCCACGTGACAAGGCTGGCTTCAAAATGTCGGCCAAGCCCTTACCACCGTCTTCGCCACCGGTTGAACCAGCACCAAGAATTTGGTGGATTTCATCGAAGAACAAGACCACGTTACCAGCGTTCTTGACTTCATCAATTAACTTCTGCACGTTTTCTTCAAAGGCACCACGGTATTGCGTACCAGCCTCAAGTGCTGAAATATCAATTGAGTAAATTTGCTTATCTTGGATAGCGGCTGGCACATCCCCAGCGGCAATGGCCTGAGCCAAGCCTTCGATAACCGCCGTCTTACCAACACCGGCATCCCCAACTAAGACAGGGTTATTCTTTGTCCGTCGGCTCAAAATTTCGGCTGTTTCTTGAATTTCCTTGTTCCGGCCGATAACTGGATCAAGCAAACCATCCTTGGCTTCTTGGGTCAAGTTCCGACCTAATTTTGCCAACATGCCATCTTGCTTAATTTGTCCTGGCTTTGCGGCCTGAGGACGACCATTACCTGCTGTCTGACCTTGTTGTGCGTCATTTGGTAACTGACCAGTTTGCCGATATTGTGCAAACTCCTCTGGTGTCACTTCCCGACCGTTAATTAGATAACGGCGGTTTTCAGAGTTTAAACCATTCAAGTTACCCATCATACTATCAAAGATATTGTTCATATCTGAGTTAAATCCGTTGTTAAATGCATCGTTTTGATTTGCCATAAATTAATATACCTTCCTCTTTATATAAATTTACTTTCTTTTCGAAATTGGCAGTGTCATCTCAACCGTCGGATTTCGAATCCCGCTTATTTTTAACGAGTGATTCTTGATCTGGATCAGGTTTCTGATAACCGTTTTCCAATTCCTTTAATACTTGCCACATTTCCATTTGCTGGGCCCGGGCTAAGGCATCTAAATCTCGTATATTTAGTGAAGTTGCCTGGCTTTGGGCCTTATTGAAAGACCGATGAATCGTCGTGTAACCATAGCCGGATTCTTTCGAAACCCGATAAATGGTTAACGACTTATCCATCAAATAAGCCTTAATGTTAAAACGTACCATTCTGATCACCCCAGTTTTGATATCTCTTTTCTAACATTTTCTTCCTCCTCCACATCTATTATTATAACACATATGTGGTATAACACAAGTGTGCTATATTATTTTTTTTATTTTTTGATTAAAATAGAGTAGTTGCCCTAGAGCCAAGCGGTTCTAGCTATAATGATTCCAGCAAAATAAAAACTATTTTCCTATAAAAAGGGGTGCCGAATGGCCAACCAGCGTTACGAAATCGAAATTCCAGAAGAGGCCGTCAATGATCTCGACTTAACTGACGGGGCCAAACTCGGCCTAGTTGTCAATGACGCTTCCTTAACTTTGACACCAGTCCTAACTGAAAACAATAAACAGGAACTCTCAATCCGGCGGTTTTTGGTGCCATCATTCTTGGCAACCATCGCCTTTGCCTTTTGGATTTTATGGCAAAAAAACCCTTTAATCCCGCTAACCGGCGACAGCTCACTAGCAACAGCCGTGATTTTCTTTGGTGAAATTACTGGAATGGGGTCCTTTATCCGTCTTCACCTCAAAAATATCCGCCAAGAAAAAGACCTAATTAAGAAGAAAACCGACACGCGTCTCGCACCAACCCTGTTTTTTTCAATCGCCCTCATTCAGGCCTTTGCCATGATTGCTTTTTTCTGGGCAATTGGCTACCTCTTTCAGGCGGCAATCTTTGACCGATTGACGGCGACCATCCTCTTTTTCGTCTTTGTCAGTATCGTCAACTATTTAATGGTTTACACCGTCACACTAATTTCCACGCCCTTTATGATGGTCCTTTTGATTATTACCATTGTCTGCGGGGTCCTAGTGGCCATGGTAACCAACTCGCGCCTTTTATGGTGGCAGCATAATTTTTCTTTTTTGGGCACGGCCAAGGCTCACTTTTCCTGGACCTTTAACGCTACATTAATCATTGCCGGCATCCTCTGGGGAACTTTAATTGACTATTTGTTTGTGCCTATTCAAAAGCGCTACAAACAGCACCACCGACTGACCATTTTAAGGGTCTTTCTAACATTTGATGCCCTGTGCTTGTTGGCCATCGGTGCACTTCCAAATAATCCCGGCCTTCTCCATATCGCCCATGACACAGCGGCCAACTTGTTAATTGTTGGTACGGGTGGGCCCATGCTTTTAATTTACTGGCTTTTGCCCAATGCCAACCGCGAATTTAAACTCTTTTCATTAGGAACCGCTCTCAGCATGGTAGTCACCGCCTTTCTCTTCTACGGGATTCGCTACTTGTCTTTGACCGCCTTTGAAATCATCATTTTAGGCCTTGGTATTTCTTGGCTCTTGCTTTTAATGCAAAATATTCATATGCTGTACGAGACGAAGTCACAATCGTACCAAGTCACACTCAAATCAATTGAATAAAATCAGAACCCGCTTTTGTACCATGAAAAGGAATGACACCGATGTCAGCAGAAAAAAATAACACTCATCAAAAGACCGTCAGTCGGTCAAAGAGTTCAGTGCGCAATCAGGGACAGGGGAATCGCTCCCGCCCTAACCGTTACTCAAAAAATCAGGGTAACAGTTCCAACCGCCACCAACCCGTTGAGGTCAAAATTGGGCAAAAGTTCCCATTAACCATCAAACGCCTTGGTATTAATGGTGAAGGAATCGGCTACTTTAAGCGCAAGATTGTCTTCATCCCTGGTGCCTTGCCAGGCGAAGTCGTTACCGCTAAGGTAACTGATTTTACCGAAAAGTATATTGAGGCTAAGGTTGTCACGATTCGCGAAGAAAGCCAGGACCGCGTCACGCCAGAAGATCCGGCTGCTGACCTGGTTGGTGGCTTCGAACTCGCCCACCTTTCTTACCCAGCCCAATTAGCCTTCAAAAAAGACCTAATCGTGCAGGCCTTAGAAAAGTTCCAACCCAAGGGCTTTGAACACTATCAAATCAACGACACGATTGGGATGGACGTCCCCTACCACTACCGCAATAAGGCTTCCTTACCAATTCGTAAGATTAAAGGCGAAGTCAAATTAGGGCTCTACAAGCGTGGCACCCACGATATCGTGGACTTACCAACAATCGCTACCCAAGATGAAACATCAATGGCCATCGTTCGTCAGGTTGGCCAAATTTTGTCCGACGCTTCTGTTTCCTTTTACAACGAGGCCAAGAACACCGGTCTGGTCAAAACCATCATCGTTCGTGCCAACCAAGAGGGCCAGGCCCAATTGGTACTGGTCACAAATGTCGAGGAATTCCCTGGTCGTTTAGCGGTCATCGATGCCCTAACGGAAAAGATTCCTGCCCTGACTGGTATTTTCCAAAATATCAATTTTGGTAAGACATCGCTCATTTGGGGTGATGAAACCATCAAGCTTTGGGGTGATGACTACCTCCATGAGGAAATCTTAGGACTAAACTTTGCCTTTTCCCCACGGGCCTTCTTGCAACTGAACCACGAGCAGATGACCAAAACCTACGAAATCGCGATTAAGGCACTGGACCTCAACAAGGATG
This sequence comes from Fructobacillus tropaeoli, assembly GCF_016860625.1. Lineage (NCBI taxonomy): Bacteria > Bacillati > Bacillota > Bacilli > Lactobacillales > Lactobacillaceae > Fructobacillus > Fructobacillus tropaeoli. The sequence goes on from NZ_BOJU01000006.1 coordinate 12,679, forward strand.
ACACCCTAGTCGATGCCTATTCAGGGGTTGGGACCCTTGGGCTATCAATGGCCTTCTTGGTTAAGGAAGTTCGCGGAATGGAAGTAATCCCAGAAGCCGTTGAAGATGCTCGCCTAAACGCTGAAGAAAACGGTATCGAAAACGCCTTCTATGAAGTCGGAACGGCCGAAAAGGTCTTTCCAAAGTGGGCTAAGGAAGGCTTTGCGCCAACTGCCGTGGTCGTCGATCCGCCACGACCAGGTTTGGATGATGCCTTCAAGAGGGCTTTACTTAAGACAAAGCCTAAGAAATTAGTCTATATTTCTTGCAACCCATCGACGCTAGCCCGTGACTTAGCAGACCTCGATTCTGCCTATCAAGTGGACTTTATTCAACCAATCGACATGTTTCCTCAGACTCCCCGTTGGGAAGGCGTCGTCAAACTGTCACTGAAATAAAAAGAAAGAAAAGAGCCGTTTTATTTAGCGGCTCTTTCTTTTATAATAAAAATAATGTGATTTTTATCTTTTGGAAAGGCGGATGCTTCTATGTACCACCGTGATGGACGATATTTTGAATTAAGTTGGCGACAGATTTACTTTTATTTTTTGCTTTCACTAACACTTGATGCCCTTGGAAACGGGCTCTCCGTGGCAACGAACCTTGGTTCCGCGCCGTGGACTGCCGGCGCAGCCAATTTGGCTCACGTTACCGGAGTGCCGATTTCGATTTATCTGGCAGCAACGACTGTTTTGGTTGCGATTGCCAATATCTTTTTAGCTAAAAAATTTGTTTTGAAGCGTTTCCTAGGAAATATCACCTTCGGCCTTCTTTTTTCCTTTTTAGCCGGCTTTTTCAATACCATTTTTGTTCAGATGGGTGTTCGGACAGTCCCACTGTGGCTCCGCATCCCACTCGATCTTTTTGGTGTTGCCGTCGTTGGAGTCGCCATTTCGGTTTACCAGCGGGTGAACTTCATCCTTCATCCGATTGATGATATGACCAACATCCTGCGCTTCTCCTACTTCCGGGGCTCCGCTCCCAAGGCACAAATTTCCAACTTTATTTTTGCCATTGGTATTTCTTTGGCTTGTTGGGCCTATTCGGGTAGTATCGTTTCCATTAACATCGGAACGGCCGTCTCCTTCTTCTTGCAGGGACAAATTATCGCCTGGTCCGACAACCTCGTCTTCCCTCACCTTGTTCACGGCAATATGGATTTAACCCACAAGGATATTCCAGTCCAAAACAAGGATTAAAAATCAGCTTCAAACAACAAAAAGGCACTCACGTTTCAAATCGAACGCGAGTGCCTTTTCAGTTTACTAGCAAAGAGAACCATAAAAGCCACTTTGCACCGTGAGCCAATCCCGTTTTCGAATTGGGATTGACCTGATTTTTTATGCTTTTGTTTGAATTGAATCAGCTTGCGCCGTTTCCTTCCTCTGTGGTGCAAAGAATTGTTGACCAATCTGGGTCACAATACGGTTATTCAAAACCAAATAAGTTAGAATCAACTGGATTGGGAAGAAAATCAATTGCTTTGGCAACCGGGCTGATAACATGGCCGAAAAGACCGACCATGAATGTTGTGGTGAGTACATGACCATCAAGGCAAAGGTATTCACTAAAAAGTTAACCACAAAGGTAATCAGCAAAACGGCCACCAGGATTTTACCCCAGTGAACGGTTTTTGTCAGCGGCTGTTGGTAGAAGAACCCACCATAAATGAGTCCAGCTAACACAACGCCAAAGGCCATAATTGGCGACCAGGCGCCATGGGCCACAAAAAAGGTCACGTTAACGAAGTCGAGTAAGACCATCACCAGCATCGTCCAGATTGGACCGAAGAACCGTCCCATCAGAGACGATGCCAAAAAGACAAAAGAAATCTTGATGGTTGGTGTCAGCATGACTGAAAACTTACCGATAACCAACGACAGGGCCATTAAGACCGCTAGCAAAACGAGCTGTTGGATCGACAAAGAAGACAGCCCCCACTGCTTGAAAACTGTGTGCTTGTTCATATTCTTGAACCTCCTAAAGGAGCGTTCACCGGGTTGGTGAATGCGAAACCCGTACCGCACATAAATGTTTCGTCAGTGGCTCACATTCCGTTTCCACTGCACTTAACGCACGGGTTCCTACCCCATATTTATTTTTTGCCAACTATTATTTTATTCAAAAATGATTTTCTTGAAATAAAACGAACAATCAACGATATATATTATATCACGTTCGTTTATATTAATCCAAAGAAAAATGCCACCATCGCAATGGTGGCATTTTTACTTACATCTTTGCTTCCAATTGAACGTCCGGATACTTATCCTTGAACCAGTTCAATGCAAAATTATTTTCAAATAAGAAGACGGGACGGTCATAGCGATCCTTGACCAACAAGTTCCGCGATGAAGCCATCTTTTCGTCCACTTGGTCTGGGTTAATCCAGCGGGCAACCTTCGAACCAATCGGCTCAAATTGAATTTCAACGTTATATTCATTTTCCATTCGGAATTTGAATACTTCGAATTGCAATTGTCCAACGGCACCAAGAATATATTCGCTTGAGTTCCATGACTTATAAAGCTGAATGGTTCCTTCTTGGACCAATTGGGTAATGCCCTTGTGATATGACTTTTGCTTCATCACATCTTTGGCAATGACCTTGTTAAAGTACTCAGGAGTAAAGGTTGGTAAATCAGGGAAATGCACAGCCTTCTTACCAGAGAAAATCGTATCCCCAATTTGGAAGTTCCCGGTATCATAAACACCGATAATATCGCCCGGAACGGCTCCCTGAACGTTTTCACGCTCTTCCGCCATAAACTGGGTCACATTGGCCAAACGAAGCTTCTTGCCCGTTCTTTCCAGCGTGACATCCATGCCCCGTTCAAAAGCACCGGAGACAATTCGCACAAAAGCGATTCGGTCACGGTGACGAGGATCCATGTTGGCTTGAATCTTAAAGACAAATCCAGTAAATTCAGGATTATCTGGTTCAATCACTCGGTCATCAACTGTTGTGACCGGCGCAGGCATTGGCGCGTAAGTCAGGTATTCTCGCAAAAATTCGGTCACACCGAAGTTCGCTAAGGCGGAACCAAAGAAGACAGGTGTTAACTTACCCGTGGCAACGGCCTCTTCATCAAATTGGTTCCCAGCATCTTCCAACAATTCGACTTCATCCAAACCTTCTTGACGAACTTCTGGATGATCAGCTGCATTTTTAAAGGGAATCATTTCCTTTTGCTTCAAATCATAAATGCCCTGCAAAATCTGTCCAGACCCAATTGGCCAGTTCATTGGGTATGCTTGGATCCCCAGAATGCTTTCCAATTCGTCAACCAAATCTAATGGTGACCGGGCATCACGATCAATCTTGTTAAAGAAGGTGAAGACAGGAATCCCACGTTTTGAAACGATCTCAAACAGCTTCTTGGTTTGTGGCTCAATTCCCTTCGCGGCATCAACAACCATGACAACCGAATCAACGGCCATCAGTGTTCGATAAGTATCTTCCGAGAAATCTTCGTGCCCCGGTGTATCCAAAATGTTGATACGTTTACCCTCATAGTCAAACTGCAAGACAGATGAGGTAACAGAGATACCACGCTGTTGCTCAATGGCCATCCAGTCCGATGAAGCCATCTTCTTGGCCCCACGACCCTTGACCGTTCCGGCTTCGCGAATAACGCCACCATGGAGGAGTAATTGCTCCGTTAAGGTTGTTTTTCCCGCATCGGGATGGGAAATAATGGCGAATGTCCGCCGATTTTGTAATTCTTGTTCAAAGTTTTCCATAATAAGCTTATTTTACATGAAAAAAGCGCTCAGGGCTAGGGCTGAGCGCAGAAACATCTGCTTTCAGTTCATCCTGAAACGCTTTTTTAATTTAAACTGTTTTAGTTAGAAAACAGTGGGCACGTAAAGTGACCTGATTTACTTTTGTTCTGCCTTGTATTGCTCAGCTTCCGCTGGTGTTGCCAAGACAAAGTGACCAGGTTCAACTTCAACCATTTTCCGTTCCTGTCCATCCTTTTCGAAGCTGGCATCGTATGGCTTAATCACACGCTGCTTTTCAACGATTGGATCAGGTTCGGGCACAGCCGAAAGCAAACTCTTGGTATATGGGTGCAATGGATGGTTATAAACTTCATCCGCAGTACCCAATTCAACCAACTTTCCCCAGTGCATCACACCGATTCGGTCAGAGATGTACTTGACCATAGCCAAATCGTGGGCAATAAAGAGGTAAGTCAATTTGTTTTGCTTTTGCAAATCAGCCAACAAGTTGACAACCTGGGCCTGAACAGAAACGTCCAAGGCCGAGATTGGTTCATCGGCAATGATAAACTTTGGCTGAACAGCCAACGCACGGGCAATTCCGATTCGTTGCTTCTGTCCACCAGAGAATTCGTGTGGGTATCGTGAGGCGTGGTCCTTGTTCAAGCCAACCAGCTTCAACAATTCCAATACCTTCGCTTCGCGTTCGGCACGCTTCTTGCTGTAACCAACCTGGTCAAGACCTTCACCAATGATATCTTCAACCCGCAAACGGCCGTTCAATGAGGCCTGTGGGTCCTGGAAAATCATTTGCGCTTGCTTACGAAAGTCCTTCATCCCCTGCTTTTTCAACTGACCCAAATCTTGGCCATCAAAAGTAATGGTTCCTGAGTCTTGGTTGTAAAGCTTCAGAATCGTCCGACCAATCGTCGTCTTTCCTGAGCCTGATTCCCCAACCAAACCAAAAGTCTCTCCTTCGTAAATATCAAAGGAAATCTCATCAATGGCCTTGGTGGCGTTGCTTTTACCAGCGTTAAAAGTCAGGTTCAAGTCCTTAATTTCAACTAATTTCTTTGCATCTGGATTTTGCATTACTTGGCCCCCTCATTTTCTAAGGTCTGCCAAAATGCTTGGCGACGCTGAATCTCAAGTGGTGGTGTTACCTTTGGTGCCCGATCATCTAAGAGCCATGTGGCTGCAAAATGAGTTGGTGACACTTCAAAGAGTGGTGGTTGCTTTTCATGATCGATTGCCAAACCATAGACGTTTCGATCCGCAAAAGCATCACCCTTGGGTGGGTAAAGCAAGTCCGGTGGTGTACCCGGGATGGCTTGCAAGGTACCAGACTCCGTCTTCGTTGATGGCATTGAACCCAACAATCCCCATGTATATGGATGTTGTGGATTATAGAAGACTTCGTTCACCAGGCCTGTTTCAACAATCTTACCGGCATACATAACAGCCACTCGATCGGCAATTCCAGCTACGACACCCAAATCGTGGGTGATAAAGATAATCGCCGTGTTGTTCTTCTTTTGCAACTTCTTCAAGACCTGCAAGATTTGGGCCTGAATCGTCACATCCAAGGCAGTCGTTGGTTCATCAGCAATCAAAACCTTTGGATCAGCGGCCAGCGCAATGGCGATAACGGCACGCTGACGCATTCCACCAGACCATTGGTGAGGATAATCATTGATATGTTCTTCGGCATTTGGAATACCAACATCCTTCATCAGTTGCAAGGCTTTCTTGAGTGCCTCGGCCTTTTCAACTTCGTGATGCTTCATGATTGGTTCCGCAATCTGGTTGCCAATCTTCATCGTTGGGTCTAATGAAGTCATTGGATCCTGAAAGACCATGGCGACTTCAGAGCCACGATAACTTTCCCATTCTTTTTCAGACAATTTGGCCAAATTCTTACCGTTGTAGAGAATTTGACTCTCTTCACCTAATTCAGCGTTTTGAGCATTTAGACCGAGGAGGGTCTTTGTCGTCACTGATTTACCAGAACCAGATTCCCCAACAATAGCAAGGGTTTCGCCAGCATTTAAATCAAAATTAACGCCTCGAATCGCCTGGATTTTTCCAGCATAAGTGTTAAAGTCCACGCGGAGGTCTTTTACTTGTAAAATTGGTGCTACCATGAAGGCCTCCTTATTCATCCGCCATCTTTGGATCAAAAGCATCGCGCAAACCATCACCCAAGAGGATGAAAGCCAATGATACCAAGACCAAGACAACTGATGGAATCAAAATCTGATATGGGTAGTATTGCAACATGTTCTGTCCATCAGTAATCAATGTTCCCAGTGAGGCAGTTGGTGCCTTAACACCCAAATTGATAGCTGACAAAACAGCTTCGAACATGATGGCAGATGGAATCGTCATCATGATTTGCACGATAATTGTTCCAGACATGTTTGGTACCAAGTGCTTCAAAGCAATCTTTGGTCCAGACTCACCCAAAGTCTTGGCCGCCAGGACGAAATCACGTTCCTTATAAGTTAAAGTTAAATTACGAACCTGACGGGCCATTCCGGTCCAACTGGTCAAAGCAATGGCTAAAATAATTGACCACATACTTGAACCAAAAAGCATGGCCAGCAGGGTCACAACAACCAAGTTTGGGATGGCTGAAATCACTTCAATCACACGTTGCAAAACGGTATCAACCCAACCGCCAAGCCAACCGGAGATTAACCCGTAGCCAACACCAATCAAAAGGTCAATGGCTGTGGCAACGATGGCAATAAAGAGTGAAATTCTCAAACCAACCGTCACACGCTTGGCCACTGAACGGCCAAGGTTATCCGTTCCCAAAATAAAGTTTTGGTCAACATCGTTCTTAGCATAAACATCAACCGACTCAGTAGCACCTGGAGTGGTCATATTGCCATCCCAACCTGGAATTGGCAAACCTGACTTTGGTGGCAAATTCTTATATTTAGCGGTACCCGTATCAAATTGGTTCGCTGAATTTTGGCTAACAAGTGGTATTGAAATCAGCGCATAGAGCATAACCAAAACCAAGAAAACCAAACTGACAACTGCTAATTTATTCTTACGAAGACGGTGCCAAACGCTTTGCCAAGTCGACAAAGCGGGCTTCACGATATTTTCGCTGGCCGACTTATCTTCAATCCCAACGAGGGAAAATTCATTTTGTACTTCTTCCATGTTCTCCCCCTACTTCAACCGAACTCGTGGATCAACGATTGCCGTCAAAATATCGGTAATCAAGATGCAGACCATCAACATCGCCGCATAAACAATAGTGGTTCCCATAATAACCGGATAATCCTTTGTTGGAATTGAGGAAACAAACTGTTGCCCAATTCCAGGAATTGAAAAGATGTTTTCAACCAAAGTTGATCCGGTCAACAGGTTGGCAACCATTGGACCAATCAGCGTCAAAATCGGAATCATCGAGTTCCGGTAAGCGTGCTTACGGATTAACTGTGTTCCGGTCAATCCCTTCGCCCGGGCCAGTTGGATATAATCCGAATGCAAAACATCAATCATTTCGGAACGAACAAATCGCGTAGTCGTTGCCGCAGGGCCAACAGCTAAGGCCAAAGTTGGCAAAATTGTTTCGGAGAAGCTATCACCCCAACCGGAAACTGGCAACCAACCAAGGTTGTAACCAAAGACGTAAAGCAAGACGATGGCTAAGATAAAGGAAGGAACCGAGATTCCCAGAGTGGAAATAATTCCCAAGAAACCATCCGTCTTCTTATTCTGGTTCTTAGCAGAAACCGCTCCGAACCAAAGGCCAAGCAAGATTCCAACAACTAAAGCTTGCAAACCAAGTTGCGCAGAAACTGGCAATCGTTGACCAATCAGCGTTGAAACTGATTGGTTCTGGTACTGATAAGAAGTACCAAGGTCACCATGCAACAGATTAACAAGGTAATCAAAGTATTGAACCAGAACGGGTTTATCCAAACCATAGGTTTGATTCAATTGGGCAATTGCCGAGGCCGACAAATGCGGGTTATTATACGGTGTTCCTGGCAAAATCTGCATCAAGAAGAACGTGGCCGTAACCACAATCCACAACGTGACTAGCAGGATTAACACTCGTTTTAAAATGTATTTGGCCATTTTAATGACTCTCCTAGCGCTATAACGAAATTATCGTTGTTGGTTTAAACTAATTTAATATGGCCTTTTTAGAAAGACACGCTTCACATCAAAGGCAGGTCACATAAAGGGTGTCCATTATGATACGGGACGTCTCTCTCAATGACCTGCCTAGTGTATTCAAATTGAATAATTGTTAAATTACATTACTTACGGTATGCCCGGGTAACATCTAATGGCAAACCAGCAGGGTTTGTCACAATGCCCTTAACATTTGGACGGGCCAATGAAGCACCCTTCCATGAAAGCAATGGGTTGATGTTTGCGGAATCCATCAAAGCCTTTTCAGCTGCCTTCCAGTCAGCGTCACGGGCAGATGGGTTGTTAGCATCCGTGCTTTCAGCCTTTGTCACGGCATCAATGTAATCTTGGTTCTTAAACTGACCGTTGTTCATACCAGTGTCAGTTGCCTTGAACATGTCGTAGAAGGTTGAACCATCAGGATAATCACCGTTCCAGTTAGAAACAACAATATCAAAGTTACCGTTTTGTGAATCTTGCAAACGTTGCTTGAATGGCACAATCTTCTCAGTGATTGAAATTTGGTCACCAAACGTTGATTCGTAAGCTTGCTTCAAGTAGTCAACAGTGTTCTTAGCAATTGGGCTATCAGCATCCGTTTCAAGGGTAACACTCATCTTACCCTTGTTAACTTCCTTGATTCCTTCAGCGAAGAGTTGCTTTGCCTTTTCCTTGTCGTAAGTGTAGCCAGGAGCAACATAATTAGACAAGTCTTGACCATTTGCAGCCTTAACCAAGTTGTTTGAAACCAAACTCTTAGCGGCATCACGAGTTCCACCCGTTGCCTGTGAAGCCAAGTCCTTACGGTTAGTTGCCAAGTTCAAAGCTTCGCGAATCTTTTCGTTTTGCAAGAATGGGTTCTTAGCTTGGTTATACTCCAAATAAGTTGCTGAAGCCATTGCGCTATTCACAACATCCTTGTTGCTCTTGTTTGCTGAATACATTTCAGGTGAGTTAGTAATCGCAGCGCGGTCGATCTTACCTTGCTTGTACAACTTAATAGCAGTTTCAGGGTTCTTGATAACTTGCCAGTTAATCGTCTTTGTCTTCACATTCTTGGCGTCCCAATAGTTATCGTTCTTGACCATCTTGAACTTACCATTGGTTCCATTCCAGCCTTCGAACTTGTAAGCACCTGAATAGATTTGATTTGCTGCAGTTGTTCCATACTTAGAACCCTTTTCCTTAACGAAGGACTCCTTCTGTGGTGTGAACTGAGCAAAACTCAATAGGTACTTAAATTGTGGCATTGGCTTTTCCAAAGTGAAAGTCAATGTATTGCCATCAGCCTTAACACCCAAATCAGAAACCGGCTTCTTACCAGCCACGATGTCATCAGCATTCTTCACACCTGATGTCAGGTATGAATACTGTGAGGCAGTCTTTGGATCAGCAATTCGCTGCCATGAGTATACAAAGTCCTTAGCAGTCAAGGCGGAGCCATCTGACCACTTCAATCCAGAACGCAATTGAACGGTATAAGTCAAACCGTCTGATGAGACGCTATATGACTTAGCCAAGTCAGGGACAACGTCTCCCTTAGAATTTGTCCGTAACAAGTTGGCTTCCGTATTACCAAGAATCGTATCAGAATATTGGTCAGTCGCTTTCGACATATCCAATGTTTGAATATCAGTTGCCAAACCAAAGTTTAACGTTGATTTATCATCTGCGGGACTTGTGCCCCACCAGCCTGCAGCTCGAGAACCTCCAACTGCGACCAGAACAACGACTGCCGCAACAGTCCATTTCTGCCATCGTTTCATTATGCTTCCTCCTCGGTACAACTTAATGTTTGTTTAATCTTATCAGACAAACACACCGTTTTCAAATAATTTTTTAATAAAAACGATTACTTTGTTGTTTCGTGGCCTAGTTTACCGCTTAAAATGCTCATTTTGACGGGATTTGTTATTTTTCCTAACATCAAAAAAGGATAATTTTGTTAACAAAATTATCCTTTTGGCCTTTATTATTCACTTTTATCTGCTTTATTCCGGATTTTCCTTGTAAGACAAAGCGGCCACGTTTAAAGTTTGATCCGCTAAATCCTTCGTAAAGGAAACTTCGTGGGAAACGATAATGGCATTACCTGGGAACGCCTTAATCGCCTTATACAAAGCTTGTTTCGTTTCTTCATCCAAGTGGTTCGTTGGCTCATCAAGAATCAAGAAGTTCGAAGGCTTCATTTCCATAATGGCGAGCTTGACCTTCGTCTGTTCCCCTCCGGAAAGCTGGAACAACGGCTTTTGCGCATTTTCAGCATTAATACCGGCTCCTGCCAATCGTTGCCGCAATTCTTTTGGCAAAATCGTTGGGAATAAGTCCTGCATCGCTTGTAATGGCGTTTGCTGGTCGTTATCCCAGTCCAAGTCCTGGTCAAAGTAATTAACTACGGCTGATGGTGAAAATTCCACCTGACCGCCAAGAGAGGGAATTTCGCCCAAAATTGACTTAATCAACGTCGACTTTCCTGCCCCGTTGAAACCAGCAAAGACAATCTTCTTTTCCGTTGTCAACGAGAATGACACTGGTTCCAAAATTGCCTGTTCATACCCAACTGACAAATCAGTCACGGTCAAAGCGGCCGCCGACTGGGAATTGACATATGGGAAGTTAAACTTAGCCTTCAGGTTTTCTGAAGGTGGATCAACCTTATCCATCCGGGCCAGCATCTTTTCACGAGACTTCGCCTGCTTAGAAGTTGAAGCCCGCGCCTTGTTTTTTGCAATGAACTTCTCAGCCTTGGCAATTTCAACCTGCTGCTTCTCGTACTGACGCATTTGCTGTTCAGAACGTTCTTCCTTTTGGCGCATCGCCTTTTGGAAAGAACCACGATACTTGGTAATCTTACCAAAGGAAACATCAGCAATCGCGTTGGTCACTTTATCCAAGAAATCAAAATCGTGCGAAATAATCATGGCTGCGCCTTCAAAGCCCTGCAAAAAGCCTTCCAACCATTCGATGTGGGAAACATCCAAATAGTTGGTGGGCTCATCAAGGATAATGACATCGTCATTTTCCAAGAGCAACTTGGCCAAAATAACCTTGGCACGCTGACCACCGGACATGTGTTCCAATTCACGGTCACGACCGATGGCTTCCAAGCCCAAACCGGAAATAACCCGTTCGATTTCGGTATCAACGTCGTAAAAACCAGCCGCATCCAGTTCCTCTTGCAAGCGTCCTGCTCGCTCAAGCAGCTTATCATCGGCAGTAGCGGCGTACTTTTCGTACAATTCCGTTGCGCGATCCTGCTTATCATAGAGGTCCTTGTAAGCTGTATGCAAGAAATCAACCAGAGTCATCCCCTCTGGGATTTCTGCATACTGGTCCAAGTAGCCAATTTTCAGGTTTTTCGCCCAATCAATTCGACCTGATAGTGGCAAGACTTGCCCCGTCAAAATCCGAATCAAAGTTGACTTACCGGCCCCGTTTTGACCGACAATCCCCATGTGTTCGCCGGCTTGCAATTCCAAGTCAGCATCGTCATATAATGTTTTTTCTGCGTAGGCCATTGAGAGCCCACTTACTTCTAATAATGCCATAAGATTTAGTTTACCACACTTTGCCATTACAAGCATGGTCAAGGCCCCCTCTTTGGGCTATACTGGATAAAAGAACATGACAAATCACTGTTCCTTGTTATTATAACGCGAACCTGTTTCTTGGAGAATCAAAGTAGATGAAAGCTCGTAAACTGAACCATAAAGAAATTCCCGCACAAGACCCCAATCGTGCCTTTCGTTTTTGGCGCGACGTCTTTGACCTCCCTCAAAGTGGCGCTCAAACTGACCGCATCTTAGTGGTTGATCACGAAGACCTTACTTTTGTTCAGGGCCAACCGCGAGCTGATTTTGAACTCTTAGTACGTGACCACCTCCCTGAATTAAAAAAGCACTTAGCCAATAATTTTGTGGCAATCGAAAAAGAAGAAGCACGTTTTAACAATAAGATCGCAGTCACAGTCAAGGACTCCGAGGGTAATACCGTGGTCATTGAAGCCAACGCCTGATGTAACATCAACGAACTCACTAAAAAATTATTGAAAATATCCATTTATTTTCGCTAAAAAGCTTGCTCAACTGCCATAACCATGATATACTATTTTTTGTTGTTTAAGACAACTCCATGGTTAGTTAGCTCAGTTGGTAGAGCAACGGACTCTTAATCCGTGGGTCCAGGGTTCGAGCCCCTGACTGACCACTACAGTAATCCTTGAGGAATTCCTCAAGGATTTTTTTGTGTCTTAAAAATTGTTTACTTAACCTGATTTTTTTAAATCAAGCATCAAAAAAAGCTAATGACACCATCTCTGGTTTCATTAGCTTTTTAACTACTTATATCTGTCGGTAAACATAGTATGCCAGACTACCGCCATTGGCATTTGCCGTGTAATTATAGGCTGCGTCATAATTCCATTCTTGAACAGCCGTACCCGTTTGGCCACCCGTTACGTAGTTAACGGAAATGGCGCGGGCATTTGGATCGTTTGAGACAATAATTTGAACGTGACCAGCAGATCCACCTGAGGCACCTTGCTGACCCCAAATAACGATATCACCACGTTGTGCATCCCATGGTGTATTCGTTGAAATCAGTTGATAACCGTTTTGTTCCAAATAACCGTGCAAAGAGTCCGTATTGTACAGGTAAGCAGGCTTTGATGCACCGGCCTCATACAAGGCTTCTGTCATCGCACCAGAACAATCGGCCGTGCCATCGGCACCATTACGCGATCCCGTCATGGAATAAGTCAACTTTCCCTGATGGTCATAGAACCAATTAATTACCTGATCCGTGTTGACCTTATTCGCAGTAGCAGTCGGCTGCACTGCTACGCTTGTTGAAGCTGGGGCCTGTGAAGTAGTTGCCTGTGACGTTACTTCTTGAGAAGCCGGTGCCTCTGAAACGACAGCCTGTGAGGCAGGTGCTTGGGATGCCACTGCTTGTGAAGCGGGCTCTTGAGAAGTAGCAGCCTCCGATGACGCTTCTTGTGAGCTTGATGCCTGCGATGTAGCTACTTCAGAATTAGTAGCCTGTGAAGTGGCCGCCTGAGAGCTTTGTGCCTGAGAGGTAACTGCTTCTGAATTGGCTACTTGCGAAGTACCAGCCTGTGAAACAGTAGCCTGCGAGCTAGGTGCCTGTGAAGCTGCAGCTTGCGCCTGACTCAACGACTGCGTCTGTGAGTACAAATCAACTGACTGTGAACCAGCTACTTGAGTGGCATTTTGCTCCATTGCATAGGTCTTGTCAGTATTTGCCTGTTGTGCACCAGCACTCGAACCAGAAATAGACGGTGCTTGACTTGCTTGGCTTCGGTTGACATTTGCCGTCATTGACTGAGCTGTGGCCTGCGAACTAGTCACCGACAAAGATTGACTCTGAGCAACTGATTGGGCAGCGGCCGTCGTTGCTGCCTGGCTACCCGTCTGACTTCCCTGACTAATTGCTTGTGAAATGGCCTGTGAATCGGCTGCCACCTGAGCAGAATCAGTCGTTGGTGCGCCCTTTTGCATCAACACCAAGTTCGGCTGACTCGTTTGACTCTGACTTACTTGAACAGCTCCAGCAGACAGCAAGACACCAGCGTTTTTAAGTTTTTGAATCACTTGAGCCTGGTCACCCAAGCGATATCCTGAAATCAACAGTCCTTGGTCATCCAAGCCCAACTGCTGGGCTGCCTGTTCCGTACTAAGACCATAAGCCTGGGCAATCACACCCAAGGTGTCCCCCCACTGCGTCGCATAGCCATGAATATTTTGTCCTTGACCCTGCTTGGCAATGGCAGCCTTTACCTGGTCAAGCGAATTTGCTTGCCATTGACTTTGTTGGTCGACTTGGGATTGTGCCTGCCCCTGAACTTGATCAGCACTGGCTGTTTGATTTTGATTCAACACGGTCGCCCCAAAAACAGCCCCCGTTGCTGCTAATGTTGTCGCACCGGCTGTAAACATTAATCGGTGCCTAGGGTGATTATCTTGATTATTGTGCATCATGGTTGGTTACCTCCGCTTTCTTAATTGCAATATTTTGAACGTAGCAAACTAAACCGAACGTAATCATTTCGTCCATCTTTTCGATAGTTTTAAAATCAGACTGGTTATCTAACTTCAAAAAATTTAGTTATCCCCAAAGAAAAAAATTACCCGACTACGTCATAAACCCTCTCCGATTCTATTTTACAGCATTAGCCTCGAAATTGTTACAGTAGCAGGTCAAAAAAGGCAACCTTATCAAAATCAAGCAAAAAATTTTGTTTTGATAACCAAATCGACAACAGACAAAAAAGCTTCCGCTTCTGTCTTAGTAGCGAAAACTTTCCTTTACAAATTCATTGAAGATGAATGACCAGGACCACCTCGGTCAGGGTCAATGGCAGCAATTGCTGCGTTCACGGCCGCCGGTGCTTGACCAAAGCCAGTGGCAATTAAATCAACATGATTCGGATAAGATGAAGCATCCCCAATGGCAAAGAGGCCTGGTTGCTTCGTTTTCATCTGGTCAGTCACAACGATGCCAGCTGAATCCCAATCAAGATCAACTTGCCAACCAGTATCGGCTTGTCCCTTTGTTAAGAACCCATACTGAACAAGGAGGTTATCCACAACCAGCTGCTCCTGCTGGTCCTTATCTTTGACGTGTTGGAGAGTCAATTCTAGTCGGCCATCGGCCGTTTTTTGAGCGCTTTTAACCTTTTTGGGTGTTTTCTTAATCACCTTGGTTTGCTCTAAAGCCAATACAGCCTGTTCCAAAGCTCGGAATTGGTCCCGGCGATGAATCAGATAAGTCCTCTTAGCAATCGAGTCTAGTTGCTCCGCTAAATCAACTGCCGAGTCACCACCACCAAGAACCGCGACCTCCTGATTTTTGTATAGTGAAAGGTCCGGGGCAAAATAAGACAGGCCATGCCCTTCCAGTTCAGCCTCGTTGTCAATTTGCAACCGGCGGGGCTCAAAGGCCCCCTTCCCAGTGGCTAAAATCACTGAACGGCCAGTCACGCTCGTTTGCCCGTCATTAATCGCGATTTGCCAGTTACCACCAACACGGACAATATCCGTTACTTTGGCTTCCGTCTGAACATCGACCGGAAACTTCGCCAACTGTTTTTTGAGACGGTCAATCAATTCGCGACCAGAAGCACCTGGTAACCCCGCAACGTCCCAAATTTTTTTATCGGGGTACAGCGTTTGCACCTGACCGCCAAGGTCCGTCAATGCTTCTAATAAAAGCACCTTGGTATTGCGCAAGCCAGCATAGAAGGCAGCAAAGAGGCCAACCGGACCACCACCAACAATAATAATATCGTACGTTTTTTCCATTTCGACTCGCTTTCTTCGTGTTTTACCTAACAATTTTGCTATAATAAAGTGTACCCAAACTAAAGGAGAATGCGCAATGTCTCGCAAAAAAATGATTTTAGATCTCGACACTGGTATCGATGATGCCTTGGCCCTGGCTTACGCCATCGGTCATGATGACATCGACTTGATTGGGATTATTGCCACCTATGGCAATGCCCTGACCAATGTCACGGCCAAGAATTCACTTGACCTCTTAGACCTCTTAGGCGCCCATGACGTTCCCGTTTTCATTGGTGAGTCACATTCATCAACCACCACTGATTTCACCGTCATGCCAATCTCACAGGCCATTCACGGCCAAAACGGTATCGGTGATGTCGAAGTGGCAGCCTCAACGCGTTCCGTTGACAGCCAAAATGGTATCGACTTCTTGATTGAAGCCGCTCACCAGTACAAAGACGAACTGATTTACCTGCCAACTGGTCCCTTGACGAACCTGGCCAAGGCCCTAAAAAAGGACCCAAGCATCGCCAAGTTAATTGGACAAACGACTTTGATGGGTGGTGCCCTGACGGTTCCTGGTAACGTGACACCATTTACGGAAGCCAACATTCACCAAGACCCCGAAGCCGCCGACTATGTGTTTAAAAATCAGGAAAACCTGACCATGGTTGGCCTCGATGTCACTCTGCGGACGCTTTTAACAAAGAGGCATACGCAAGAATGGCGTGACCTCGGCACAACTGCCGGTCAAAACTACGCCGACATCATGGACTACTACATCGATGCTTATTATAACTTAGATATCGATAAAAAAGGAGCCGCACTCCACGACCCATTGGCCGTTGCAGTTGCCGTCGACCCAAGCTACGTCACCACTTTGGACTTAAACATGCAGGTCACTTACGACCAAGAGTCAGGCGACTACGGCCGCACAATTGGCGACAAAGCCAAGCTTTTGGAACCAACGATTTCAAAGGCTGCCGTCCTAGTTGATCAAGACCGCTTTGTCTCTGATTTTCAGCAGATGATGATCAAGGTTCTTGCCTAACATTTTTTACTAAACAAAAAGACTTAACCAGTGACAGGCTTAGCAGCCACTTGGTTAAGTCTTTTTTGCTGTGATTTTAACTGGTTCAGGTGCTTTGGGGCATGAGCCGCACTTAGTCTGACCACCTCACCTGCTTTTTAATCCTTGTCAGCAGCCAATTCTGCTAATTTCTGGTCAACTAAGGCCAAAACCTTTTCCTGAGCAGCAGCATCTTCAACAAAGTTCAACTCATCACCGTTAATTTGAAGCCTTGGTGAGCGGTCATACTGGTCAAACCAAGCATCGTAGCGGGCGTTCAAGTCCGCATAGTATTGGTACAAGTCCGGGTCCTGCTCAATTTGCTCGTATGGACGGCCGCGCTTCTTAATGCGAGCCAACATGGTGTCCAAGGAAACGCGAACATGGATTAGTAAGTCCGGTGTCTTGGTCTTGTTTTCCTCTGAAACTTCTTCCAAAACGTTGTTGACCAAATCCTTATAAATGTCGACTTCAGTCTGTGTTGCTCGGCCCAAATCAGCATTGAGCTGGAAAAGTAAAGCATCTTCAAAAATTGACCGATCCAAGACCGCATTCTTCTCTTTTTGCGCTTCGTGAATCTGGTCCAAACGGGTATTCAAAAAGTAAATTTGGAGCAAGAAGCTGTATTTCTTGGGGTCCTGGTAAAAGAGTGGCAAAATTGGGTTATTATCCACACTCTCATAGTAGGCCTGACCACCCAAATGCTTTGCTAAAATCTCTGTTAAACTGGTCTTTCCAGCACCAATTGTCCCGGCTAATACAATCATATGTTCATCGTTCTCCTCATTTATCGCTTTTTTAAGTATAGCAAAATCCCAACAGCAATTCCGCCTTCGTCGTCAACTTTTAACATAAAAAAATCGACCAACATTTTGGTCGATTTTTGTTTTGAAACCGATAAGTATCAGACATCTTAAGACTGCAAAGTCTGATTTAACTTAAGAGTAACTGTCTTCTTCTCAGTACCACGGTAGTAAGTCAGCGTTGTCTTATCGCCGACCTTATGCGTGTACAATTGTTCACGCAAATCAGCCTGGTTGGCAACTGTCTTACCATCAATACCAACAATCACGTCATACTTCTTCAGACCTGCCTTATCAGCTGGTGAACCGCTGTTGACCTTGTAGAGAACCACACCACCGTTAACGGTGTTTGGAATCTTCAGCGTTGACTGCTGCTCGTTAACGGGCACCTGCGACAGATTAATCATCTGAATTCCCAGTGCCGGCCTTGTCACCTTACCATCCTTTACCAGCTTATTGACGATATCAACAACCTGATCAGAAGGAATGGCAAAGCCAATACCTTCAACTGCCGTGCCGTTTGATGACGATGACAGCTTCATCGAGTTAATTCCAACAACCTGTCCCGCTAAGTTAATCAAAGGACCACCGGAGTTTCCGGGATTAATAGCGGCATCGGTTTGAATAACCGTTGAACCACCATAATTTTGGCCAGAATCATCATCCGCTTGAACCAAACGCTTCGTGGCCGAAATAATCCCTTCCGTTACAGAGGAAGCATATTGTGATCCCAATGGTGACCCAATCGCCAATACCTGTTGACCAACGGAAATTTTAGCAGAATCGCCAAAGGAAGCCGTTGATATCGTCGAAGAGTCAGTAATCTTCAAAACGGCCAAATCAGTTAAGGAGTCCTTACCGACCAACTCCGCCGTCACCGTCTTATTATCGTTGGTGATCACCTGAAGCTTATCAGCACCGTCAATCACGTGGTTATTGGTCACGATAAAGGCTGAACCCTCGGCCTTTTTATAAACAAACCCAGACCCTTCTGATGATTCGTTATAAGTGTTACCACTCTTCTTAAAATTAATTACCGAGACAACAGAATTGGCGACCTTATTATAGGCATTGGTAGCCGTGTCCTTTGATGTCATCGTTTTCGTTGCTGTCGCCTTTGTCCGAACCGGACTATGCGTCACTTGATAATTTTGATAAATTTCTTGTCCAGCTAAAACAGCCCCACCACCAATTACACCGGCTAGGGCTCCAGCCAAAATTAAATTCGTTAGGTTCTTTTGCATGGTCGTCTCCAAAATTTGTTAACACTACTATACCTGAGTGAAATTAAGCAGAAATTAAGGTCACGAAAGACTTAATCCTCATCCCACTGTTTTTCAGTCGATAACAAATCGTCTTGCACATAATTAAGAGTCATCTTAAAAGTTGAACCTTCGTTTTCCTTTGACTCGACCCAGATGCGACCATTAAACTTTTCAATGACTTCCTTGGAAATTGCCAAGCCCAGTCCGGTCCCACCTTGGGCCCGTGACCGTGACTTATCAACACGGAAGAAGCGGTTAAAGACCTTCTCCTGGTCAGCTGCCGGAATTCCTAGCCCCTGATCTTTGATACTAATCAGTGCTTTATCTCCTGATTTTTCAAGAGAAACCGTGATTGTACCACCATCAGGCGAATACTTAATGGCGTTGTTCATCAAATTATCGATGACCTGGGTCATCTTATCGTGGTCAATATCAACCCAGAATTCTTGATCGGTTGGGATATGACGAACAATCTTAATCTTTCGATCCGAATTTAAGTCCTTTGACGGTGACAACAGAATCATATCAAAACGGTCCAAAATAAAGTTCAACATGGTATTCAGTTGAACCAACTCCGTCTTAACTTCCATCGTCCCCTGGTCCATCCGCGACAACTCAAGCAAATCAGATACCATCCGTGACATGCGGTCCGTTTCGTTTTGAATCACCGTCAAAAATTCGCCAAGAATTTTAGGATCTTCCTTAGCGCCTTCCTGCAAAGACTCGACGTAGGACGCTACAGTGGTCAACGGTGTTCGCAGTTCGTGAGAAACGTTGGAAACAAAGTCACGGCGGTCCTGATCAATCTTCTTCTGTTCCGTGATATCATGCAAAATCAGAACCATGGCATTAATCAAGCCAGAAGGGTTCTTAATCAAAGAGACCCGAACCTCAATAATCCGCTGACCGACATCCACCGTCATCGCTCGCTGTTGCTTAATCAAGTCTCGAACACTTTGGTATTCAGGGAGGTCCAACAGGTCAAAGACCTGCTGACCCAGCGCTGCTTGTTCGCTGACACCAAGCAACTTGGTTGCTGCTTGGTTAATAATCGTCAACTGCCCGTTCGCATTCGTCAGCAAAACCCCATCAGCCATATGATGGAGAACTGAATGGAGGCGGTTGCGTTCATTGCTAATGATTTCGGTTGATTCCGCAATCCGGTTTGACAACGTATTGACCGAATGGGCCAATTGCGAAATCTCATCCGAACCAGAAATCGTGTTAACCATCGAATAGTCACCAGCCGCAATCCGAGCTGTCTGTTTATTGATGATTTCAATTGGACGTGTCAATGTCCGGGACAGAATAAAGGCCAAATAAACTGAAGCCACCAGCGTTAGCAAACCAGCCAACAAGAACAAAACTAAAATCTGGCGCGCATTGGCGTATACCTTAGCGAGGCTAGCATAAACCACCACCACACCAACAGGTTTTTCACCTGATTTGCTAGGAGAATTGGTGCCGTTAGCATAAAGTTGCCGGGTCACTACCGCCTGTTGGCCACTTCCTTGATCACGGTCTTGTGTCCGAATTTTAAGATAAGAATTACCACCGTCCAGGGCAATTTCACTGTTAGAATCAATCGTTTTTGGCAACAGTGACTTCTTAGTTGACTGACTGGATACAATTTTGCCGGACTTATCATAAACCAAAACGTTTTCAACTAAGTTCGAATCAAAATCCTTCACAGCAGTGTGCATTTTTTCCTGGTTCACTTTGCCAGTTCCAGTATCCAGACCCTCAACAATTTTCTTTGTCACATAGGTCGGCATCGTTAACTCTGCTTCACTGGCCATTAAATCATGCTGTTCAATTTGATGGACAAAGAAAACTCCGAACGATTCTAAAATGACAATTAAAAAAAGGACAAAGACAAACGTTATCCGGAATCGAATCGATTGTAAGAGTTTAACAATGACTTTCATAATCCCTGACAGCGAGTGCCTGTCCTTTCATAATTTTTATTTATTTTGGTTCTTACCAGATGAGAGGTAGTAACCAACACCACGTCGTGTTCCTAACCAAACGGGATGTGATGGTACATCTTCAATCTTTTCTCGTAAACGACGAACAGTCACATCAACCGCACGAACGTCGCCGAAGTAGTCATAGCCCCAAACTTGACGAAGCAAGTTTTCACGGTTCATGACTTGACCAATGTGTTGTGCCATGTATGAGAGCAATTCAAATTCACGGTGTGTCAATTCAAGGTCGACACCGTCTTTTGTGACCATATAAGTCTTGGTATGGATGACCAAATTACCAAGTTGGATGTCTTCCTGG
The DNA here is from genome assembly GCF_016860625.1 of Fructobacillus tropaeoli. Lineage (NCBI taxonomy): Bacteria > Bacillati > Bacillota > Bacilli > Lactobacillales > Lactobacillaceae > Fructobacillus > Fructobacillus tropaeoli. Next base: position 33,335 of record NZ_BOJU01000006.1, read on the forward strand.
TTAACCGCTGGATCATCTGACCGGCTTGGTGTGTGGCGATTACGTAAGTTCGCCTTGACCCGGGCAACCAGTTCACGGTTCGAGAACGGCTTGGTGATGTAATCATCCGCTCCCATTTCCAAACCGATCACCTTATCAATTTCAGAATCCTTAGCCGTTACCATAATGACGGGTGTCTTGTCCTTGGCCCGAATTTGGCGTAAAACTTCAATCCCTTCGACTTCAGGGAGCATTTGATCCAACAATACCAAATCAGGGTTTTCTGACTTGTACAATTCCAATGCCTCGGCTCCGTCACCGGCCGTTACGACCTCGTAACCCTCTTTGACCAAGTTGAACTTGATGATATCCGAAATTGGCTTTTCATCATCAACCACTAAAATTTTATACATAAGCGTCTCCAATTAAAACATTTTTCATTCGTTATTGTAACATAAAAAATTGGCCTTTCAGCCAATTTACGAATAATCTTCACAAAAAAAGACCTCTTTTGACACTTCAGCCAAAAAAATAGTCTTTTATCAATTGCTTTGTCTAACTTACTACGCCTTAGTCTTCTTGTGAACTACGACGGCGGAAGCGGTGCTTAAACATTGGACTAATCGCTTCGTTCAATGAAACACGACGAATAGCTTCACCAATCAACTCGCCAACAGAAACAATTTCCAGCTTGTCAAACTTCTTTGAGTCTGGCAAGTTAATGGAATCGGTCACAATCACCTTAGTGAAAACGGAATTTTGCAAACGTTCCAAAGCTGGTCCTGAGAAGACAGCGTGTGATGCGGCCACGTAAACTTCCTTAGCACCGTGCTCCAAGACTAATTGAGCACCCTGCGTAATCGTTCCGGCTGTATCGATCATGTCATCGACCATGATGGCCGTTTTACCAGCAACATCACCAACGATTGAGCCAACCTCTGCCACGTTTGGCTTCGGACGACGCTTGTCAATCACGGCAACCGGCGCTTCCAAACCAAGCATGTTGTTCAAATTGCGGGCACGTGTCATTCCACCGTGATCAGGTGAAACAACAACGGCGTTTTCCTTGTCGGCAATACCAGTTTCAATCAAGTAATCGGCCAACAATGGAGCTCCCTGCAAGTGATCCATTGGTAGGTCAAAGAACCCTTGAATTTGAGCAGCGTGCAAGTCAAGAGCCATCACGCGAGTGGCTCCTGCTCGTTCAATCATATTAGCAACCAACTTGGCTGTAATTGGTTCACGTGAGCGAGCCTTCCGGTCCTGACGAGCATAACCGTAGTAAGGCAAAACCACGTTGATTTGGTCCGCTGATGCCCGCTTCAAGGCATCAATCATAATCAACAATTCCATCAGGTTGTCGTTAACCGGTTGGGATGTTGATTGAATCACAAAGACATCTGCGCCACGGACAGATTCTTCAATATTAATTTGCACTTCACCATCAGCAAAGCGCTTCACCGAGATGTCACTTAATGGCACACCGACTTCAGCAGCGATTTTTTCTGCTAAGGGGTGGTTCGATGAGAGAGAAAAGAGTTTTAGGTTTGACTTAGTCATTTTTGCTACTCCAGATTAAAGAACAACGATTTCTTATATATTATAACAATAAAATCAGGACAACTGGGCAAAAAAAGCGACTGATTTTATCATCGTCGCTTGTAATCTTAAGTTACTAATCGATTGTTACCAATTAATCGGCTAAAATAAAGCGCTCGATGGCTTTTGCGACACCATCATGGTTGTTATCAGTCGTCTCCTGGTTAGCAATGGCCTTAATTGATGGTACCGCATTTCCCATGGCGACTCCAATTCCGGCAGCTTCAATCATGGTATGATCGTTTTCCTGGTCACCAATCGCCATTGTTTCTGACTGGTCGATGCCCAATTCCTTGGCCAAGGCCAACAGCGCCTGGCCCTTAGAAGCAGCCGTATTCATAAATTCAAGGTTATTTGGGGTTGAACGAACCACATTGGCCTCTTGCTTCAACTCTGCTGGGACCTTTGCTTGAATACTGTCCATAAAGGCCTCGTCGCCAATCGCAATTGCCTTGACAAAGGAGGTTTCCTTCATCTCTGAAACTTCGTCTTTAATGGTCAATGGAAGACTAACCACAAAGTTTTCTTGACTGGCAAAAACGTTGACATTCGTCATGACCGTGTAAGCATCTGAGTCCGATTCAACTTGGATATAGGTATTATTATCGGCTGCAAATTGCTGTGCCTTCAAAAAAGTGGTCCATGGCAAGGCAGCTCGGTGGAGGGTCTTTTGCCCGTCCGTTGTTTGGACCAAGCCACCATTGTGGGTAATCACATAATGGTTTTCACCTAAGAGATCTAATTCATTCAAAATCTTTTTAACGCCTGTTTCTGGTCGTCCGGTGGTAATCACCACATGAACACCCTGTGCCGTCGCTTTTTGGATAGCACTTTTTACCGCCGGTGTAATCTCGCGATTATCATTATAAAGCGTGCCGTCAATGTCAATTGAAACAAGTTTAATTGCTTGCATAAAATTAGCCCCTTTTCAAGATTATGTCAATTATAGCAAAGTTTAGTTAGATTTTGCCGATAAATGAGTATAAAAAAAGAACCGCCGAGGCGATTCTTTCAAGCGTTAATAGCTTACTTCAAAGCAGACCATTGCCACTTAGTGAATTCTTCGATATCGCGACCTTCTTCACGGGTCACCTTCAAGTGCTTTGCCAAGATGTCATCCATCTTAGTGATGAATGTATCAGCAGCAGCTTGATCAACCGCACCACGGTCTGCAAGGACAGCAACAGCTTCCTTAGCTTGGTGGAAACGATCAAGGTGTGAGTAAACACGCATGTCGTAAGTAGTTGTGATGTCACCATCTTCACGGTATCCGTGAACAAAGACGTCACCGCGGAACTTACGCTCGAAGAAGAATGATTCAACCAAGTCTTCGTATCCGTGGAATCCGAAGATAACTGGTGTATCAGCTTGGAAGAACTTGTTGAATTCGTCATCTGACAATTCACGTTCGTCGTTTCCAGCTGATTCTGACTTCTTCTGCAAACGAAGCAATTCAACAACGTTTACATAGCGGAACTTAACTTCAGGGAATTCCTGGTTAACCAACCACAATGCGGCCAAAGTTTCGATTGTTGGTTCCGTACCAGCAGAAGCAAATGTGATATCCACATCAGCTGATGGTGCAGTAGATGCCCAATCGATAACCTTCAAACCTTCAGTAGCCAACACTTCAGCTTCAGCAGCTGAGAACCACTGTTGACGTGGTTGCTTTGAGATAACCATGTGGTTAACCTTTGAGTGTTCGCTGAAGGCACGTTCCATCACTGCCAAAGTTGAGTTACCATCGGCTGGCAAGTATTGACGGATGAAGTTTGACTTCTTTTCGGCCAAGTGAGTCAACATACCAGGATCCTGGTGAGTGTAACCGTTGTGGTCCTGCTGGAAAGCAGTAGAAGTAGAAATCAAGTTCAATGATGGGTAGTCATTACGCCATGCTTGTTCTGAAGCGTGACGCAACCACTTGAAGTGCTGAGTAATCATTGAATCAACAACGCGCAAGAATGATTCGTATGAAGCGAAGATTCCAACACGACCAGTCAAAGTATAACCTTCAAGCCAACCTTCAGCTTGGTGCTCTGACAATTGAGCATCCAAGATACGGCCTTCTGGAGCTTCGTATTGGTCGTTAGGGTTCTTAACTTCTTCCATCCATTGACGGTTAGTAGTATCAAACAATGACCACAAACGGTTTGACATCGTTTCATCAGGACCAAAGACACGGAATGACTTAGGGTTCATTTGCATTACCTTTTCAAGGTAGTTTGACAAAGTGAACATGTCCATGTTGCGGTTACCATCTGGCAAGATAGTTCCACGGTTGTCATCGTTGATGTCGTTTACGTAATCGCGCCAGTCTGGCAAGTCAAGATCCTTAAGATCTTCACCGCGCTTACGACCACCGTTAGCGATTGGGTTAGCTGACATACGCTTGTCGCCCTTAGGAGCGATAGCCTTCAATTCATCCTTCAATGAACCATCAGCGTTAAACAATTCTTCAGGCTTGTATGAGTTCATCCATTCTTCGAATTGTGGCAATGTGTCCAACTTTCCTTGTGCCAAAGGCAATGGAACTTGGTGGGCACGGAATGAGTTTTCAATTGGCATTCCAGCTTGGTCGTGGGTAGGTCCACCCCAACCCTTTGGCAAGCGAGCGATAATCACTGGCCATGCAGGAATTGTACCATCTTCATACTTACCGTTTTCACGAGCATCTTTTTGGATAGCTTGGATGTCTTCAATAGCAGTATCGAAGATATCAGCAGCCTTTTCGTGGTAAGCCATGTAGTCATGGATGTCATCGTTTTCGATGAAACGAGCTGAGTAACCAAGACCTGCAAAGAAGTTCTTGATTTCTTCATCTGACATACGTGAGAAGACAGTTGGGTTTGAGATCTTAAATCCGTTCAAATCCAAGATTGGCAAAACAGCACCATCGTTCTTGGCATTCAAGAACTTGATTGAGTGCCATGAAGTCATTGATGGACCAGTTTCGGCTTCACCATCACCAACAACGGCAAAAGCGATTTGGTCAGGGTTGTCCAAAACGGCACCGAATGCGTGTGACAATGAGTAACCCAATTCTCCACCTTCATGCAATGAACCTGGAGTTTGGGCAGTCATGTGTGAACCAATTCCACCTGGGAATGAGAAGCGCTTGAACAAAGTTGACATACCCTTCAAGTCTTGAGTAACTTCTGGGTAATCAGCAGTATATTCACCATCAAGGTAAGCGTTCGTAACCATGACTTGGCCACCGTGACCAGGGCCACCGATGTAGAACATGTTCAAGTCATACTTGTTGATCAAACGGTTAGCATGAGCATACAAGAATGTTTGACCTGAGATAGTTCCCCAGTGTCCGATTGGCTTAACCTTAACATCTTCAGCTTGAATAGGCGTCTTAGTTACTGAGAACAATGGGTTTGACTTCAAAAAAATCATCCCAGCTGACAAATAGTTGGTTGCACGCCACCACTTATCAACAAGTTCCAAGTACTCTTTTGAGTTGTAATCAACCATGTAAATAGTACTCCTTTTTCTTTCAACGAAGCCCGCTTCTGCAAACTCCGGATATATATTTACAAGTCCTATTATATCGAGAGTATTCCATTCGTTCAAGAAAAAAAGCCCTTTGGACCTAACTTTTTCGTTTTTGGTTGCATTTCTTTATTAATTGGACCGGTCCAATTAACCTTTATTAAACACATTCCATAAAATTGTTTGCTAAATCAGCTTCCTTATTCTGAACCAAGCGAGACGAAAGCATTATAACGTAGGTATTTGTAGTGCAAGCGCATATTAGAATATTCCAACGGTGTCCCATCATCCATGAAGAAAATCCCTTCCATGATACCCACCGGTTCAGTTGCTTTGAGCTTTAACAGCTTCTGTTCTTCAGCATTGGATGGCTCGGTCATGATGGTCATAAACGACCTTGTCACCGTCTTGGACTTGCGTTTTTCAACATATTCGTAAATGGATTTGGTCACCGTTTCCCGATTAAGCCCCGGCAATAAAGAAATCGGCACGTAGCCATACTCAATCATGAATGGCACGCCATCCAGCTTACGCAAGCGCTTAATTTCATAAACGAAGTCGCCATCGTTTAAAAATAATGCCGATTGCTGCTCTGGCGTGGCCTGAATCACCCGAAAGTCCAGGAGCTCAATGCTGGGTGCCTGGCCATTAATCCGAAAAGAATCCGAAACGCCTAAGTTTGATCCCTCATGTTGAAAAATTGCCTGATTTTTCAGATATAAGGGGTTCACAAAAGTTCCAGACCCGCGCTTCTTAAAGATAATCCCCTGCTGGACCAAGACGTTGAGGGCCCGTTTGATGGAAGAACGCGAAACCTGATAATCGGCCGCTAATGTTCGCTCATCTGGTAATTTGAGGTCTTCGTACTGACCCTGATAAATTTTTTGTTTGATATCGGCTTGCACCGTTACATAAATTGCTTCTGACATAATATCTATTGTAGCATAATTGGTCCGACCACTTTTTAAAATTGGTTCTAACTGCTTTTTTTCTGATTTTTTCTTGTGCTAAAATAGAGTCATGGCAAAGAAGAAAAAAGATAAAAAAACATTACCCGAACAAGTCCTCGACAAGCACGGTGTAGCCTATGAGCCACTTGAACTAAACGCTTTGGATCTCAGTGAAGATGAGATTGCGGCCAAGATGGATGAATTAGGCATTCAACAATCCGACATCTTTAAGACGCTGGCCGTCAAGGGCGACAAGACCGGTCCCTTGGTTGCCGTCGTCCCCCTCACCAAGCGCTTAGATATGAAGAAATTGGCTGCTGTTTCCGGGAACAAAAAGACGCATATGTTGCCACTCAAGGAATTAGTGGCCACCACCGGCTATGTTCACGGTGCCAACAACCCAGTTGGTATCTGGCACAATCACGGTTTTCCCATCTACTTCGCCAAAGAAGCAGAGACAGCCGATTACTTCCTGGTTTCGGCCGGTGAACTCGGTCGCTCCGATAAGTTAAATCCCAAAGAGTTGGCGACGATGATTAACGCCCCCTTCGCTGATTTGACCGAAACTGAAGCATAAAATAATTTTCAAAAACAAGCAAAAGGCAGCACATTCAAAATGGATGTGCTGCCTTTTGCTTTTATTTGATTGCTTACCAGCCTTGCGACATATCAGGAATTGGGCCAAAGCCCGATTGCTCCTGACGATAAGTACCGGCCATGTTCGAGAATTTGAAAGTTGGCTTGTTAAACATCAACTCCGCCTTCCCTCTGGCCCCGGCACGGTTCTTTTCAACAAGGACTTCAATTGGGACAACCGTTTCTTCTTCGACTTGGTTGCCACCCTCATCATCCTCTTCACCTGCCCGGTTGGGATGGTAGTCATCCCGGTACAAAAAGGCCACGATGTCAGCATCTTGCTCAATCGAACCAGATTCACGCAAATCCGAAAGGATTGGCCGTTGGTCCTGACGCTGCTCAACACCACGCGAAAGCTGAGCCAAGGCGATAATCGGCGTATGCAATTCCTTTGCCAGCTTCTTGATGGAACGAGAAACTTCAGAAACGGCCTGCTGGCGACTTTCACTATTGGCAGACTCAATCAAACCCAAGTAATCAATCATCACCAGACCCAATGGATGGGGGTTTTCATCCCGTTCTTCTTCTGGCATTCGTCCCACAACCTCGCGCTCTAATTTGCGCAGCTTGGCCGAAATTTGAGCCATCCGAATCCCTGGCGTGTCATCCATATAAATCTGCATGTTCGCCAACGATTGAACGGCTAAGGTTAATGCAGCCCAATCCTCTTCTTGCATATCACCAGTGGTCAATTTATTAGAATCAATGCCACCTTCTGCAGCGACTAATCGAGTTACCAAATCAACGGCACCCATTTCCAAAGAGAAAATCACAACAGGCTTCTTCTCAGTTTTGGCTGCGTTTTTGGCAATATTCAAGACGAAAGCCGTCTTTCCAACGGCCGGACGGGCACCAATGACAATCATTTGGTCTTCACGAAAACCGTGCGTTAATTCATCTAATTGATCATAGCCCGAAGCAATCCCGATAACTTTGCTATCGTTTTCGCTAGCCGCCTGCAAGTTTTCTTGGAATTCATTCAAGACGTCTTTAATCCGGCGCAGATCATCATCGCCCTGGCTTTGCGCCAGACGGTCGAGCTGACGACCAAGGTCTTCGAGCAGTTCACTCGATGGTTCGGACCCGTCATAGGCCAATGTCATCGATTCTGTTAACGTTTGAATCAACCGTCGCAAAATCGCTTTTTCATGGACGATTTGCGCATAAAATTTTAAGTTTGAAGCAGATGCTGAAGCCTGTGAAATTTCAACTAAGTAGTCAACCCCGCCAACATTTTCCAACTGGCCCATGGCATTCAACTTGTCTTGCAGGGTCAACATATCAACAGGTCGTTCTTCTTCAACCAGCAGCTGCATGGCTTTAAAAATTTCTTGGTGCTTTTGCCGATAAAAATCGCTTGGGTCAAGGACGGCTTCCGCCGCGACAACCGCTGCCTCCGATTGAACATCAAAGAAAATAGCACCCAAAACGGCACGTTCTGCCGCTTCATCATTGGGTGCTTGTCGATATTCATTGCCCATTACTGAAACATCAGCCATTTTAGCCCTCGCTAACGTGCACGCGGAGGTCGGCCATCACATCGCGGTGCAACTTAACAGGAACTGTGGTGAAGCCCATTGCGTGAATTGGCTGATTTAAGAGTAGCTTCCGCTTATCAATTTTGACCTTGTATTGGTCAGACAAAGCAGCCACGATTTGCTTCGTTGAAACAGCTCCAAAGAGACGACCATCCGTACCGGCCTTTCCCTTGATTTCGATCACTGTCTTTTCGTTTTCTAGCTTTTCCTTCAACTGCTTGGCTTCAGCCAATTCTTCAGCCGCCAACTTTTCTTCGGCCTTCTGCCGACCCTTGACTGCCCCGAGGTTTTTCCCAGTTGCTGGTTCTGCTTTTTTATTCTTGATTAAGAAGTTGTTGGCGTAACCATCCGGAACGTCCTTCACTTCGCCCTTCTTACCGCGACCCTTAACATCTTCCAAAAATACAACTTTCATCTTTGCCTCCTTTTGGGCTTGTTCATCACGAGCCAAATACTTTGTTTTATCTTACTGATTTTATGACAACATTGTCAAAAGTTTTATTCAGCTTCTTCCGCTTCTTGACTGGTAATTGCTTGCAAAAGCTGGTCAGCAGCCTCGTCTGTCGTCACGTCAGACATTTGCGTGGCCGCATTGGACAAATGGCCACCACCGCCAAGGTCTTCCATAATTGTTTGCACGTTGAAATCGCCGTTTGACCGGGCTGAAATCCCAACCCGACCGTCATCACGCTTTGTGAGCACAAAGGAAGCCTTGACGCCCTCAACCTGAAGCAGTTCATCGGCTGCCTGGGCCGCAATCACGCTTTGATAGACGGTATCGTTATCGCCAACCGCAATCGCTGAATGATTGTTAATCTCAGCTAAGTGAATCAATTCGGCACGGGCCTTAAAGTCCGAGAACTTTTCCTTTAAGAAGGACTGGAGCAACTCATTATCAGCGCCATTGGCCCGCAAATACGAAGCTGCATCAAAGGTTCTTGATCCCGTCCGCAAAACAAAGTTTTTCGTATCAACTTGAATCCCGCCAAGCATGGCAGTGGCTTCGAGCCCGGTAATTGGTGCACCCTTTTGGTTCTGGTACTGCAACAATTCCGTTACCAACTCTGACGTTGATGAAGCATATGGCTCGATATAAGTCAGCATTGGCTTATCAGGCAGGCCGTTTTCAGCCAAACGGTGGTGATCAATAACCACAACCCGATCCTTCAAGTCCTTCAACAAATCAGGTGCGCCATCCAATGCCTCCTTGGCATGGTCAACCAAAATCAGCAATGATTTCTCCGTTGCTAAATCAAGCGCCTCTTTTTCGCTAATAATCGAGGCACCGAGGTCAACACCAGGCTCCCCTTCGCCCATCTGATCTGCTCGGACGGTCGCCAAGAGCGATTTGATATCTGAAAAAATTTCGCCCTCATTAACAACCACAAAGGCCTTCTTGCCTCGTGTTTGGCTAAAGCGCCATAGTCCCATTGCTGAACCAACGGCATCCATATCCGGCCTTTGGTGCCCGACCACAAAGACTTGATCAGACTGATCCATCAATTCGGCAATGGTTTGTGAAATCACCCGGGCCCGGACACGCGTCCGCTTTTCCATCGGATTCGTTGTTCCACCATAGAAGCGGGCTGGCATGTCTTCTGCCTTCACAACCACCTGATCACCACCACGACCCAATGCCAAGTCCAAGTTCGTTTGCGCTAATTGGACCAAAGAATTGATGTCCTGTTCCCCATAGGCGATTCCCATCGAAAGCGTTAGTGGTGAATTTTGCTGAGCCGTTGCTTCACGAACCGTCTTGACTACCGAGAATTTTTCGTCTTCTGCCTGCGCCAAGTCACGTTGGTAACCCATCAAGAGGTAAGTCACTGGTGACAAACGGCGGACATACAAATGGTACTTTTTAGCCCAATCCGTCAACTGTCCAGTCACATAAGTCCGCAACTTCGACGTTTCAGAATCAGGCATCCCTTCTGTCACTTCTTCATAGTTATCAACCGAAACCAGTCCGGTGACCAAGCGATGATCCGCTAAGTCACGATTTAAGGCCTCGTTTTGGCTCACATCTAAGAGGTAAATAACCCCTAGCTGTTCCTGGTAGGCGATGTCAAAAGAACGATCCAGCCAGGAAAAACGGTTAACCTTATCATCGGCGTAATTTTTCACAGCAAAGGCCAGGTCGCCATCTGCCTCCGACAGGCTTTCGCCAATTAAGTCTTGGTCAGCCAATAGGTTTTGGAGGTAGGGGTTCACCCAGACAATTCGGTCCCCCTTACCCAAAAGGATAATCCCCATCGGCATTTCTAAAATGGCCTCTTGTTGGCCTAATTTAACGCGGTAGGTCAACTCCTCTAAGTAGGACTCATTTGATTGACCGGCCTGGATTAACCCTTTGAGCATGGTAGCAAAAAAAGCCACCAAGAGCACAAACCAAACTAACCCTAAGATCCAATTAGTTAAAAGCGCCAAAATCAAAGAAACAAAGGCCACGATAAACATGCCAATGGTTCCTGTCATAAAGGTTTTATTTTGTTGAAAGCGGGATAACACCCGCAGCTTCGAAAATGTTTTCATGAAGGCCTCAACTATTCTTTGCTTACATACTTACCTAACATTTTACCATACGAACAAAAGACTGTTGAAAAGTAAGCTAACCAGCTAACCAAAAGAAAAAAGTCAGACCGACTCTGGCATATACCGCAAAAGTGATAATCCTTTTTGAGCATACGACCATCAAAGGGCTGACTTTTAGAACAAAAAAACCAAGACAATTGTCTTGGTTTTCCTTGCACATTAGTCTTCAGTGACGAATGGCAACAAGGCCATGATACGAGCACGCTTGATAGCGGCCGTAACCTTGCGTTGGTTCTTTGCTGAAGTTCCAGTCACACGACGTGGCAAAATCTTACCGCGTTCTGAGATGAAACGTTCCAACAATTCTGTATCCTTGTAATCCACGTATTCGATGTGGTTGGCTGCAATAAAGTCAACCTTACGACGACGGCGTGGTCCACCTTGTGGGCGACGACGTTGTGGACGTGCGTTTTGTTCAGGCATAATCTGTCTCCTTTCAAATGAGATGTAAAATTAAAATGGTAGGTCATCATCAGAAATATCAATTTCTGAATTATTGTTGGCCGCAAAGGGATTGGCCCCCTGCTGGTTACCACTTTGTTGGTTGTTATTTTGATTTGCGCTTGCAAATGGATCAGCGTTACCAAAGTCCTGGCTATTGCCAGAGAAGTCTTGACCTTGACCAGACCCATTTTGGGCCCGACGGCGTTCACTTTCAGCCTTTGATTCAAGTAGCGAGAAGTTATCAACGACAACTTCTGTTACATAAACACGTTGTCCGGCATTATTTTCATAATTACGCGTTTGCAACCGACCTTCGATTGCCACCAAAGCCCCTTTACCAGTAAAGTTGGCAAAGTTTTCAGCTGATTTTCGCCAGATAACGGCGTTGATAAAATCAGCTTCACGGTCTCCATTGGCATTGGTAAAGTTCCGATTCACGGCAAGTGAAAAGGAGCCAACCGCTACACCAGATTGGGTATAGCGCAATTCCACGTCACGGGTTAACCGTCCAATTAAAACAACTCGATTAATCATCTTTTAGGTCCTTTCCCGGTGGAATTGTGTCTTATTCAGCGTCGCGCTTGACGATCATTTGACGCAAGATGTCAGATGAGATCTTAGCCAAACGGTCAAATTCAGTTGCTGCTTCGTCTGATGCAGCGTTGAAGTTGATGACGTGGTAAGTACCTTCACGGTAACCAGCGATTTCGTAAGCGAAACGACGGTTAGACCAGTCAGCTGACTTAATAATTTCCGCACCGTTGTCAGTCAAGATCTTGTCAAAGCGTTCAACGAGCGCCTTTTTTGCATCTGCTTCCATGTCAGGGCGAATAATGTATGTTAATTCGTATGCTGTAGCCATGTATTTTTCCTCCTTTTGGTCTCTGGCAACCAAACGGCTGCAAGGAGTGCGTGCATTCTTTGCACTCACATCCATTTACTATACTAAATCAGGCGCCTTTTTGCAAGCACAACATCGTTTTCCACCGTTAATTCATTAGACGAAAAGAGTCGGCCATTTCTGACCGACTCCTGATTTTTTATAGCGAGTAAATAACTTATTTGGCTACCTCGTCTTGGGAAGCCTGACGCAATCCGATTCCAGTCAAAGCCGAAAGCAATGAAAAGACCGGTGAGAACAAGGCTAAAAAGGTAAAGGGCACGAAGGACAAGACTGGCACGTGAAGCGTCTGACTTGCAAAGGCCCCGGCAACCCCCCATGGAACCAGGTAATTGGCAATCGCCCCGGAATCTTCCATTGCCCGCGATAAGGCCAATGGCGACAAGCCAAAGCGTTTGTAGTCTTCCTTAAAAATTTGTCCAGGTAACATCACTGACAGATATTGCTCACCCACTAAGAAGTTCGTAGCAATCCCCGTCAACAAGGTTGCAAAGACGATGGACTTTTGACTCTTCAGGTACGAAACGATTGGATTCATCACTGCTCGTAAAATACCAAGGTTTGATAAGAGACCACCTAGGGCCAAGGCCAACATGATCAACATGATGGTTTCCATCATCGCAGTCATCCCACCACGGTCCAACAAGGCAACCAGTGTCGCATTCGTTGATGGCGTCTTGTAACCGTTAACCACCAAGTTCGCCCAGGCCTTCAAAGAGTGTCCAGACAACAGGTAGTAAACCGTATTGACCACCACGTTAATCAATAGTGATGGGATAGCCGGAATCTTAGCCAAAGCCGAAATCAGAATCAAGGCAATCGGTACGATTGTCCACCAGGTTGGCTGGATCAACTGTGTCACCGCTGCCGTCTTCACGCTAACCCCACCTGTATGGTGAGCAGAGAAGCCAAAGGCAAAGGCTAAAATCAGTGTCACCGCCATTGCTGGCAAGGTTGTCCACATCAAGTTTTTCAAATGGGCGAAGAGATCAGTGCCAGAAACGGCGGCCGCCAAGTTAGTCGAGTCGGCCAATGGTGAGCTCTTATCCCCGAAGATAGCACCGGAAATAATCATCCCCGCTACCAAGGCTGGGTTAAAGCCCAGGGTTGTTCCAACCCCCATCAGGGCCACCCCGACCGTTGACATCGTCGTAAAGGCAGAACCAATCATCGTTCCAACTAAAGCAGAGGTTAACAGCGCCGTTGGCAAAAACCAGGCTGGGTTAATTAATTTAAAGCCCAACCAAATCATGGTTGGAATCACGCCCGTCCCCAACCAAAGGGCAATCATTGAGCCAATCAACAAGAACAGGAACAAAGGCGCAATCCCGGCCTCAATTCCCTTAATCAAGGCAGCCTGCGCGTCTTGAAAAGTGACACCCGCTAGTCGCATGACTAAGATAATCCAAGCAATGGCAACCAACAAAGGTGCAATTGGTGCAAGACCAAGGCCAATAATGCCCCCAGCCAAAATAAAAATGACACCGGCCAGAAGGCCAACTGCCAATTTACGGTTTACTTCACGTTGCATAAAAAACTATTCCTTCTTTTTTCGGGCCACAATTAACAGACCCACATTTGCCACAATCATGGCGATAAATACGGAGAAGAACAGCGGGTTAAACCAACCATGGTCCAACATAATCCCTCCATACAGAGGCCCAACCATTCGTCCAAGTGAAATCATAATGCTGACAAAGCCTTGTGCCTGACCGGAAACTTCTTTCGGCGTTAACTGGGCAACCCAGGCTGGTACCTGTGGTGACGCCAACATTTCCCCAAGAGTCAGTAACTCAAAAACCAAAACAATTTGCCAGAATTGGTCAACAAACAACATTAAAATAAATGATGAGGCAAAGACAAAGCCACCCGTAATTACCGAGAGACGATACGGATGCTTATTTGCCCAAGTTGAAATTATCTTTTGAAAAAGGATAATTGTCAAGCCATTCAAGACCCAGAGGTCTGCATAATGACGGGTTGAAATCCCAATCGAGCGTAAATGTGGGGCCATAACGGTTTCCCACAGCATATAAGAAAGATAAATGACAAAGAGGAAGGCGGCCAAAAACCAAAGTAACGGTGACATCTCAAACTTAGCGGGTTCCTTAACCGCTTCTTGGTCGCGCGTCAGGATTGGTTCTGCATGATCTTCGTGACTGATTTCTTCAGCCTGATCATCATCCATGACTGGCGCAATTTCCGTATTGACATTAAAAATGCTGACCGCAATCCCTGTCAAAATCAGAAAAAGCGTCGCTGCCAAAAGCATTAACCACTGGAAACCGTAGTCAAAAAGATAGCCAACGGCTAAGGTTCCAATTACCACCCCAACATTAAGGACGATGTACATATTATTAAAAATAATTCGTGTGTTCTTGCCGGTCACGGTCGTTGCATAAGCATTAAGCAGCGTGTTAACCGAACCAATCCCAAATGAAGCTGTCATCATCAAAAAGGCAAAGACCGGCCAGCCATTATAGAAGAACAAGGTCACCAAGGAGAAAAAGGCGATTAAACTGGCCCCAATCAATGTTGGATAAGGTCGCCAACGGTCAAAGAGCTTACCGGCAATGTAGGCTCCCAAAATATTCATCAGGGAAGAAAACAAAATAACAACACCTGACATCGTCAAATCTTGCCCCAAAGAAACGGTCATGTGGAGGGTTGTGACGGGCCAAATCATGGCATTACCAGTATTGGCGAATAAATTGGCTGTTAAGAGCCAGCGTTCTGATAATTTTTTGCTTTGAATGACTTGCATAATCCCTCCTTATTATTACATTAGTATAACATGAATGTTCTTTCATGCTGGGTTATTTAGCTTTTTTCACCCACTAAATGTAAGTGCTTACTTTTTTGTTTGGAAAAATAAATGTAAGTGCTTACTTCTTTTTGGCTCTAAGGGTTAGAGTTTTTTCAATTCTGACCTTTTTTGTGATTTTTTTGCTCGTTTCCGTTATAATAATAACGAACGCAAAATAGATAAAGGGGACTCTTATGGTTGCAGAACTTAATACTTTAGTAACTTTCTTCGGCGCAACTGGCGATTTGGCCAAGCGCTTGCTTTACCCATCAGTCTTTAACTTATATAAAAAGGGCTACTTGGCAGAACACTTCGCCGTGGTTGGAACCGCTCGTCAGGACTTGACGGACGCTGAATACCAAGACATGGTCAAGGAATCAATCTCAGCTGGTCAAGACGAAAAGCAGGTTGCTGATTTTATCGCCCACTTTTCTTACCGTGCCTCTGACGTAACCGATGCTGCTGGTTACGTTGGCCTGAAGAAGGAAATCGAAAACGCCTCTGAAAAGTTTGGTGTTGTTGGCAACCGCATCTTCTACATGTCTGTTGCCCCTCGCTTCTTTGGAACAATCGCGAAGTTCTTGAAGTCTGAAGGACTTTTGGCCGACAAGGGCTACAACCGCATCATGATTGAAAAGCCTTTCGGAACTTCTTATGCAACGGCCGAAAAGCTCCAAAACGAATTAACGGAAGCCTTCAACGAAGACCAGGTTTACCGTATCGATCACTTCTTGGGCAAGGAAATGGTCTTGAACATCGCGCCATTGCGCTTTGGTAACCCATTGATTAACAACGCCTGGAACAAGGACTACATCAAGAACGTCCAAGTTACTTTGGCCGAAACGTTGGGTGTCGAAGAACGTGCTGGTTACTACGACACCGCCGGTGCCCTCTTGGACATGATTCAAAACCACACGATGCAAATCATCGGTTGGTTGGCCATGGAAGAACCAAAGGACTTCTCTGACGTCGCCATCCGTGACGCCAAGAACGCCGCCTTCTCTGCCCTTGAAATTTATGACGAAGCCGGTGTCAACCGTTACTTCGTTCGTGGACAATACGGTGCTGGCAAGACTGCTGGTCACATTGCCTACAACCAAGAACCAGACGTTCCAGCCGATTCAAAGACAAACACTTATATCGCTGGTGAATTGCACTTCAACACCCCTCGTTGGGAAGGCGTGCCATTCTATGTCCGTTCAGGAAAGCGCATGACCAAGAAGACGACTCGCATTGACGTTGTCTTCAAGGCCGGTGCCTTCTCATTTGGTTCTGCTCAAGAGCCACAAGAAACAGTGCTTTCAATCGTGGTTTCACCAGATGAACAAATCACTTGGTCATTGAATGCCAAGGAAGTTTCTGACAACTTCAACACTCAAACGATTAAGTTGAACTGGGCACCAACAGCCGAACAAAAGGCTGTTACGCCAGCACCTTACGAACGGATGCTCCATGATGCCATGGACGGTAACGGATCAAACTTCGCTGACTGGCACGGTGTTGCCACTGCCTGGAAGTTTACCGACGCCATCTCAGATGTCTACGCTGCCGACAAGGCACCGCTTGAAATTTACGAATCTGACACCATGGGCCCACAAGCCGCTGATGACCTTTTGGCCAAGAACGGCGACGCTTGGGTTTTCCGAGGCGAATAAGCTTTTCAAACTAAGAAAGTCCACTTCAGTGGGCTTTTTTTCTTTCACAAAAATCAGTTCACAAAAAAGCACTGACCTTTAGGTCAGTGCTTTTTGCTA
The DNA here is from genome assembly GCF_016860625.1 of Fructobacillus tropaeoli. Classification (NCBI taxonomy): domain Bacteria; kingdom Bacillati; phylum Bacillota; class Bacilli; order Lactobacillales; family Lactobacillaceae; genus Fructobacillus; species Fructobacillus tropaeoli. The sequence continues at coordinate 50,032 of NZ_BOJU01000006.1, forward strand.
ATTTAAAACTTTTTCCATTAAAATGTCACGCTGGGCATCCGTTCCCAGCTGGAACACATGGTCGGAAAAGGGCGTAAAGCCAATTTTTTGGTAAAAAGCGAGTGCGTTTTGATTGTGTTCCCAAACGCCCAACCACACCCGACTATTGCCAAGTGCATTCGCCTGGTCAAAGACCTGGTCCAGCAACTGCCGACCCAAACCAAGACGTTGAAAGGCAGCCAAGAGGTAAATTCGTTCGACTTCAAGTGAACCGTCGCCCTGCTCTTCTGACTGGGCCGAACCCCAATTGACCTTTAAATAACCCGCCAACTCATCTTCATGAAAGACAAAATAGAACTCGCTCTCTGGATTTTCCACTTCCGCCAGTAATTTATCAGTAGCATAAGCGGTATCCAAGTATTCGTTTAAATCAGCCGCTGAATTATCATCGGCAAAGGTCTCCGCAAATGTTTTCCGGCTAATATCCTGTAAGTCGGCAATATCCGCGACCGTTACTTCTTTCATTTTGTCCATCAATTCACTCCTTCTCTTACTGCACCCGAAAGGCCGGGTCCGACAACGCCTCTGTTTCGCGCTGAAATTCGGCCAAAAAGTTTTCCATAAAGGCAGACCGTCGCTGACCTTCTTCTTGTCCGGCCGGCGTATTCAATTGATCCGCTAATTTCAATAACTTTTCATAAAAATGGTTAACAGAAGTAGTTTGGTGGTGACGGTATTGGTCCTTCGTTTGCAGTTGCACTGGTTTAATCGCTGGGTCATACAGTGGATGGCCCTTTTGCCCACCATAAGCAAATGTCCGAGCAATCCCAATTGCTCCCAACGCTTCCAAGCGATCAGCATCTTGGACATACTGACCTAATAAGGGAAGGTCATAGTGTTTTTTCAGGTTGGCGGAATAGGAGAGGTGGGTAATTGTTTCGGCTACCAACGCCTGGCCAATCGGCGCAATCCCAGACTCACGAAGTAAGTCTTCCACTAAAACTTCCTGAGCAGCAACATCCGCCACCACCTTATCGTCGATGGTGTCGTGAAGCAAGGCCGCGGCCTCCAAAATTGCCTGGTCCTGTTCACTGACCTGACCATGGTCTTCCTCGTAGAGTGTGACTGCCAACCGAGCCACTTGCTTGGCATGCAAAAAATCATGCCCAGAAGTGTCATCCTGCAATGTTTCTCTTGAAAAGTTTCGAATCGCCGTTAAGTTAATTGCCACTAGATACCCCTTCTATTCAAAAACGCCCCTTCGTTCGAATGTTTAATCGGAGCAAAAACTCCTCAAATGTCCAACCGTAGAGGTAGCAAAAAGACAGTAAGAGGGTCAAATCAGGACTGACCTTCCCCGCCTCATACTTAGAAACCGCACTTTGACAAATGTTCAACGCATCCGCCACCTGAACCTGTGTCAAATGGGCTTCCTTGCGTCCAACTTTGAGTTCGTGCGCAATCTTCTTTTGGAGCCGATAGCGAAAAGAAAGGTCTCTTAAAACCTTTTTCAAATCACCAGACGGTCCCCAGTTGAAATTTGTGACCATATTACGTCCTCCAATGAATGAAGAGCGTAATCAAAAAATTCCTATACTAAATTCTTGCCTCTATTGTAACGAAAAACGACCAAATTTGCACCGTAGATTATCGCGCCAAGAAAAAGCCGGTTCGTTGCTAATTAAAAAGCCCCGAATACTGATTTTTCAGCAATTCGGAGCACTTTTTAACAAGATTAATTTTTATAGGTAAATACCAGAAATGGGTAATCCAAGAGCCACCAAGTAAACGGCCCAACCAAAGATTAAATAACCGACCATCTCGACCGCTAATTCGTAAACAGAACGATGCCAGAAAAACGGAATCGTCTTAAAAGCTGGTAGAAAAAGAATATCAACCACGATCCAAAGAACGAAGCCAAACATCGTGCCCAGCCCATAGGTCAGGCGGCCATCAAAGTTTGCGGCTAGAACAAAGAAGATAGCCACCAGCATCGAGTAAACGTAGTAAACACTGAGGGCAACGACCGGAACAGCCTGGTCGCCGGCAACGGTCAGACTTTTTTGCGCTTCTTTTTTAGTTAAACCAAGTTGCTGTAAGAAAACCGTAATCGGTCCATTTGCCGTAGCCATTTGACTGCGGGGAGGCAGGGTTTTCGTCCAACCGAATCGGACCATGCCGCCAAACAAACCAGCAAGGGCACCGACCCAAACTGCGTTAAAGATGATGTTGAACATAGAACTGTTTCTCCTCAAATAATTCTTTTTAATCATAACACTTTGCCCTTAGAAAAAGCAGTGTTATAATGCAGAAAAAGACGATAGGAGTCACATTTATGCAGATTCAAGTGACAACAGAAGATGGCTACTTGCCAGACGCTTACAGCAAGTTTGCCAACGATAGCGAAAAATCAGGTCGCTACCCCATTCAATCATTTCCCTTTGAGGTGACAGACCTCCCCGCTGGCACCAAGTACCTGTCCTGGGCTTTCATTGATTTTGATTCAATTCCCGTGATGGGTTTTCCTTGGATTCATTGGCTAGCTGCCAACTACCCGGTGACTCAAGACACGGTCTCGATACCAGCGAACTTAGCCCAACTCGCTGCTAATCATGAAACAGACGTTGTCAATGATGGTTTCGTCCAGGGGGAAAATTCCTCTTATTCTCGCTATATTCAAGAAAAAGATTCCAAACTCAAGCAGACTTATATCGGTCCCGTACCACCAGACCATGACCACCGTTACACCCTGATGGTGATTGCTTGCAGGGAGAAATTGCCTGTGAAAACCGGATTTTTCTTAAACGAACTTCATCACTTAAAGCAAGACAATCCAGCCATCATTTTGGCTGATACAAGCGTTGATATCTTAGCCAAAGCCTAGTGGTTTTCACCAATAGCCAACTACTGACCGAAAACGACGCTTGTTGATATCTTGACCACAGCTTAACGATTATCACCGTAAAAACACTTTTTAAAAGTTTAAGTTTCACATTTTTTGTCTAAGAAATGCTTAAGCTTGTCCTGGTCATTTTTTTCTTTGGTATACTTAACCCTTGGATGGCACTTGCAAATCCTGATTTTTTCAGGAGTACTCGGCGAAACTTTTTCATATAAAGCTGTCAATCAACTATTGCGTTTTTTGACAACCCGGAAACAAGTTCTATATCCTGGTATTTAAGATACAAACGGAGGATTGTCTGTTGAAAATTAAACGCGAAAATATGAAAGATTACTATACTTTCACCTCGACTGCCGAACTAACACTGTTCTTGGGCATCGAGCGTGAAACGCTCTTTCAACGAGCTAAGATGCGCGGGATTGATTTAAACGGCACGTATACCGAAGAAGAATTAACGGCGTTAAAGCCCGCCAAAGAGTCTGCTCTTGCTGATTTAAACATTGATAGCGAGGCTGAAATCGAAATCTTAAAGATGCGTCTGGAAATGTTGGAATCCCAGCTTGGCTATAAGGACCGACAACTCGATGATCGCAAACAGCACATCGATACCTTAAAGTCGACTTTGGAAAAGGCCGAACAGAACCTGGAAAAAACGCAAACAACCGTTGACCAGCAACAACATATTCAAATGGCAACCCTGTCACAGTTAGACAAGGTTACCTCTCGTGTTCAACGAATTGAAATGGAAGACGAGCAAAAAAAGCACTGGTGGTCTCGTAGCAAAAAAGACAAGAACGACCAGAGCAAGTAAAAATCTAAGACCTAAAAGGCCAGTCGCCGATATGCTATCGGTGACTGGCCTTTTTTTGCTTGATTTGTACTTCTTGTATTAAAAAGGATAACTTTTCCACTAACTAAAAATAAAAATTTTTTATTTTCTAACGCTTGCTAAAGATACTAATAATCGTTCTATAAACAATATCGATTAAAATAAAGAACAATAGCAAACCAGACGTATCGAGCAAATAGTTGGTCCAATCATACTGATGTGAATAAATAAAATCAACCAAACCGACTATTAAAAACTTATAAGAGACAATGATCAAAAAAATCGATACATATTGTTTCAATTTAGTTTTCAATGCGTACTCCAATTTACTGTATTTTATTCCACCCTGTCCAGGTACTTTTGCGCCAGCTTCGTCATTGCCTTTTCCCAATCGCCGTTTGCCTCATCAAAATAGCGGTCCAGGAGACGTTTTTGTTCCAAGTTGATTTGATCATTAAGGGCAAGGCCTGCTGGGGTTAACTGCAAATATTTGACGCGCTTATCCACCGTCGACCGATGTTCTGTCACCAGGCCTTTATCCATTAAATCGCGGATGGCAACGTTGGCAGCTTGCTTGGAGATGCCAATGAGGACCAAAATTTTCTTGATGCTGACGTCCTCTAAGGAAGAAATAATAAAGAGCATCCGGTGTTGGTTCTTGGTTAAATCGTATTGCGAGAGGTCAACCAGTGAAGCAAATTCCTGATAGGCAAAGAAGATTGTTGGTAATTTTTGATCGATTTCCAAAGGGAATCCTCCTTTTTAGGTCAATTAGGTTGACATAATTAAAAACAGGGTCTATAGTTCTTGTTATAGGTAAAGTTAATTGACCTAAAAGAAAGGAAGAACTTTTATGACTGAATATACTATATCAGATTATCTCTTGGATGTAATCAAAACCATGGGTGGCGACGAGATTCTCGGTGTCCCCGGTGATTACAACCTCCAATTCCTGGACCATATCACCCATCGTAACGATATGAAATGGGTCGGCAATGCCAACGAATTGAATGCCTCTTACATGGCTGACGGCTATGCTCGCGAAAAAGGTTTTGCGACCTTTGTGACAACCTTCGGTGTTGGTGAATTAAGCGCCATCAACGGTTTGTCCGGAAGTATCGCCGAACACGTTCCTGTTTTGGAAATTGTTGGTGCCCCAACAAACGGCGTACAACGCGCTGGTAAATTAGTTCACCATACCTTTGGTGATAGCAACTTCGACCGCTTCATCAAGGCTCACGAAACATTGGGCATCAAGACAACCGTCTTGGATGAAGATCACGCCATTGATCAGATCAATGAAACGTTGACTTACATTGCTAATGAAAAGAAGCCTGCTTACCTTGTTTTGCCAAGTGACTTGGTCAACGCTCCCGTTAACCCTGCCCTAAAGGAAGGTATTAGCTCTTTGTTCACCACAACAAAGCAAGAAGCTCCTGCTTCAATCGCAGCAATCAAGCAGGCCGCAGCCAAGGCTAGCCACCCAGTGATTGTTGTTGGACACGAAATCGATCGCTTTAACTTGGGCCAAGCTGTTCAAGACTTCTCATTGAAGAACAACATCCCCGTTGTCGATCTTGGCCTTGGTAAGGCAGCCGTTGATGAAAGCTTTGCCAACTTCGTTGGTACTTACAACGGAACAATTTCTGACGAATCAATTAATCACTTCGTTGCTGATGCAGATGTTGTCTTTGTCTTGGGTGCCAAGTTGACCGACTCTGTTACTGGTGGCTTCACGCAGGAATTCGATGACAGCCAAACCATCACGCTCTCCACACGCCGTGGCACAATCTTTGGTCAATCTTTGCCAGCAGACTTTGACTTTGTTGCCACTATCCAAGGCTTGGCCACAACTGATTTGAACTTGGCCTTGCCTGCTGTAGAAAAGCCAGCAGAACCCGCTGCTCTACAGGCTAGCGACCAACCTTTGACTCAGGCCTTCTATGACCGAGCCTTGCAAGACTTCATCACCGGCAACAAGACTTTGATTGCTGAACAAGGAACCTCTTTCTTCGGTTTGGCAAGTCAAAACTTGGCCAGCGGTGCTAAGTTCTTCGGCCAACCATTGTGGGGATCAATTGGCTACGCCTTCCCAGCAGCTATTGGTGCTCAATTGGCTAACCCTGACCGCCGTGCCGTCTTGACTACTGGTGAAGGTTCCCTTCAATTGACTATCCAAGACTTTGGTTTGGCCTTGAAGGAACGCTTGAACCCTGTTTTGTTCATTATTGAAAACACCGGCTACACGGTTGAACGTGTTATTCACGGTATGAACGAACCTTATAACGATGTACCAAAGTACCGTTATGACTTGATTGCTCCTGCCTTTGGTGCCAGCGACGACCAATACGACTTCATCGAAGTTTCAACTGAAGAAGAATTGATTGCCGCCATGAAGAAGGCCGACCAAGAAACTGACAAGATGGTCATCGTTCAGGCCAACATGGGCATGAAGGACGCTCCTGCTCAGTTGATTGAAACTGGTATCCGTTTCGAAGCTCAAAACCACTAAGATTCATTATCCTCACCAATTTACTTTTCTGCTTATTGCTTATATAAAATCAGCACCCCCTTCGCTTCGGCAAAGGGGGTGCTTTTTTAGTTATTAAAACTTGATGCCACTTTTAAAATCAATCGCCACCACTTAAGCCACAATTGTGGGCGCAAAAAAGCCGTTCAGCAGATTTTTTGGCTCACAACTACGAAACTTATTGGTTCAAATTTCGGCATTGCTCGTTTTATCCTGCCAAACGGCTGATTATTTTTAATTAGTAGCAAAGAAGTGATTACGTTCTTTTTCAACGTTCTTCTTGACGGTGTCACTATACCAGAAGGGCACAATTACACGACCCACGACGTGTTCCTTGGAAACGAAACCAAAGTAACGACTATCGTTTGAAACAGAACGGTGATCACCAAGCACGAAGTAAGCATCCTTGGGAACAACCGTCTTTCCCTGGTCTGATTTCTTCCACATACCCGTTGAAGAAAGCGTACCAAGCGACCAAGTCGAACCGAAGCTAGCTTCCGTTCCGGTCTGCTGTTCGTCTGATGAAATAAAGGACTCGTTGACCTTCTTATTGTTGACGTACAGGTCACCATTACGGTATTCAACCGTGTCACCAGGCAAACCAATCACACGCTTAACGTAGTCCTTGTTGCCGGCCTGGATTCGCGGATCTTCCTTCCGGGCATCAAAAACAATGACATCCCCGCGCTTGGCTTCATGGGTCTTAGTCACCAAAACCTTTTGCTCATCTAACAAGTTTGGCGCCATCGAATCACCATTGATGGTCACGACGTTCACCAAAAAAGTGGTTATGACCAAATAAACTGCAATACCAAAAGCAATTGGAGCAATCCAATTCCAAAGAAAGCTCAAAAATTTTTTCATATTCATTTCCTTAATTGATTTTACTATTATGTAGTCCTGAACAAAAAATCAGGAGCGCACCGTATTAATCGTTATATGATAGATTTTATCACTTGTTCGCCCGTTTGTATCAAAATGATAGATACCGTGCGCCAAATGCAGGTCTTTTAAGTCCGAATCCATGTATAAATCAGGAACGATATCCGTCGGGTTAGGGCCAGGAAATGCCTTCTGCCAGTCAATAATCAGGTTGTTCTCAAAGGAAAAGGCCAGGACCCGGTAATCCAACACGGGTGGTTGAGTGGCTTCAGCCCCAGAGTCAACCTCTTCCTGGACCGAGACCCAGTAATCCTTTCTCGTTAGGTTCATCTCAGCAATTTTCAACGCTAAGAGCCTCCTTCCTTACTTCTTTCGCCTTGTTTTACATTTTACTTAGTCTTTGGTAATTGCGCCAAAATCGCATCCTCAAATGGGATGGATGGCATGGCTCCCGGCTGGGCAACCGTCAAAGAAGCCGCCGCCACGCCGTACTTGATGGCGCCTTCGATATTGGCAAAGGATGGCACCAAGCGTGACAAGAGGGCTCCAATAAAGGTGTCACCGGCTGCCGTGGTATCGATAGCGGTGGTCTTAATGGCGTTGACCATGACTTCCTTGCCGTCGGCTGATTTGTAAAAGGCACCCTTATCACCCAGGGTAATCAACACGTGCTTAACGCCCGCCTTGAAGAAGAAATCAGCATTTTGAATCAAAGACTCGCGGTCCGTGACCGGAATATTGGTCAGCAATTCCGCCTCATGCTCGTTGGGAATTACCAAATCACTTTCCGCCAACAATTCCTTGGGGAAATTTTCTTGGTCGGGCACCGGTGCTGGGTTCAAAACCGTTACAGCCCCGGCTGTGTGCGCATCCTTAAAGGCTGAGAGCACCGTTTCCAATGGAATTTCCAACTGGGCCAAGCAAAAGGCTGCATCCTCAAAGGCGGCCCGTTGGTCCCAAACATCCTTAGCTAAGAGCTGACCGTTGGCTCCCTCATAAACATAAATAATATTATCACCAGTGGCCTTAGAAACCGTGATATAGGCCTGGCCTGTCTCGGCATCCTGGGATTCCAAAACATAGTCAAGGTTCAAACCATCCTCTTGGACCCGGCTTGCTAAATCAAAGCCGGCACCAACCTTGGTAATAAAGTTGGCTTTACCACCAGCGCGGGCAACTGCCACCGCCTGGTTAAGTCCCTTGCCACCCATGACTTCTTCTTGGTGCTGGGGCGTTGAGAGCGTTTCTCCACTATTGGCTAGCCGGGGCACCCGGGTAACCTTATCCAAATTAGTTGAACCGATAATTGTTGTCTTCTTGACCATGACGAAATCCTTTCGCAGCCGTCAGTTACTTCACTTTCCTTCTACTATTTTACAAGAAAAGAACCCGTTTTTCTGCCTGCATTGCAGACTTTTCCCGATAAAAGGGTACGCCCATTAAGTCGTCTTTTGTTGCCCTTGATAAATCAGCTTTGTAAATCGTTCTGATTTTGGATCATAGTGGGCCTGATAAGCATCGACAATCGTACTCTTCGTACTTTCACCGGACTTCGTCACGGTACTTTTGACCTCAATCGTCATATCGCCGGCCGTATTTCCCTTCTGAAAGGCCTGCGAGCCCTCGTAAGTTGACTGGAGCTTGGTTGAATTAATCTGGCTTTGACTGTCGTCGTCCGGCATCACCTTATTAATCACTTTGGCATTCGTCACATCATTTTTAATAATATTTTGCTTGTTATTCGCGTATTCCTCATCGTTGGACCACTGGTAAAGATTTTTCATCAAGTCATCCGCATTTGTTCCGGCCGTTTTTGCCTGGCTTTGGCTCAGTTTGACGCTTGGTTGCTTGTCTTGGCTGTTACCAAAGACATGGGGCAAGACTGCCAAGGCGATAATCTCAACCACCGCTAGGATAGCTAAGATTAGGTAAATTATTTTTGCTTTTTTACTCACTGATTGCTCCTCAAATTAGCCAAAATCAACTTGGCTAACCTTTATCTAGATTCTTCTACCATACTAACATGGTGGCCTAAGCAAGGCCATGGCCGCTCCAAAAACCACCAAGTACTGCACCCCGCTGATTTTTCAAGCAAAAAGGGCAAAATGCGTGAAAGTAACAATTGGTTTAAGGGCCATTTCTGCTATAATAAAAGTAATGACTATTCCTTGCCGGTTGTTGGAGGATCGAACGTGAATGATGACAAAGTAAAAGCGGCCCAAATGGCCGTCGAGTTGATTCCCAACCAGGCGATTGTTGGCCTGGGATCGGGATCAACGGCCTCAATCTTTATTGATTTATTGGCCAAAAAAGCCCATGAAGAACAAATGGACATTACCTGCGTAGCCACATCCGTCCAAACTTCTCAACTCGCCCTTGGTTTCGGTTTAAAGGTTGTTGATATCGATGCCGTAGACCGCATCGATGTGACCGTTGATGGGGCTGATGAAGTCGATGGCAACTTGAACGGAATTAAGGGTGGTGGTGCCGCTCTTCTTTTCGAGAAGATTGTGGCCACGAACTCAACCAAGAATATCTGGGTCGTGGACTCTTCCAAGCAGCACCAACGCTTGGGATCTTACCGCCTTCCTGTGGAAGTGGTGAAGTTCGGTGTCCACCATGTATTTAACTACCTTAAAACCCGTGATTTAAAGCCCGTTTATCGGCAACAAGAGGATGGTAATTACCTGACGACTGATTCTGGTAATTACATCATCGACGTTGATATCACTGGTCAAGAGGATTTGCCCCAGTTGGCCCGGGACCTTAAGGCCTTGACCGGTGTCGTGGAACACGGTCTTTTTATCGATATTTGTGATGTCTTGTTGGTTGGTAATACTGGCCAATCCATTTACAAAGATCAATTAACTCACTCATAATTTCAAACAGAAAGTCCGGCAGATTTGTCGGACTTTTTTTGTCGCTTTTTCGGTGTGAAATCAGCTTCTAAAACCGCTTCAAACCGCCTTGAAATGCTGATTTAAAAGGCCTATCATATAACTTATATTGACTCTGTTTTAAAAAGTTCATGAGAAGGATAAAGAACCATGACGACTCCCACCACACAAGCTGCCATCGAAGACACCGTCCACCCCGAACGCCTCCACCACCACATGGCGATTCGCTGGGAAAAGGTGATTGAAAATGATCAAGTGCCCGCCCGTCAGGCATCCCTGCGGGTACGGGCCTCAATTGTTGGCCGGGTCGGCCTTTTACTTCTTTCTTCTGGAACAGGTGCCTGGCGGGTTCGCGATGCCATGAACATCGTGGCCAGAGCGCTCCAAATGACTTGCTCCGCCGACATTGGTTTTACCTCCCTCACAGTCACCTGCTTTGACGGGGTGGAATCGTTTACCGAAAGCCTCTCGCTTGCCAGCTCGGGGGTTAATACCGACAAGTTGACTCAGCTCCAGGACTTTGTCCAACGCTTTGCCAGTGACTATGCCGACCAAAAGCCGGCCCTTATCCACCAGCAACTTGATGCAATTAAAAAAGAACCCGGCAACTACCAGCCTTACCAATCTGGTTTAGCAGCCGGACTGGCCTGTGCCGGCTTTATTTTTCTGCTCGGTGGTGGTTTGATTGAGATGATCTGCTGCTTTGTTGGCGCCGGCTTAGGACAGTTCACCCGTAAGCTTTTGGGAAAACGTCACTGGACCTCCGTCGCTACCACGACACTGGGTGTGGCCGTTGCTTGCCTGGCTTATTTCCTGTCCTTGCAATTTTTAGGTCTCTTTTTGCCCAATACCTCAGCCCATGAAGCCGGTTATATTGGCGCCATGCTCTTTGTCATCCCCGGCTTCCCCTATATCACCAGTATCCTCGATATCACGAAAAACGATATGCGGTCTGGGTTGGAGCGCTTAACCTTTGCCCTCACGACGATTATCACGGCAACCTTTATTGGTTGGCTCCTAGCCCTCGGCTTTGGCTTCAAACCACAAAACTTCTTGCCACAGGGACTGTCTCTTTACCCATTGATTGCGTTGCGCCTGTTGGCCTCAATTGCTGGTGTTTACGGATTCTCGATGATGTTTAATTCCAAGCAGAAGATGGCTATCACCGCTGGCCTGATTGGCGCCGTTGCCAACACCACCCGATTAGAGTTAGTGGAACTCGTCCACTGTCCACCAGCAGCGGCTGCCTTTATTGGCGCCTTGCTAGCTGGCCTATTGGCCTCCGTGGTAAATCAGAAATTGCGGTACCCTCGGATTACCCTGACCGTACCATCCATCGTAATTATGGTCCCAGGGCTCTACATCTACCGCGGCGTTTATAACCTCGGACTCAACAACGTGGGGACAGGTGCTGAATGGTTGACCAAGGCCCTCCTAATCATGCTCTTTCTGCCTTTCGGCCTTTTCGTAGCCCGGTTTATCCTGGATAAGAGATGGCGGATGGTGGATTAACACTTTTACTATCGCCATTGAAGAGCACAAAGGACTGACACTGATAAAATATCAGGGCCAGTCCTTTTACTTCGTTTGAATGTTTAGTGCAGTACCGCCTTATAAACCATACTTAGAAAATGTCTGACCAATTCCTGTTACACGGCCATTTTTGTAGTCCTGATACGCTTGCTCGATTTCATCATACAAAGATTGGATGATTTTATCCCGACGATTATATTTTTCGTCCACAAAATCAGTAGGTACATCACCTTGAGCAACCATCTTTTCCAAAACTGAATTTAAAATGGTGGCCATATCAAGGTGTTCGACAGCTGCAATCTTTTGAGCCTTGGCGAGTAGCTTATCATTTGTATGAAAACTAAATTGCTGATTTTTTATTAACATCATCATTCCCTTTCTTGTGGATATTCAGATACATGGGCATATCTATTATGCAATGTTTTTTAGCTAATCATGTGATTCACGGCAGGTATGTGAACCGTGATTTTTATTACTAAACAAATTGTATTTTTAAAAAATTAAAGCCCTTAATCCTGATGCTATCAGGTCCAAGGACTTTTTATACGATTATTTTTTACGATGATCTTGATGCGAACGTTGGGCAATTAAATTGATTGTCGCTATGATAGCCAAAATAATAGCGAAAATCATTCTTGCAAATTCATATTTATTAGTAAAGACACTAATAACAGCATTTGCGAAAATGCCCAATGAAATCACTAATAAAATAAAATGATGATATTGACGAAATTTTTCTAGCACAGCTTCTCCTTACTTAAACACTCATAAAATATTTTCTACCATTTTAAAATAAAAAACTGTAACTATCTATACGAATAGCAACAGTTTGATACAAGCAAGTATTTTTATCCATCAGTCAAAAATAGTTACTTTTTGATGGTAAATGTCTTTTGTCCTAATTCCTGGCCAACATCTGCACCGACAAAGTGAACCGTAACCGGGCTATCGTTTACCAGCTCAAAGTTAATTACAACTTCTGTCGACTGACCAGGTAAAAGCTGCTTATGGAAATTCTGTGCTTCCTGGAAAGCAGCACTATTCTCTGGCAACTTGTTATCGACGTTCGTAAGATCTACTTCTTGATTATCTGACTTTTGTTTTGCCCAAATAGCGTCTGGATAAATTTCAACAGAATCAATATTTTTCTGTGAAACATTGGACATCTTAGCATGAATCACAAGAATTTTACTTTTATCTGTACCAGTAACAACCTCTGATTTTCCAAAATCAAACCTCAAATTACCCGCTTTAAAAGTTGAATCGTTTAACCACCAACCGTTTGATGAGTCTGTATTAGTGTACCCATCAAACTTTGAGTCATCACTAGACGAACTTTTACTGGACGACTTTGCTTCAGAACGAGAATCAGCCGTGTCCTTATTCTTACTAGATGTTGTACTTATGACAATAGCAAAAGTAGTTACCGCCACAATAGCAAAACCAAATATGGACACGAACCTCTTTTTATTTTTAAACATTTACATCTCCTCTCGACTTTTAACTGGTCTACTTCTAAAAAAGCATTATAAACATTCTACATTAATTTAGAATATTTCGCTACCGTTCACCTTTTTGACGCCTTTTTTATTAATTTTAAAATTTAACCAATCAAAAAAACGCCCCTCTCAAAACTGAGAAAGGCGGGTTTTCTTACCGAAAGATATCTTATTTAAAGAGCATTGTCGCAATGGTATTCACGACAGGCACAATCACCACAAAGAGAATGGTTGATGTGGTGACGACGTTCGTGGCGTACTTCACGTCGCCATTGGCCTCATTGGCCAAGATTGGCAAAACAGCCAAAGCCGGCGTGGCAGCTTGCACTGCCAAAGTCTGAGCTTCAAGGTGTGGTAAGTGACCCAAAAAGCCGCCGGCAAAGACCAACAGTGTCAACATAACGGCCGGTGCAAAGATAAAGCGCCCAACTAAGGCAACAACCGTGTCCTTGTCAAAGTGAATGCTTTTTAAGCCAGCATCCGAAAGGACAATCCCAATGTAAATCAGGGACAATGGCGTGACCAAGTTACCAACGTAAGTCAGTGTTGACGTTGCAAAATCAGGAACTGGAATGGCCAAAAGTAAGAAGACCAAGGCCACCAAGAACCCAATCAATGGAGCGGGCAAAAGTTTCTTCCAATTAAAGGCCTTTTGTCCCTTATCCGGGCTATCATTGGCAATAATCAAAGCACCAATGGCCCAGGTTGAAATCGTGTTCATGACATAATAAACCAGGAAATAAGACAACGCCTGATTTCCAAAGAGCGCCACATTTAAGGGCAAACCAATAAAGATAGTATTGGCATTGACGACAACGTTAGTAAACGTCCCTTTGCGGCCAGGACGGACCTTGAAAACATAAGCCAAAATGTAGGCAACTAGATAGCTGATGGCAAATGAGAGGAAGGCGTAAACCAATCCTCCAGACAAGGACACTAATTTATCACGTGTCAAAAACTTTAAGACCGACACAAAAATCGATGCCGGTAAGGCAATATTGGTAATCAAGCGGGAAATATTCCCGGCAAAACTATCAGCAAACCAGCCCCGCTGGCGCAAAATAAAACCAAGGGCAATCATCAAGATGATTGTCACAACACTTTCAATTGAATTCAAAAATGCCATAAAAAACTCCCTTCTACGGGTGGTGCCTGATCATTACAGCCCCATCCACTTCTCAGCGCTGCTAAGAGCGCTGATTTTCCATGAACTTCACTATTTTTAAAAAATTGTACATAAAAAAGGACTTTACGCCCTTTTCCATGTGTTGTTGCTTTGCTTTGTTTTTTGTAAGTTAAATCTTAGTACTTAGGTTCCCACTTCAAGTCTTCGATGGCCTTCTTCACGTCGGCGATCTCTTCCTTCGTGATCTTCTGGTCAACGGCTGACTGAGCAGTGGCGATAGCAACTGTCTCTGAGAAGACAGTCAACTTTGAAACTGGTGGCAAAACGGCTGCCCCTGGCTTTGTTGCATCAACGATACCACCCAATGAGTGAGCAGCGGCTGAAATCATTTCATCATTCAAAACCTTTGCAGTTGAGGCGATTGTTCCAAGACCAAGTCCTGGGTAAACCAAGGCGTTGTTAGCCTGACCGATTTCGTAAGTAACACCCTTGTATTCGATTGGGTCAACTGGGATTCCAGTGGCAATCAAGGCCTTACCATCAGTCCATTCAAGCAAGTCTTCTGCCTTTGCTTCGGCCAACTTCGTTGGGTTTGACAATGGGAAGATCACTGGGCGCTCAGTGTGAGCAGCCATTTCTTGCACGATTTCCTTCGTGAAGGCACCTGGTTGAGTTGAAGTTCCAACCATGATTGTTGGATGAATTTCCTTCACAACGGCTGCCAAGTTTGTCAAATCAGCAGCGTTTGCAAATTCTGAACGTGAGCGGGCGAATGGCTTTTGTTCAGGAGTCAAATCATCCATGTCGTCGAAGAGCAAACCTTGCTTGTCCACCATGTAGATGTGCTTGCGAGCTTCTTCTTCAGACAAACCTTCTTGCAACATTTCTTCGAACATCCGGTTGGCGATACCTGCACCGGCTGAACCTGCACCGAATGTCAAGTAAGTCTGGTCAGACAACTTTTCACCAGTGATGGTCATGGCACCCAAAGCGGCTGCCAAAGTGATGATTCCAGTCCCCTGGATGTCATCGTTAAATGTTGTAATCTTGTCCTTATACTTGTCCAAGATAACAGCGGCGTTTGAACGACCGAAGTCTTCCCAGTGCAAGTACAAGTTAGGGAACAAGTTTTCAGCAGCTTCAACGAAGCTGTCAACAAATTCCGTATACTTTTCGCCGCGAACACGTTCGTGACGGTTACCCAAGTACATGTCGTTGTCCAACAATGATTGGTTGTTTGTTCCGTTATCCAAGACAACAGGCAAAACGTTTTCAGGGTTAACACCGGCAGCAGCCGTATAAACCATCAACTTACCAACAGCGATATCAACACCGTTCGTTCCCCAATCACCGATACCCAAGATTCCTTCGGCATCTGTGACAACAATCAACTTGATGTCACGACCATTGGCACCAGCCTTCAAGGCTGATTCCATAACGTCTGGTTCGTCGATTGACAAGTAAACAGCGTTTTGTGGGTCAACAAACAATTCTGAGTAGTTTTCAATCGTGTCAGCGATCACTGGATCATAAACGATTGGCATAAACTCAACCACGTGTTGTCCGAACAAGTAGTAGAACAATGTGTGGTTTGTGTTGAAGATTTCCATCAAGAACAAACGCTTTTCCAAATCAGAAGGCTTTGATTGGTATTGTGCGTATGCTTGTGCTGATTGTTCTTCCAAAGTTTGCACGCGGGGAGGCAAAAGACCGGCAACGCCGAGTTCCTTACGTTCTTCCATCGTGAACCCTGTTCCCTTATTCAAGAAGGGATTATTTAAAATCTCAATTGGTGTCATGAGATAGGCTCCTTTTTTCTTTGTTTTTTAACTCGAATCAAAGTTCGAATTACTTAACGCTGTTATTCTACAACCCATAAAAATTTATAGTCAAACAGGTGGCATACCCTCACTTTTCCCTATAGTTCATGAAGGGGGGTTGACAGATTTTGCTATAATGGAAGTAGGCTTGAATGTTAAGAATTGAATTTGGAGAAAACCTTGCGCATAACTGATTTACAATACTATTTAGCCCTCGCAACTTACCGAAACTTTTCTCAGGTTTCTGAGAAATTCGGAATTTCCCAGCCAACGGTGTCGCTTGCGATGCAACGGTTGGAAAAAGAGCTTGGCGCCAAGCTCATTTTGCGACAGGCAGCGCATAAAAACGTGACTCTGACCCACGCCGGCGAAGTTTTGCGACAACATGCTACCTTGATTGTGGAACAGTACCAAGTTGCCCAAACGGAGATCAAACGCGACAGTGAGGAATCACTTTTGATTGGTTTGCCACCCATTATTCAAGTTGCTTACTTTCCAGCCATTGCAACGGTCTTATCTGACGATTCACTCGCCCATTTGAAAACAGTTGAAGTTGGGGCCCAAGAGGCCATCGATCAATTAAAGAATGGTGAGCTCGACGCTTCCTTTGTCGGCTATCTCGATGACATCGATCAAAGCGAATTCAATTTAATCGCCTTTGACGAGCAGCCCTTTGCTATTTTGGCTGCCGACGACTACCCCTTGGTTCAAAAAGGGTCCGTGTCATTTGAAGAAATCAAAGACGAAAGATTCATCTTACTGAAAGGTAACTTCGTTCATACCCAGGCTTTCGACCAGTTGGCCCGAGCCGCCCATTTTCATGCCAACGTTTTGTTTAATTCCTCGGAACCCTATGGAATTCTAAGCCTGATTCGACAAAATCGTGGGATTGGCTTTATGGTCCACCACCCAGCGTTAACTTTCCCGGGTGTGACCGCATTGCCCATCACAGATGACGACCAGCCCATGTTTAAGGTCGGCTTTGCTTACCGAAAAGACATTGTCTTAACGGATGCGCAACAGCGGATTTTTGATGAGCTCTTGGCCGCCACCAAAATTGGACGGCCGGATCACAGAACACCCCCACTGGAGGAATGATGATGCAAAAGAAGAAAACAACCATCGTGGTCACAATCTTAGTACTGATTTTGGCCGTCGTTGGTGGATTAGTTGCTTGGCAAAGCAACAGTCAAAAAGATGACAAAAAATCTGACAAATTAACCATTGTCGCTTCAACGAACGTCTATGCCGAATTGGCCAAGACGGTTGCCGGCGACCACGCTGATGTTTCAGCCATTATTACCAAGCAATCCGTTTCACCGGAAGATTATGAACCAACCAACGCAGTGGCTAAAAAGGTTGCCAAGGCGGACATTGCCTTTGGAAACGGCTTGGGCTACGATGCTTGGTTGCAAAAATTAGCCAAGACATCGAAGTCAACGCAAGTGCTCTATGTTGGTAACGATATTTTGAACAAGAAGTCTGGTTCAAACCCCCACTTGTGGAATGATCCAGAAAACATGATTAAGGCCGCTCAAGGATTAGCTGACACACTCAGCAAGAAGGATCCAAAGCACAAGGCCGATTACGAAGCCAACGCCAAGGCCTACGCCACAAAGCTTAAGCCAGTGACCGACAAGATTGCCGAATTGAAGTCAGAAGTTGCCGGTAAGGAAGTCATGGAAACCGAGCCAGTTTACGAATACATGTTGGACGCCTTGGGCGCCAACGTGGTCGGCACTGATTTCGCCGAAGCCATTGAAGAAGGAAACGACCCTTCACCAGCCGTCTTGACGGATATCCAAAATAAGATTAAGAACCACGAACTCGCCTTCTTGGTTTACAACACGCAAACCACAGGCGGCACGGTTGATAAGATTGTCAAGTTGGCCAAGGATAACAACATCCCAATCGTTAAGGTGACAGAAACTTCGCCAGAAAAGACTTCTTACGTTGACTGGAAGCTCAGTGAATTGAAGCAGGTCCAAGAGATTGTTGCTAAGTAACAATCAGCAAATAAAAAGAGCGAAGGACGAAATCCTTCACTCTGATGAACACCGAACAATCCTGTTCGGTGTTTTTTTATTTGCCTGAATGAACGCAGCCACTGTGGCTAGCGGTTATTCTGAAATCATTGGCGACGCTTACCGTGTTGCCAGTAGCTCTTGTCCCCGACTGATTTCCTTGAGGACATTGGCAACGGCCGTGCCACCAAGAGAAGTCCGACGGTTAACGGCCGCCTTAGAGGTTAACTCTTCATAGACATCTTCTTCGATATGGTTATCGGCTGCCTGAAGGTCAGCCAACGACATTTCATTTAAGGTCTGTCCCGTTTGAATGCCCTTCAACACCAATTCACCAACAACCGCATGCGCCTGACGGAATGGCACACCCTTTGTGGCCAAGTAGTCAGCCAGTTCAGTGGCGTTCGAGAAGTCGTCTTTCGTAGCTGCTTCCATCCGGTCAGCGTGGACCGTCATCGTTGATAACATCCCCGTAAAGACCTTCACGGAGGCCAAAATAGTGTCCATCACCTCGAATGTGGCTGCCTTATCTTCCTGCATATCCTTGTTGTAGGCCAGTGGCAAGCCCTTCATAACCGTCAACAAGCCCATCAAGCTCCCAAAGACGTGCCCTGTCTTTCCCCGAACAAGTTCGGCAAAGTCCGCATTCTTCTTTTGGGGCATAATCGATGATCCAGTTGAGAAGTTGTCTGAAAGTTCAATGTAATTGAACTCGTAGGTCCCCCACAAAATCAGTTCTTCCGCCATCCGGGACAAATGCACCATCAAAATTGAGGCATTCGAGAGGAATTCGAGGGCGAAATCCCGGTCCGAAACAGCATCCAAACTATTGTGGTAGATGGCATCGAAGCCCAATTCGTCAGCGACCAGTCGGCGGTCAATTGGGAAGGTCGTGCCCGCCAAGGCAGCAGCGCCCAATGGGAGCATGTTCGTATGCTTTTCGTTGAATTCAAAGCGTTCAAAGTCACGTTGGAACATTTCGAAGTAGGCCAGCAGGTAGTGACCATAGCTAATGGGCTGGGCGTGTTGCATGTGCGTATAGCCCGGCATAATCACATCCGCATGCTTCTCGGCTAAGTCAAGGAGGGTCTGCTGCAATTCAGTGATAGCTTCCTTAACTGCTGGCAGGCGGTGCTTCACCCACAAATGGAAATCAGTTGCCACTTGGTCATTCCGTGACCGGCCAGTGTGCAACTTGCCCGCCACCGGCCCAATCTTTTTCGTCAGCAAGGACTCGATATTCAAGTGGATATCCTCGTTGGCAACGGAAAATTCCACCTTGCCAGCGGCCAAATCAGCCTGAATGTCGTGCAGGCCGGCGCTGATTTGCTCAGCTTCCTCAACCGAAATAATCCCCTGCTGACCTAACATTTTCACGTGGGCCAATGAGCCCTCCAGGTCTTCTTCTGCCAACCGGTAATCAAAGCCGATTGAGGCGCCAAATTCATCGACCCATTCTGCTGCTTTGCCGGTAAACCGGCCACCCCATAATTTATCGGACATTTGATTCTCTCCTATTTCTTTTGTTCTGAATGGACGTGGTTCACTTGCTCAAAGACCATGCTTGGCAATGACCACAACTTAATAAATCCACCGGCAGCAACTTGATCAAAGCTATCAGCTGCCGTATATGTGGCTAAGTTCTTGTTATACAGTGAGTTTTCCTCAGACTTCCGCGCAACGGCAACGGCTTGTCCCTTGTACAACTTCATCTTGACCGTACCGTTCACAACCTGTTGTGTCTGGTCCATGAAGGCCTGCAAGGCATCAAAGAGTGGCGTAATCCACAAAGCATTGTAAATCAGGTCCGTCACCTTCTGTTCCAACAAAGGCTTGTAGTGCGCAACGTCACGCTCCAACGTCAAGTCTTCCAAGTCCTTGTGAGCAGCCATAATCACGGCTGCGGCTGGTGCTTCATAAACTTCACGAGACTTAATGCCAACCAAACGGTTTTCAATCTTGTCAATCCGGCCAATACCATTAGCACCGGCAATCTGATTTAGCTTGACAATCAACTGAGCCAAGGTCATCTTTTCACCATCGAGGGCAACCGGCAAACCTTCTTCAAAGGTCAAGTCCAAGAATGTTGCTTCTTCCGGTGCGTCTTCTGGTGCAACCGTCATGCCCCAGGCATCATCGGGTGCGATGTTCCAAGGATCTTCGAGGATACCGGCTTCGTTAGCGCGGCCCCACAAGTTGGCATCGATTGAGTATGGTGATTGCTTACCGATTGGCACTGGGACGTTGTGGTCCTTGGCGTAATCGATTTCTTCTTCACGTGACCAGTGGAAGTCACGGATTGGGGCTTCGATGGCCAAATCAGGATCCAAGGCGTGGATGGCAGCTTCGAAACGAACCTGATCATTTCCCTTACCAGTTGAACCGTGGGCAATGGCATCTGCCCCGTTTTCATGAGCAATCTCAACTAATTTCTTAATAATCAATGGACGTGAAAGAGCTGAAACCAAAGGATAAGCGCCTTCATACAAGGCATTGGCCTTGATCACTGGTGCCACGTATTCGTTGGCGAATTCTTCCTTACCATCAACCACGATTGACTGGGCTGCACCAACTTGGAGGCCCTTCTTTTGGATTTCATCCAAATCCTTACCACCCTGGCCAACGTCCAAGACAACGGCGATCACTTCGTAACCCTTATCAATCAACCACGGAATGGCCACAGAAGTATCGAGTCCACCTGAATATGCCAATACAATTTTCTTTGTCATGTTGTTTCTCCTCTATTGTTCAATCAATTTCAATTGTTTTATGTGGGATAACAGCTTGAGCTGCGTATGAACCGCTAAACTGCTCATCCCACTTTTTCAATGGTTCCAACCAACCGCTTTAATCCACCAAAACCTTACTAATAAAGTCCTGGGTCTTTGGGTTTTGTGGGTGGTCAAACAGTTCAGCCGGTGTATTCTTTTCCTGAATCACGCCATCAGCCATAAACCAGATTTCATCGGCGACCTGCTTAGCAAAGTGCATTTCGTGGGTCACAACCACCATGGTCATATTACCGTCGGCCAATGACTGCATGACCTTCAGAACTTCGCCAACATTTTCGGGATCCAAAGCTGAAGTTGGTTCATCAAAGAACAAAACCTTAGGCTGCATTGCCAAAGCACGAGCGATGGCCACACGTTGCTTCTGACCACCAGACAAGCTGTTTGGGAAGGCATCGGCCTTATCAGCCAGACCAACGCTTGTCAGATATTTCATGGCCACAGCAGTCGCTTCTTCGTCGGACATGCCCTTTACTCGCATTGGAGCTAATTTTAAATTGGCCACAACCGACATATTAGGGAAGAGGTTAAAGCTTTGGAAAACCATGCCAATTTGTTCACCCAACTTGGCCAATTCCTGGTCAGACTGTTGAGCTAAATCGACACCGTTGAAATCAACAACACCGCTGGTTGGACGTTCCATCTGGTTAATGCAGCGGAGCAAAGTACTCTTACCAGATCCGGAAGGGCCAATGATGCAGACCACCTGGCCGGCATCAATGTCGCCGTTAATGTCTTTAAGAACTTCATTGCCACCGAAGTCTTTTTTGAGATGTTTTACAGAAATTAATGGATTAGTCATGGTTCATCTTCCCTTCTAAGTAGTTCAATCCCCGTGTCAAGATAAAGGTCATCAAGAAGTAAATCACCATGACAACCACGATTGGTGCGATACCACGATAAGTGTCAGCACGGACGATGTTCAATTCGTAGACCAAATCAGTCACACCGATAATCGAAACAATGGAACTTTCCTTGATAACTGAGATAAATTCGTTACCCAATGCTGGCCAGATGTTCTTAAAGGCCTGTGGCAAAATAACAAAGCGCATCGTGTCTTTTTGGTTCAAGCCAAGACTCTTGGCTGCTTCCTTTTGTCCCTTATCCAATGAGGTAATACCACCACGGATAATTTCAGCAACATAGGCACCTGAGTTCAAGGAAACGGCAATGATACCGGCCGTCAAGGCTGGGATGTTGATCAAAGCACCAAGACCAAAGTAAACCAAGAGAATTTGAACCATCATTGGTGTTCCCCGGACAATTTCGATGTAAGAAATTGCTGGCCAACTCAAGATCTTAAACTTTGACATCTTCATCAAGGCCAAGATAATTCCTAAGATAATTCCAAAGGCAACTGAAACGAAAGCAATTAAAGTGGTGTTTAAGAAACCACTGTAGAAGTAGTGCCAGTAGCGAAGCATTGACGTGTCCACCGTGTTTTCGGACATGTTCTTACCGGCGTTCTTCAAGTAAGTCTTAATCCAGCCATGGTTCTCAATCTTATCGATTGACTTGTTGACTGCTGCTACCAATTCAGGGTTACCCTTAGCAAAGGCAATCGCTGCACCTGTTTGGTTGATGTCCAACTTGTAGCCGGAATCAATCATCTTCAAATCTTTGTCGTTGGCAACGTAAGCTTGGGCAACTGGCTTTTCAACTCCAACGGCTGCAACCTTGTTCGTCTTCAAGGCGAAAATCAGGTTTGGCGTCTTGTCCATTCCAACAACTGTAGCTCCTGAAATCTTTTGTTGAGCCAAGTCGTATTGCAAAGTTCCGGTTTGAGCACCAATCTTGGTTCCCTGCAAATCACTAGCATTCTTATACTTTGAAGCGTTTGTCTTGCTAATCAGGAAGCTTTGACCACCGTTGTAGTAAATCTTTGAAAAATCAACACTTTGACGACGTTCGTCAGTTGGGTTGATTCCCCCAATAGCCATGTCAACCTTACCAGTTTGAACGGCAACCAAGACGGAACTAAAGTCCATGTTCTTGATTTCTAATTTCACGCCCAAGTCCTTGGCAATCTGCTTAATGATGTCAACGTCCATTCCAACATCCGTTGAAGTGCCGTTTTTATTCATCTGGAATTCATATGGTGGATAATCCGGCGAAATCGCCACCTTCATCACACCCGCTTTTTTAATCTTTTGCAAGCCATCATCAGCGTGAGCCACTTGGGTCATGCCTAATCCGGCGACGACCAAAACAGTGATCGTGATGAATGCTTGTTGCAACCACTTTGTTATCTTCTTCATCTTCTCGTCCTCTTCCCTTTTTTCCTAACCAATAAAAAAACGCCCTTTAGTCTTTCGACTAAAGGACGTTCTGCACGCGGTACCACCTTACTTATACCCAAATAGGGTATCTCTCATTATTCGATCTAAAATTCAAATCGTCAGCTCTGTAATGGGAGCGCCCAGTATGGTTTTCATCGCATACAACTATAGGTGACGTTCATCTTCGTTTGTACGTGTTTCACACCAACCAACACTTCACTGAGCTACAAAACGGGGATTACTACTTCCTAATTAACGTTTTATTATTAGTTTTTAATAATTATAGCACTGACATCTAATCTTGCAAGGGGTTTTGCAAATTTTTTTCGTTTTATTCGGTCTTTTTGCCTAAAAACCCCAATTTTAAGGGAAATGATCATGTAAAAATATTTGATTATTTTAATTTAAAAGCGATTTATTAGAATATAGCATCCAAAAAGCACTTATTTGTCCGACCATTCTCTACTCTTATTTGTCCACTTCCTGATTTTTTATGCAAAGTAAAAACCCCAGAACTTGGAAAATCCAAATTCTGAGGTTCATACCACCATGGCTTTCGCCACAGTTATTGTTTGCACCCTTACCAATTACGAAACGAGTTCGCTTGGAAAGAGATTACTTTTCATCACGCTTGTTGCGCTTTGCAGCTGCAAACAATCCGAGGAATGAAGCAGCAAGTCCAAGAATAAGTCCACTGTTGTTAGCAGCAGTCTTTTCTTCACCAGTTGCTGGCAAGACACTTGACTTCGTTGCAGGAGTGACATTATCTGTTGTGGTTGTTGCAGTTGGTTCAGCTGAAGTTGCTGTTCCTTGTGCTTCCTTCTCCTTCAAGAGTTGATCATAAGCAAGGTCATAAGCCAAAACATATACAGGGTTTTGGTTGTTAGGAGCCTTTGCCCGACCATTCTTCACGTCATCTTGTGCTTGCAAGTATGCTTGGTTAGCTAAGTCGTAGCTTGCTTGATCATCAACAGCCGTCTTAGTATTGTTTTGCTTATCAGCAAGCAATGCCTTCACAGCTTGACCAGCAGCGTAACCCTTCAAATAGTTAGCATCATCAGGGTAAGCCTTAGCAGCACCATTAGCACCGTCATTCAAACCAGCAATTGTCCGTGCATAAGCTTGGTCATAAGCGGCTTTATCTGCGTCATCAAGGTTGGCGTCTTGACGACCCTTACCTGACAAAGCATCATCTTGTGCTGTGTTGTTTACCGTCGTGTAGTGCTTCAAACCGGCGTTGTATCCAGCCATGTAAGCTGCATCAGTTGACTGAGCTGGCTTACCGGCATTCGCATCGTCGAATCCTGCCTTGGCACGGTCGTAACCGTACTGACTAGCAGCAGTTGCTGTTGTTGGTGCGCTCTTGCCTTGGGCAAAGTCGGCAGCACCAGCTGTAGCTTCAGCGTCGGCCTTGGCCTTGGCTGCAGCGTAAGCTTGCTTGTAGATGGCACTCTTGTTCGTCAAATCAGTTGGTGTACCGCTTTGAGAACCGTCTTGGTAACCAGCCTTGGCACCAGCGGCAGCATCATCATATGCCTTGTTGTAGGCATCTTGATATGCTTGTGACTTGGTTGCCAAATCACTTTCCTTTGGTGCACCAGCAGCGCCATCCTTGGCACCAGCAATGGCACCATTGTAGGCATCTTGTGCTGCTTGAGGTGCATCCGCAGCTGGCTTCGTGTCAGTTCCGGCACCGGTATAACCAGTTTGGCTATCCTTGTATGCCTGGTAACCCTTCATGTAAGATGGGTCAGCCTTTTGGGCATCCGTTGGTTCCTTACCTGATTGTGCATCAGCTGCCGCATCGGTGTAACCCTTCTTAGCCGCATCGTAAGCAGCGGCTGCGGCCTTACCAGTTGGCGTTGAGTCATCTGGGCGAGCTTGGCCGTTAAGGTATGCTTGAGAACCACTTTGAGCAGCCTTCTGTGCAGCATTATAACCAGTCATGTAGTTTGGATCAGCCTTCTGTGCATCCGTTGGTTGAGTACCAGCAGTTGCATCAGCCATTCCCTTCTGAGCTTGGTCATAAGCCTTGTTGTAAGCATCCTGGTAAGCTTGTGACTTCGTTGCCAAATCAGCTGGCTTTGCCTTGCCGGCAACAGCATCGGCAGCACCAGAGGTTGCACCATTGTAGGCATCCTTCGTTGGCTGTGAAGCGTTATCAGCTGGTGTAGTTGTACCGTTATAACCAGTTTGACTATCTGTATAAGCCTTTTGACCAGCCTGATATGCTGGATCATTCTTATCAGCATCCGTTGTCTTACCGGCTGCGGCATCCTCATAACCTTGCTTTGCCTTGTCGTAAGCGGCAGCTGCTACCTTACCAGCTGGAGTACTATCGTCTGGACGACCAGTACCGTTAGTAAATGCATTTTGTCCTTGCGTTGCAAGTCCCTTAGCATCATCCAATGCCTTTTGGTAAGCAGCCTTTGAAACTGGGTCCATCTTGTTGATGTCATCCGTTCCCTTAGGGCTACCATTTGCATAGTCAGTGAGGGCTTCCTTTGCGGCGGCTGCGGCGGCCTTTTGAACTGGGTCGGTCACATTACTGTCATCGGTTCCCTTTTCACCATCGGTATAACCTTGGTTGAAGGACTTAGCAGCATCCATTCCAGCCTTTTCACCTGAAGTTGGGTTGGCAATCGTTTGACCATTAACAGCGGCTGTCAAGCCCTTGCTAAAGTCATCAGCACCTTGCTTCGTTGCGGCATCAGCTGAAGGATCAGTTGCCTGAGCCTTCGCTGCATTGGCAACACCGTTGTCATACTTTGCCTTAGCAGCATCAAATGCTTGCTTGTAAGCGTAGTTTGCTAGTGGGTCCTTTGAATTCAATTCATCACTAGCATCTGGGTTAGCGGCAACTGCAGCTTGGGCAGCAGCTACTTGAGCCTTGATGGTCTGAGCAGAGTCATCTGAAACCGTTGCGCTTGGTGTCTTACCAGCAATCGTATCGGCAACATATGACTTGTCATTGTTAGCGGCAGCTGTTCCGGCAGTCTGGGCATCATTTGGATTAGTTGGTGCATTACCAGCTAAGGTATCCGTCAATGCCTTTTGTGCATCGGCATAAGCTTGCTTTGCAGCAGCTTGAACCGTTGGGTTAGCTGAGTAAGACTTCGTTGGATCAACATCTTGACCATGACGGTCACTGGCATCCTTGATAGCAGCTTGACGAGCAGCGGCTGTATCGTTGATTGCTTGGTTATAAGCAGCCTTGTAAATAGGATCAGTTGACGTTGATGGGTCAGTCTTACCAGCTGCGGCACCATCGGCATAAGCCTTGGCGGCATTTGTATAAGCTGCTTGGTCAGTAGGTGTTGTTGATGGCGTAGTAACACCATTTTCACCATCAGTGATAGCCTGCTGAGCTGATTTACCAGCATTGTAACCCTTCATATAGTTAGGGTCGTTTTTCTTAGTAGGATCTGGTGCAGCACCACTCTTACCAGCAGCATAACCGTCGTTATAACCATCGGTTGCTTGGTTATAAGCAGTATTATAAGCGTCTTGGTAGGCCTTTGACTTGCCTGACACGTCAGCCTTTGGTTGACCTGCGATAGCGTCCTTGGTACCAGCAGCGGCACCATTGTAACCATCTTGTTGGGCTTGAGATGCGCTGGAATCAGGTGCAGTTGTTGCATTGTATCCCGTCTGCGAATCCTTGTAGGCCTGGTAACCCTTCATGAAGTTAGTATCAGCCTTTTGAGCAGGTGTTAGCTGATCTTCCGTCGTGCCTGCCTTGGCAGCATTATAACCACTTTGGGCATCATCATAACCAGCAGCCTCAGTAGCACCGGTCTTTGTCGTAGTGTCCGGACGAGTCTTACCATCCAAGAATTCCTGAGCCCCGTTTGAAGCAGCGTTTTGAATAGCACTCTTGGCCTGCAAATAAGCGGCCTTTGCAATCGGATCTAAGGCGTTAATCTGTGCGTCAGTCTTAGGGGTTCCACCACTTGCATAGTCCGTAAAGGCTTGGTTTGCATAAGTGGCCGCTTCCTTTTGAATAGGATCAGTCACATTGCTGTCATCTGTTCCCTTTTGAGCATCTTCAACACCCTGTGCTACTGATTTTGCGGCATCAATTCCAGCTTGTTGACCACTATTTGGGTTAGTAATGTTTGTTGCACCATTACCATTGTTGAAGCCGGTATTAAAGTCTGAAGCACCTTGCTTTTCAGCAGCACTTGCATTATCAGATGGCGTCGTTCCGGCCTTGGCCTCGTCAATACCCTTCTTATAATCAGCAGTAGCATTGTCAATGTACTTCTTATAAGTATAAGCAGCCAGTGGATCATTTGCTAATGCGCTGTCTGCTGGCAAAGTATCGCTCGCTCCTGGATCAGCAGCAAGAGCCTTCTTAGCAGCAGTGATAGCATCAGAAACTGATTGTTGCTTTTCTGTTGAAGGTGTTGAACTTGGAGTCGTGTTATTAACTTCAGCATCCGCATAAGCCTTATCTGTATTAGCAGTATCGCTACCAGATTGTTGAGCGGCGTTTGTTGGAGTAGTTGTTGAACCACTCAAAGCATTCTTGTAGCCAGTTTGAGCATCGGCATAGGCTTGCTTTGCCAAAGCCTGAACATCTGAGTTTGCAGAATATGACTTGGTTGGATCGATATCCTTACCATGATTATCTTCTGCATCCTGGATAGCTTGCTTTTGAGCAGCAGCAGCGTCTGTCAAGGCCTGGTTATAAGCTTGCTTGTAAACAGGGTCGCTTGATGTTGATTGTGCTGGCGTGGTTCCTGATTTTGCAGCGGCAGCAGCGGCCTTTGCACCATCTGCATAGGCTTGCTTTGCATCAGCATAGGCTGCTGAATCAGCAGGTGTAGCCGGTGTGGTAGTACCACTCTTTGAATCTGCGATAGCTTGCTTCGTTGCATCACCAGCATTATGACCGGCTACATAGGCTGGATCGCTTGATGTAGCTGTTGTACCAGCGGCACCGTCAGTGAAGCCCTTTTGAGCATTATCATAAGCAGTATTGGTAATTTGTGATGCAGTATCCGTGCCACTGACATGGCCAGTACCATTCTTGAAGTTTTGAACACCAGCGTTCTCGGCATTCTTGGCATCGTTATAACCTTGGTTATATGCTGCAGTTCCGGCGTTTGAGTTTGAATATGGGCTAGTTGGTGTTGCGCTACCATTGTTTTGGTAAGCGGCCATTCCGGCCTTGTAAGCGTCGCCACTAACAATCGGTGAATAACCAACTTCTTCATATTGATTCAATTGACCATCTGATTGTCCCTTCAAACCGCTGTAAGCACCAAACTTAACGTAGCGGTTAAAGGTTGTATCAGATGTCTTATCGGCTGACAATTGACTAGGATCTGTTGCCGTAACTTCAGCACTCTTTGGATCAGCCTGATAGTTTGCCTTGGCAGTCTTAATCGCTGCTTGAGCTGTGTCGTAACCAATTTGAGCAGCATTTAAGTTGTTCATGTGGCTACCAGTAGCCGTTGGACGTGATGTTGACAAACCACCGTTAATCAATGATTGTCCATAATCAAATCCAGCTGTCTCAGCCAGAGTAGCATTCGTATCAGGGTTATCAGCTGTTGGCTTGACAGTCATTGCTTGTTGATAACCGGTATAAGCATTGTTATAAGAAGTTTGCTGCGATGCATTCAAGCTCTTGTAATTTGAACCTTGAATTGTACCTGCTTGTTCATCAGCGAAGAACTGAGAAACACCTTTAGCATCTGCATATCCTTGAACCGTTGCAGCAGTTGAACCAGCAGGTGCAGTTGCTGTAGGGTTTGCCAAGGCATTGGCATAAGCAGCCTTATATTCACTTTGCGCCTGTTGGTAATTAGTATTATTTGGCACATTATTTTGGTTCAATTGTGCATCATGCAAACCGGCTTGATAGGCAGCGGCGTTATAACCTTGCGTATAAGCGGATGGGTTTGATGAATTACGGTAAGCATCCGTCTTAGTGTAGTCTTCGTTAGCCGTCTGGTTGCTATAAGCCTTGTAACCATCTTGAGCACTGTTATAACCATTCGTATAATCATTGTCGGTTTGAGTGGCATATGGTTCAGCAGATTTAGCAGCACTATTACCATTGATAGAATCAGTGACACCATCACTGATACCACTCTGTCCGGTTGACGTCTTTCCAGTAGTAACGACCATGTTTCCATTGGTATCAGGTGCAACCTTACCGTTTGCACCAGCCTTGAAACCTTCAACCGTCGTACTATAGTTACCCGTAGCTGACAAGAAGGAAGTGACAGAGTTAATACCGTAGCGCAAGCGCATTCCAAGTGAATTAGCAGCTGTCACCCCGGCTGGTAACTTATAGCTGACCGGAATGATACCACCATCGTAAGTACTGGTATCAATCTTAGTCGTATAAGTATATGGATCGGCTGATGAGAAGCCGTCTGTCAAGTTATCACCTGCGATTTGAGTCAAATCAGTATAGCTTGAGCCACCATTTCCACTTGCAACGCCAACATACAGTGGTTGGCCATTCAAATCCTTGTAATTCGACAGCTTTGCATAACCCGTAACCGTCAAGGTGCCATCAGCATTCTTTGACGTTGTCAATGGGCCCACAAACTGAACGGCGGGAACGTTGGCGATATCAATTGTATTACCAGTAACTGGTCCAGAAACTGTATTGCCATTCAAATCAATACCAGAATAAGTTGAGGCCCCTGGTTGCAAGTTATACTGATAAAGGTATGTCTTTTGACCGCCTTGAACAACGGCTACAGTATAGGCAGTAATAGGACTTTGTGAGAATTGAGTAGCTCCGGCTGGCTTAGTAATAATAACGTGGTTTTCACCAACCGAGTTAATATTCAATGGGCCATAATAAGGGGTACCCTTGTTAGTGTCCGAATTAGTGATTCCAATGTTCAAACTACCCTTAGAACCAATGTTAAAGCTACCACCACCATAATTAGTGACAAAGCCATAATATGAATCGCTTCGTGCACTTGTCGGGTTTGGATATGTTGGAACTGAATCCATCAAAACCTGTAACAAACCACCATTAATAACTTTAATAGTAGTATTAGACCCCTTCAAATCGATTGGCTCGTTATACGAACCAGATTGACCACCTTTACCTTCATAGTTAATGGTTCCACCATCAACGGTAACTTGGGCACCACCATCGGCATAGATACCACCACCAATCATGTAACTGTTACCGTTAAATTTTGATGGAATAATGTTCAATGTTGCATCTTTTTGGATGTTCAAAGCAGAACCAGAACCCTGCAACCAAATTCCAAAAGTTGAACCATCGGGGTCGGAAGCCGCATTACCGTCTCCACCACGTGAAACCAGCGTCATCTTTGATCCGGATTGCATCGTAAAGTTACCTTGAACAACCATGTTTGTTCCACCCTTAACAGGTGAAGTTGTTCCATAGTAGTGAGCACCGGATTGCAAAACGAAGTTTTTAACTTCGAGGTTTTCCTGATTTCCACCACCTTCAATTCCAACATTTGACTGGAATGGGGAAGTATAGGTAGCCGTACTATTATTAGGCACAATAACGTTCACGTTACCGAAGAAATAGGCATCGTTGTTATACGAACTCAGCAACTGAGGACCGACATAGTTCAAATTACCGAAGTGAACAGAGGAACCATTTTGTCCTCGGAAGGGACCAAAGTAGTTAGCGCCATAGATGGTCTGGAAGTTTTGCACAAACAAATTGCTTAATGAGCCACCAATGATATAACCGTTTCCGTGGGCATCCATCAAGTGGTTTTGACCGTCAACCGTGAAGGTAGCCGTATTTGAGCTAACATTCAGGTTGTTTTCACCGTTGCCAGCACCCGTCAAATCAATATCATTTGCCAAGCGAATGGTGTTAATATTTGAAGCAACGTTACCACCAGTAGTGGTATTCGTATTGCCTGTCAAAACAGAAACATATTGGTAACCATTTTGAACATAGGCAATACCCTGAGCAGCTTGACTCACAACGTCGTTGAATCCTTGATCGTAGTAAGTGTTATTAGTTGAAGATGTCTTGACAGAGCCATTTCCAAGATAGTTGTTGTTCTTATCAAAATACTGGCCCATGGCAGCACGAGCACCACGATATGCTTGGTCATAGGCATTAGTCGTATCAGAATTTGGATTTGTCGTTAAATACCAGTCTTGAGTTGCTGACTTGTTTGAAGCATTGTAGACACCCTGCCACTTACCAGTTTCAGCATCTTGTTGACCGTACTGGCCCAAGACGTAGTTAACAGCGTTATCAAAGGTCGTTCCCAAGTTCGTATCATTTTGATATGAAGAGCGAGCAGCGACAATTGTGTCTGTTTTGCTTGTTGGAATGCTAATTTGATTGCTGGTTGAATTTCCCTTAACAGAGGTGTTCGAAGCAGTATTCAAATTACCATTTAAAGTACTTTCATATTTACTTGAACTATTTGATGCATCAGTTGGATTATTCGCACCACCCTGGTTGACATCATCTGTACTTCCAGCTTGTTGTGGCGTTCCATCCGTTGTATTAGTTGATGTGTGCGTTGATC
Source organism: Fructobacillus tropaeoli (assembly GCF_016860625.1). Taxonomy (NCBI): domain Bacteria; kingdom Bacillati; phylum Bacillota; class Bacilli; order Lactobacillales; family Lactobacillaceae; genus Fructobacillus; species Fructobacillus tropaeoli. Next base: position 81,634 of record NZ_BOJU01000006.1, read on the forward strand.
CATCATCGTTCAACTTTGAGGCAGTATTACCATAATAAGTATAATCCTGTGTTCCAGCACCCTTGCTTTGAGTAGCCGTTGCATAGGCTGCCATGGCTGCCTTAGCACCGTTATAAGCAGCAGTATAATAATCGGCTGCACGGCCAGACAATGAAGAAGCTGCACTTGCTTTACCGGCATAGGCATCCTGCTGCCCTTGGGTAATCTGTGCTTGGTAGTTTGCAGGGGTATCAGCCACTGTCGGCGTTGTGCTGCTAGTAGATGAACCATTAGATGCGTTCGAAGCACTAGTTGAAGTGCTTGCTGATGCACTAGCAGATGCGCTCACCGATGTACTAAGTGAAGCACTAGTCGATGCACTATCACCTGATGGGGCCTGGCTACCACTTTGATTATCTGAAGTAGTTTGTTGAACAGCGCCAATTCCAGCAATTAAACCGAAACTAGCCAATGAAACAACAACCCATTGGCTTTTTACCTTCCGTAATACTTTCTTATCTTCAACTTTCCGAAGATTCCTCTTACTTGTATATCATAAATACTCACCTTTCCTTCAGCCATAGTTGATAGCCTAAATTGACGGACTCGACACTAGCAAGCATTAGCACTGTTTTGGTAACCGAAGCTTTGGTTTAAGCAATTCAAACAATCAATTATTTTTAAAAAATGTCAAATTATCGTTTTAACACTTTAGAAAATACTCTCTTGTTATCGAATCTATTGACCAACTCAGTTCTAAATTAGGCTTTTCTCCCTAAACCTAACAAGCACTCATGTTCACAAAAAACACAATCGACATTCACAACACACTATCAATAGTATTGTGCCATTATCGTAACACAATATATATAAAAATATCAAATATTTATATTCATTCTTTTTTAGAAAATTTTCATGATTATTTGCTAATGTTTATGTTTTTTATTGAGCATAACTGACTGATAACATGCATTTTCACCCCTAATTTTGCTATCCGAATCCATAACAAAAGTATCGTAAAATCAACAGCCTAAAAAAGAGCTTTCATCCATTAGAAAATATTTCAAAATATTTCAACTTTATTTTCAATCTTCATCAAGGTGACGAAGCATTTTTATAAAAAAATTTAAAAAACATTAGAAAAGATAAACAGACTATATCAGCACTGATTTTTATCTCTTTCTAAATTAACAAAGCACTATCACTCTAAACGCCATTATCGTTTTAGTCATTTATCATGATAAATTTTAAATTGAAACGTCGGACATCAAAAAAAGCCCAAGAAAATTATTTCTTGGACTTCCTTTTGAGTTTAAACACTAATGCCTAAGCAATAGTCCCTAAACTAATTTACCAATGAAACTTACTTATCGTTGCGCTTGCGCTTTGCCGTTGCAACCAATCCAAGGATTGATGAAAGCAACAAAGCAACGAGGCCACTATTTTCTGTAACATTTTGCTGTTCGCCTGTTTGTGGTAGTACAGGTGCTGGAGTTGGTGCACTCTCAACAGGTGCTACTGGTTCTGGCTGTGGTGTCTTCTTCTGGTTCTTTTCATTCAACAAGAAGTCGTAGGCACGGTCATAAACCAAAACATAAACAGGGCTTTGATTCTTAGGACTCTTTGGACGGCCATTGGCAACATCGTCCTCAGCTTGCTCATATGCTTGGGCAGCCAAGTCATAACTTGCCTGATCAGCCACGGTCGTGTGCGTATTGTTCTGCTTATCAGCCAACAATGCGCGGGCGGCTTCACCGGCAGCATAGCCCTTCTGATAGTTTGAATCATCTGGCATGGCTTCTGGAACGCCATTGGCACCGTCATTCAAACCAGCAATTGTGCGACTGTAAGCCTGATCATAGGCTGCCTTGTCCTGTGCATTCAAGTTAGCATCCTGAGGAGCAAGTCCGGATAACGCATCACTTTGAGCTGTGTTATCCACAGTTGTGATGTGCTTCTTACCTGCATTATAACCCGTCATGTAATCAGGGTCGGTTGACTGAGCTGATTTCTCACTATCGGCATCATTCAAACCGGCTTGAGCAGCTGCATAGGCCTTGTTATAGGCATCCTGGTAGGCCTGTGACTTAGTAGCCAAGTCGCTTTCCTTGGCCTTGCCAGCAACCGCATCGGCTACACCAGCAATGGCACCGTTATAGGCATCCTTTTCTGGCTGTGGCGCATCGTCGGCAGGCTTCGTTTGCGTTCCGGCATTGTTATAGCCAGTCTGACTGTCCTTATAGGCCTGGTAACCCTTCATATAGTTGGCATCGGCCTGCTCGGCAGCAGTTGGCTGAACGTTTGCCTTCGCGTCGTTATAACCCTTTTGGGCATCAGCATAGCCGGCTGCAGCCGCCTTACCAGCAACCGTTCCATTATTCGGCGTCGTTTGGCCATTGACGAAGTTCTTGGCACCATTGGCAGCCTCGTTCTTCGCCTCGGCTTCTGCCTTGAGGTAAGCGGCCTTTGAAACTGGGTCCATTTGGTTCACTTCGGCATCCGTCTTGAAATCAGGACTGTCGCTAAAGGCTTGAGTTGCAGCCTTTTGGGCGGCCTTTTGGACAGGGTCTTTGGCATTGCTGTCGTCGACTCCGTTTTGCGCATCGGCATAACCTTGGTTAAAGGCATTGGCTTCCGCTTCTCCAGCTTTTTCACCAGACGTTGGGTTCGTGATGGTTTGACCACTCAGTGCAGCATTCAAACCAGTGTTAAAGTCGTTTGCACCACGTTGCGTAGCTGCATCAGCTGAACTGCCTGGTTCGTTGACATTACCTGCAGCTGCAACACCGGCCTTATACTTTGCCTGCAAGTCATCCATGGCTGCCTTATAAGCGTAGTTAGCCAATGGATCAGTACCATTCAAATCGTCACTAGCATCTGGGTCAGCCGCAAAGGCTTTTTGTGCTGCTGTAACGGCATCTGAGACATCCGTAGCCTTAGTATCTGAAACTGTGGCACTTGGCGTCGTACCAGCAACAGTCGCATCGACGTAGACCTTGTCGTTATTAGCAGTGGCCACACCTTGTTGCTGGGTGCTATCTGGACTGCTTGGCGTTTTACCAGTCAGTGTGTCCGCATAAGCCCTTTGAACCTCTGCATAAACCTTACGGGCAAAGAGCTGGATAGCTGAATTTCCTGAATAAACCTTTGCTGGATCAACATTCAAACCGTGGTTAGCATTGGCATCCCGGATTGCTGCTTGTCGTGCTGCCTCTGCATCGTTCAAACCTTGGTCATAGGCTTGCTTGTAAACAGGGTCCGTCACTGTCGTTGTTGCCGTGTTCCCTGCCTGAGCCGCTGTAACGGCATCGGCATAGGCTTTGGCAGCATCAGTGTAAGCAGCTGGATCGCTTGCTGTTTGACCTTGGTTGGTGTTGCCCTTCTCAGAACCGCTTGCAGCTTGTTGTTCTGATTTTGAAGCATTGTAACCAATGTTGTATGAAGGATCCGTTGACTGCGATGCCTTACCGGCATTCGCATCGGCAAACGCTGTCTTTGCCTGGTTGTAGCCATAGTGACCAGCTGGCGTATCCGCTGTTGGTGCACTCTTACCAGCTACATAATCCCTGGCACCAGATTCGGCTTCGTCGGTAGCTGTTGCCTTACCGGTGTTGTAGGCATTCTTGTAAATGTCATCTTTGCCAGAGAAATCCGTTGGTGTACCACTCTGTGAACCATCTTGATAACCGGCCTTTGCACCCGCTTGCGCATCGGCGTAGGCCTTGTTATAGGCATCCTGGTAAGCCTGTGACTTCGTTGCAAGGTCACTTGGCTTCGTTGCACTTGTGGTACCATCGGCTGCTCCGGCCTTCGCACCGTTATAAGCATCTTGCTCGGCTTGTGGTGCATTGGCTGCTGGTGCGGTTTGGTCACTATAACCACTTGCCTCACTCTTACCGGCATTATAACCAGTCGTGTAGCTTGGGTCCGTTGATGCAGTGGCCTTACCGTTTTGTCCATCTTCGTAACCGGCCTTGGCGGCATCGTATCCGGCAGCGGCTGCCTTACCGGCAACTGTACTGTCATCTGGGCGATTACCACCGTTGACATAAGCTTGAGCTCCCTTCGCAGCGTCGGCTTCAGCCTCTTGCTCTGCCTTCTGGTACGCAACCTTGGCTACCGGATTCATCGTATTGATTTCATCAGGAGTCTTAATCGTACCATTTGTGACATCCTTGAAAGCTTGACTAGCTGCTGCCTGGGCTGCTTTTTGGACTGGATCCGTAGAAGTACTGTCATCTTTGCCATCCACGGCATCTTGATAACCCTTGTTGAAGGAATCAGCTGCCGCTTCACCAGCCTTATTACCACTCGTTGGATTGGTAATGGTCTTGCCATTGACGGCTGCGTTCAATCCGTTCGTGTAGTCACTAGCACCTTGCTTTTCGGCATCACTGGCAGTTGCCGCTGGGCTTGTGCCCGCAGCTGCATCTTGGATTCCTGCCTTGTACTTGGCCTGCAAAGAATCCATTTCTGCCTTGTAAGCGTAGTTGGCTAATGGGTCAGCACCATTCAAACTGTCAGAAGCATCTGGGTTAGCCGTGAAGGCCTTTTGTGCTGCCGCGATTTGAGTTGAAACAACGGTTGACTTAGCAGTTGAAACTGTTGCACTTGGTGCCTGGTTAGCCACCGTTGCGTCAACGTAACTTTGATCATTTTTAGCCGTGGCAATACCACTTGCTTGCGCATCATTTGGACTCGTTGGTGTCGTAGCACCGGAGATAGCTGTAGCATAAGCGGTTTGAGCATCAGTATAAGCCTGTTGAGCAACTGTTTGCACATCGCTGTTAGCTGAATACTTGTAACCTGAACCATTAGCTTGACCATGATCATTATCGGCATCCTGGCAAGCAACTGCACGAGCTGCGTTCGTATCCTTGATTGCTTGGTCATAGGCTACTTGATATGGTGCATCGCCGTTGGCTGCCGTAGCATTTGGCGTGTTGTTGAACGTCTTGCCGGTGGCGATAACACCATCATGGTAACCTTGCTGAGCATCACTATAGGTTGTCGAATCAGCTGAGCTGCTTGCATTATTTTGACCATTTTGGTCATCAGCAATGGCTTGCTTTGCTGCTTGACCAGCGTTGTAACCCTTCATATAAGATGGGTCCGCTGCTTGGCTAGCACTTGGTTTCGTACCATTTTGACCTGCAGCATAGCCGGCATTGTAACCATTTGTTGCATCCTGATAAGCCTTAGTATAGGCATCCTTATAGGCTTGCGACTGAGTTGAGTTATCAGCTGGCTGCTTGCCGGCAATGCCATCGGCTGCGCCGGCCTTGGCCGCATTGTAAGCATCCTTTTCAGCTTGTGACGCATCTGCTGCTGGAGCCTTCTGGTCATCATAACCGCTTGCCTCACTCTTACCAGCGTTATAACCAGTCGTGTAACTTGGGTCAGTTGATGTTGCAGCCTTACCGCTCTGGCCATCAGTGTAGCCTGATTTAGCAGCATCGTATCCGGCGGCAGCTGCCTTACCATCTACGGTACTATCATCTGGACGACTACCACCATTGACATAAGCTTGAGCTCCCTTGGCAGCATCAGCCTGGGCCTCTTGTTCTGCCTTTTGATAGGCGACCTGAGCCACTGGGTTCATCGTCTTGATTTCATCAGAAGTCTTGACGGTGTTGTTCTTCACATCGTTGAAGGCTTCAGTGGCAGCTGCTTGGGCGGCCTTTTGAACTGGGTCAGCGGAGCTACTATCATCTTTGCCATCCACGGCATCTTGATAACCCTTATTGAAGGAGTTGATAGCATCTTCTCCAGCTTTATTACCACTGGTTGGGTTGTCAATAGTCTGACCATTGACCGCAGCGTTCAATCCGGCTGTATAGTCGCTAGCACCTTGCTTTTCGGCATCACTGGCCGTAGTTGCTGGGCTTGTTCCTGCCTTGGCATCTGTAATTCCGGACTGATACTGCTTCTGCAAAGCATCCATTTCAGTCTTATAAGCGTAGTTAGCGAGTGGATCAGTGCTGTTCAAACTGTCAGAAGCATCTGGGTTAGCCGTAAAGGCTTTTTGAGCTGCTGTGATTTGAGCTGAAACCACTGTTGACTTAGCAGATGAAACCGTTGCGCTTGGTGATTGGTTGGCAACTGTATCATCAACATAGGTCTGATCATTTTTGGCGGTCGTAATACCACTTGCCTGAGCATCATTTGGACTCGTTGGTGTTGTAACACCAGAGATGGCTTCAGCATAAGCAGTTTGAGCATCGGTATAAGCTTGTTGCGCTACCGTTTGTACATCACTATTAGCAGAATACTTATAACTTGAACCATTGGTTTGACCATGGTCATTATCAGCATCCTGGTAAGCGACTTCACGGGCTGCGTTCGTGTCCTTAATAGCTTGGTCATAAGCTACCTGGTATGGAGCATCACCGTTGGCTGCCGTAGCGTTTGGCGTATTCACACCGGTCTTGCCTGTGGCGATAACGCCATCATGGTAGCCTTGCTGAGCATCACTATAGGTTGTCGAATCAGCTGAACTGCTTGCATTATTTTGACCATTTTGGTCATCAGTAATGGCTTGCTTTGCTGCTTGACCAGCGTTGTAACCCTTCATATAAGATGGGTCGGCTGCTTGGCTAGCACTTGGTTTCGTACCATTTTGGCCCGCGGCGTAACCAGTATTGTAACCATTTGTTGCATCCTGATAAGCCTTGGTATAGGCATCCTTATAGGCTTGCGACTGGGTTGAGTTATCTGCTGGCTGCTTACCGGCAATACCATCAGCTGCTCCAGCTTTAGCTGCATTGTAGGCATCCTTTTCAGCTTGTGACGCATCTGCTGCTGGGGCCTTCTGGTCATCATAACCGCTTGCCTCACTCTTACCAGCGTTATAACCAGTCGTGTAACTTGGGTCAGTTGATGTTGCAGCAGTGCCGCTCTTGCCATCCGTGTAACCTGCCTTAGCAGCATCATATCCGGCGGCGGCGGCCTTGCCATCTACCGTGCTGTCATCTGGACGAGCACCACCGTTGACATAAGCTTGAGCTCCCTTGGCAGCATCTGCTTGGGCCTCAGTCAAGGCCTTTTGGTAAGCAACCTGAGCCACTGGGTTCATCGTCTTGATTTCATCAGATGTCTGGACGCTGTTGTTCTTCACATCGTTGAAGGCTGCCGTTGCGGCTGCTTGGGCTGCTTTTTGAACTGGATCAGTTGAAGTACTGTCATCCGTACCATTCTTGGCATCTTGATAACCCTTATTGAAGGAATCAATAGCGGCTTCTCCAGCCTTCTGACCACTTGTTGGGTTAGCAATCGTTTGACCATTGACCGCAGCGTTCAATCCGGCTGTATAGTCGCTAGCACCTTGCTTTTCGGCATCGCTGGCAGTAGTTGCTGGGCTTGTACCTGCCTTGGCATCGGCGATTCCGTTCTTGTACTGAGCCTGCAAGGCATCCATTTCAGTCTTGTAAGCATAGTTGGCCAGTGGGTCGGTACCATTCAAGCTGTCACTGGCATCTGGGTTTTGCTTAAAGGCGGCTTGCGCTGCTGTGATTTGCGTTGAAACAACCGTTGACTTAGCAGATGAAACGGTTGCGCTTGGCGTTTGGTTCGCCACTGTGGCATAAACGTAATTTTTATCATTGGTACCTGCTGCTACACCACTTGCCTGAGCATCATTTGGGCTCGTTGGTGTTGTAGCACCTGAAACGGCTTCAGCATAAGCAGTTTGGGCATCAGTATAAGCCTGTTCAGCGACTGATTCCACATCCTTATTTGCAGAGTAAGTTGTACTTGAACTCTTAGCTTGGCCATGATTATCGTCAGCATCCTGGATGGCCTTTACTCGAGCTGCAAGCGCATCTTTGACCCCTTGGCCATAGCTTACCTGGTATGGCGCATCTCCACTTGGTGCAGTAGTTGAAGTGCTTGCACCATTCTTTTCCACGGCCATAACCCCATCGTGATAGCCACTTTGGACATCATTATAGGTTGTTTGATCCGTCACACCACTTGGATTGCTTACACCATTTTGAGCATCGGTCAAAGCTTGCTTTGCTGCTGTACCGGCATTGTAACCCTTCATATAAGATGGGTTATTAGGTTCACTTGGCGTGCCGCCGCCTTGACCGGCCGCATAACCAGCTGGATAGCCAGTTTGGGCATCCTGATAGGCCTTGGTATAAGCATCTTGATAAGCTTTTGACTGAGCTGAATTATCGGCTGGCTTCTTGCCTGCAATACCATCAGCTGCTCCGGCTTTTGCACCGTTATAAGCATCCTGTTCTGCTTGCGATGCATTCGTTGTGGGCGCAGTCTGGTCATTATAACCGCTCGTCTCACTCTTACCGGCGTTATAACCCGCCATATAGTTTGGATTATCAGTCGATGCTGCAGTCTTGCCACTCTCACCGTCACTATATCCTGTCTTAGCATCATTATAGCCGGCTGCCTGTGCCTTGCCGGTTACTGTACTTGTATCCGGACTATCCTTACCATTGACAAAGTCTTGAGCACCTTGCACGGCATCCGCCTGTGCTTCTTTAACTGCCTTCTGGTAGGCAACTTGGGCCACTGGATTCATCGCATTAATTTCATCAGTGGTTTTAACTGACTTGTTTATTACGTCAGCAAAACCTGCACTGGCAGCCGCTTGAGCGGCCTTTTGCACTGGATCACTCGAATTACTATCATCCGTACCACTTTGGGCATCTGCATAACCCTTCTTGAATGAATCAAGGGCATCTTCTCCAGCTGTATTACCACTGGTTGGATTGGTAATGGTCTGACCATTGACCGCCGCATTCAATCCAGCCGTGTAGTCACTAGCCCCCTTCTTTTCAGCATCGCTGGCAGTGGTTGCTGGGCTCGTTCCAGCCTTACCATCGGCAATTCCGGCTTGGTATTGCTTCTGCAAGGCATCCATTTCGGCCTTATAAGCGTAGTTGGCCAGTGGATCAGTGCCATTCAAGCTGTCACTGGCATCTGGGTTTTGCTTAAAGGCGGCTTGTGCTGCTGTGATTTCACTTGAAACCACCGTTGGTTTATCAGATGTAACCGTCACATTCGGTGTCTGGTTAGCTACTGTTTCGTCAACATACTTTTTATCATTGTCAGCTGTTGTAATACCACCTTGCTGAGCATCATTTGGACTCGTTGGTGCACCACTACCAGAAATTTCGGCAGCATAAGCACTTTGTGCATCCGTATAAGCCTGTTCAGCTAATGCCTGTACATTGCTATTCGCTGAATAACTATGACTCGAACCCTTGGTTTGACCATGGTCATTTTCCGCATCCTGGATAGCTTGAGTTCGCGCACTAGCAGCATCTGCCAACGCCTGATTATAGGCTGCTTGGTATACCGGGTCAGCTGATTTTGATGATTGAGTATTGTTTGATTTTGCAGCCGATGCTCCGTCTGCATAAGCATTCTTCGCATCGGTGTAAGCTGCTGAATCATTGGCAGAACTCTCTTGATTTGTACCGTTCTTAGCATCGTCTGTTGCTAACTTAGTTGACTGACCAGCATTATAGCCGGACGTATAGGCTGAATCATAAGATGTATCAGGTGATGTAGCTGATTTACCAGCATCCCCATCAGCAAATCCTTGTTGGGCACTAGCTTGTGCTTGGCTTGTGATGTAAGAAATCGTATCAGTACCAGTAGGTTGGGCAGTACCATTCTTAAAGTTTTGAATACCCGCTGCTGCGGCCTTCTGACCATCGCTATAACCCTGTGCAAAGGAAGTTTGGCCGGCAGTTGATTCAGCATCAATCCCCGTTGGTGTCGCACCCTTGTTATTCTTATAGGCGTTCAAACCATCTTGGTAAGCCGAAACGCTCACGACCTTTGAATAACCAACCTCTTCATATTGGTTTAAGCCACTGTCCGATTCACTCTTCAATGCAGCATAAGCACCGTACTTAACGTAGCGATCGAAGGTAGCATCTGTTGTTCCACTATCGGCTGGCAAAGATTGTGCATTTGTAGTCTGTGCTTCAGTGCTAGACGAACCGTTAGCCGTAGCCGCTGCAACCGCCTGCTTAGCAGTATTGTACCCAATCTGAGCTGCAGTCAAGTTATTCATGTGGCTGGCAGTAGCATTTGGTAATGACTGTGACAAACCACCATTAATTAATGACTGGCCATATTCAAAACCAGCAACTTCAGCCTTGGTAGCATTGCCATCCGGATCATCGGATGTCGGACTAACCGTCATAGCCTGGTTATAGCCGGTTAATGCAGCATTGTAAGAAACTTGCTGGTCTGCACTCAAGGCTTTGTAGTTCGGACTAGAAGTGGTACTAGAAATATTACCAGCCTGTTCATCTTTAATAAAGGCTGCCACCCCTTGGGCATCTTCGTATCCTTGAGTCTGTGCTTTGGTTGCGCTAGTAGATAACGAAGCAGTTGGGTTGCTTAATGCGTTGGTGTAAGCCGTATTATATTCGGTTTGAGCCCGTGTATAATCTGAGTTCGTTGAATTATTTTGGCTCAACTTTGCATCGTGCAAACCTGTGTCATACGCGGCAGCATTATAACCTTGGGTAAAGGCGGTTGGGTTACTTGAATTTTTGTAGGCATCCGTCTGGGTGTAATCTTGATTAGCAGTCTGATTTGAATAAGCCTTATAACCAGCTTGAGCACTAGTATAGCCGGCCACATAATCATCGTTTGTCTGCGTATTAAATGGCTCACTACTCTTTTGGGCGCTGTTATTGTTTTCGGCATCCGTAATACCGTCTTGGATACCACTCTGACCCATAGTTGTTGAGCCAGTAGCAACCACCATGTCGCCATTAGTTGTATCCTGTGTCACTTTGCCAGGATTGCTTGGATCTGCCTTAAATCCTTCCTCAGTAGTACTGTAAGCAGAAGGAGTCAGAATCGTGCTGACAGAGTTAATCCCATAATGGAAACGCATACCGACATAATCGGTCGATGTCCCAGCTGGAATATTATAACTAACCTTCAAAAGGCCACCAGTATAGCCTTGCGTTGAGACCGAGGTCGTGTAGGTATAAGGGTCAGCGGATGAATAAGCATCCGTCAAATTTTCCCCAGTAACTTTATTAGTCAAATCATCATATTTCGATCCACTTGTTCCAGTGGCCACGCCAACATAAAGAGGACTATTGTTTAATTCTGCATAATTGGTTAATTTAACAAATCCTGTAACGGTAGTCGAGCCATCAGAATTTGATGTCTTAGTCAACGGACCAACAACCTGAACAGCAGGCACATCCGCAATATCCAAGGTATTACCAGATATTTGTCCAGTGACTGATTTTCCATTCAAATCAGTTCCGGTATAGGTCGTAGACCCTGATGGCAAGTTAAAGTAATACAAATACTGCTTAGTTCCATCACTTTGTGTAATGGCCACTGTATAGGCAGTAATAGCACCACCGGTCGCTGTATCATTCGTTCCAGCTGTTGTTTGGAAAGACTTGGCCGCGGTCGGCTTAATCATGATCACGTGTGTCCCACCAACAGAGTTAATGTTGATTGGGCCATAGTAAGGAACGCCGGCATTTGAATCGGAATTCGTAATACCAATCTTCAAACTACCCTTTGAACCGACGTTAAAACTACCGTTATTAGGGTTGGCAACAATACCGTAATAAGAAGTTAAATTATTTGAAGAGGGAATACTGTCCACAATGGCCTGTAGCAACCCGCCATTAAAGACGTTGATGACGTTGTTTGAGTGGTACAGGTCAATTGGTTCGTTGTAGGAACCAGAGACTCCATTTTCTCCTTCATAGTTTAAAGAACCACCATCAATGTTAATCGTGGTATTTCCATTAGCAAAAACACCACCTGCAAGGACGGTTGAATTACCATTGTAATGACCGGGAATAATGTTAACGGTCGCATCCTTCTTGATGTTCAAGGAAGCGTTATTACCCATCAACATAATTCCGAAAGCAGAACCATCTTGGCTATTTTCAGGGCCTTGACCTCGTGGCACTATTGTCATTTTGGCTCCAGTATCAACTGTAAAGTTACCTTGAACAATAATACTGTTACCACCGACAACAGGTGAAGTCGTCCCAAAGTAATGGGCACCAGCTTGCAAGATGAAGTTGTTAACTTCCAAGTTTTCCTGATTTCCACCACCTTCAAGGGGTACATTTGACTGGAAAGGCGAGTTGTAAATGGCCGAGTTATTATTGGGCGTAATAACGTTAACATTACCAAAGAAGTAGGCATCATTACCACCAGAGCTTAACAACTCTGAACCAACATAATTCAAATTACCGTAGTGAATAGCTGCTCCACCAACCGCGCGGTATGGACCATAATAGTTAGCCCCGTACAGCGTTTGGAAGTTTTGTACATAAAGGTCTTTCACAAAGGTCTTTCACATTATTGATGGTGTAATCCATGCCGTGGTAATCCATCATGTGGTTTTGACCATCAATCGTGAAAGTACCGACGTTAGCATTCGTTGATTGATCATTTTCACCGTTGCTGACATTCTTGAAGTCAACATCATTTGCTAAGCGGATTGTATTGATTCCACTGGCAACATTTCCGCAACCACCGATACTAGCATTCCCTGTCAAAACAGCCGAGAACTGATTCCCATTTTGAACATAAGCAATCCCATTTTTAGCCTGGTTGACGACATCGTTGTATCCTTGGTCGTAGTAAGTATTGCCAGTCGAAGAGGCAGCAACGGCAGTATTGCCCTTGTAGTTATTGCTGCCATCAAAGTATGCATTCATCGCAGCAACAGCACCACGATAAGCCTGGTCATAGGGATTACTTGTATCATTCGCTGCACTAGCGAGGTACTGGTCCTTGGTTGCGCCATTAGATCCAGAATAAATTCCTTGCCATTTTCCACTTTCGGCATCTTCCTGACCTAACTGACCAAAGGCGTAGGCCACACCAGCATCAAAACTGGCAGCCAAATTAGTATCACTTTGGTAACTAGTCCGTGCATTGACGATTGATGTCGTTTGGCTTGTTGGAATACTAATAGAAGAGGATGTTTTAACAGAAACGTTTGTTTGAGAAGCCAGATTATTATTTAAAGTAGTTTCATACGTGCTAGCACTAGCAGAGGCTTCTTTCGGGTTATCCGCTCCACCTTGGTTGACATCATCGGTGCTACCATCTTGTTGTGGTTTTCCACTGGTATCATTTGTTGTGGTGTGCGTGGTTCCATCATCATTCTTCTTGGAGGCGGTATTGCCATAGTAGGTATAATCTTGTGTTCTCGCTCCCTGTCCTTGAGTGGCAGCATTGTAAGCTGCCAATGCAGCCTGAGCACCACTGTAGGCGGCGTTGTAGTAATTTACCGCCTGACCCAATTCAGAAGAAGAAGCATTAGCTTTCCCTTGAAAGGCGTCTTCCATCCCCTGTTGGGCTGCGGCTTGTTCAGCAGGTGTCTCAGATTCTGAGGTTGACGATGCCACCACATCGCTTGCCCCAAGATTAACTACAGGTGTACTTCCTAGACTAGCAGTTGCCACGTTCGTTGAACCAGAATTGTTTGTTGTTGAACCCGAGTCGCCCGTGGTTGCAGCTGAATTACTTGCCGCTGAGCCTGAATTACTGGTGGCTGTGGTAGAGTTGCTTGCCACTGAGCCAGAATTACTGGTCGTTGCAGTAGCTGATGCGCTTGCAGACACGCTTGTTGAAGCACTCAGAGATGTACTTGTCGATGCGCTAACAGACGCACTTGTTGAAGCACTCGTCGATGCACTTGTTGAAGCACTCGTCGATGCACTGACAGATGTGCTTGTTGAAGTCACCGAACTGCCACTAGACGAACTGCTTGGGGTTTGCGAGGTTGTTGTAGCAGCAGGTTGTGTCGTGGTATCAGCCGAAACTCGTTGGACGGCCGTGACACCTGCTAACAAACCAAAACTAGCCAATGAGACGACAACCCATTGGCTCTTCACCTTTCGCATGATTTTTTATCTTCTACTTTTCGAAGAGTTCTCTTGTTATATAACATAAACACTGACCTTTCTTCCTACCCTTAATGTGGTGGAAAACACCGGACTTAGAAATTAGTAAGTATCAGCACCGTTCTTATTGTTGGCTATTCATGCTAAAACAAATTTTAAAGCTTCTAAAAGCGTCTTAAATTAAGCTAAGGCAGCCCTCAAAATGGATTGAAATTTGATTGGTCACTTTCCGCTTCCTTTCTAATTTAACTTTCGCCTGCAATATACGATAAGTGTTGAAATTCACAGAAAACAAAACAAACAGTACAGCGTATTTATATTGTTTTTGTGCCCTTATATTAGCACAAGCGTTTCTTTTATATCAAATAATTCTAATTACTTTCTAATAATTATTTTTATGACATTTTTTTGAAGTAAACTAATCTTTAAAAATTATTAAAACCGTTTTCTTTAAAAAACGGACTTATTTTTTACTAAATTAAAACGAAAAATGGCACTGTTCCTCTTATATAGAAATAAAAAAGTCGAACGCCGTTAAGAGCCGTTCGACTTTTTCTATTTTCCCTTTTGTTTCCATCTCAAATTAGAACAAAGAATTTATTGTCTAAATCACACTATTTTTAACGAGAATTTTTCTAATTTGACGTCTTTATATGACCATCGACTAATTCATAAATCCGATCAGCATCTTCTTTTAACCGTAAATCGTGTGTCACAACGACCACGGCCTTATTTTCACGCTGGGCAATTTCTTGAAAAAGTTGCCCAACTTCCGCCACTCGCTCGCTATCCAAAGCGGCTGTTGGTTCATCAGCCAAGATAAAATCAGGATCCGTGTACAAAGCCCGAGCAATCGCCACCCGCTGGGTTTGCCCACCAGACAGCTCACCCGGATACTTGTCCAATAGCTGCGTAATTCCAAGCCGCTTTAAATAATCATCCATGACCGCTGGCGTCAGATTCTGTGTCTTTTTAACCTTATCCACCAGACTAAATTGCTCCTGCACCGTCAGGTAAGGTACCAAATTATAGGACTGGAGCACAAATCCAATATGATCAAGACGGAAACGGTCGGCTTCTTTACCGGTCAATCGACTAAGATCTTGATCATTAATCAAAACTGACCCATTAGTTGGACGCTGTAAGCCACCCAAAATCGTCAGCAGGGTACTTTTCCCAGAACCTGATGGTCCCAAAATTAATGTGAGCTCACCACGGTTGGCGACAAAGTCGACGTCCTGCAGTGCCTGAACCTGATTTAACCCATGACCGAAGGTCTTATTCACTTGTTTTAATACTAAACTTTCCATGCGCTTACCCTCCAATCACTGTTACTGGGTCAATTTTGGCAATCAGCCGCATCGGAATCACGGCGCCCAAAAGGCCCATAACGACTAGGGCCAAGCCTGTCAAACCAATCAAATTGAAGTTGAAGAACATTGGCACCGCTGCCGGCATAATGGCGCTCGTACCGAGAGCCAAGCCCATACTGATAACGACCGCCACGGCCATCATCAAAACCGTTTGCGACAAAGTATTCAGGACTAAATAGCTAACCGGAATTCCCTGCGCCCGCAAAACGGCAAAGTTTTCCATCTTCTGCACCGTCAAAATGTAGAGGAAAATGGCCACAATCACAACGGAAATCAGAATCAAAAAGGCAATCATCAGCACAAAAGTCTTATTTTGCGCACTGTAACCCGGCATCTTCTCAAACAAGGCTGCCTTCGTTGCCACCTGCAAATTGCCCCCACTCACGGTCAGCTTTTGGCGGCTAACGAAACCGGATCCAACAAATTGATTCGTGGTCCCCTTAATGGCTGCCCACTGCGACCGGTCACCATAAACAATTGGCGCCATATTATATTCCGCATTTTTGGCAAAGCCGACCACCGTTAGGGGCTGACTTTGCAAGCCTAAGGTTATTTTTTGCCCCAACTTTATCCCCTGATCGGCCAATTTGCTAGAAACGACCACTTCATTTTTCGATTGCCACAAACGGCCTTTTGTCAGTGAGATGGTTTGGGCCACCTGACTATTTTTACTAAGGCCAACAAACATTGCCGATTCACGCTGGCTTCCCTGCTTTAAGATACCTGGGGTTAAGGCGAGTAAATCAGCCTGCTTTTCCCCAACCTGATTTGCATCGGCTTGGGTTAGCAGGGACTGACTCAGGTCGCCGTTGGCATCTTTGCTCAGCACCACTGATTTCGTCTGCCAACTATTCACCGCCGCCGTATTTTCGTTGGCCAACCCGAGCGCCAAAGCACTCAAAATAAAGATTAAGTAGGCAATCATCGCGATAACCGCTACCACCAACCCATAACGCAACTTTTCTTTTTTAATTTCATGCCATGCTAAGAACATCTTAAGCCTCCTGCTTGTGCCAACCGGCCAGGGCATCCAATAATGATAGAATCTGTTCCTTATCGGTCGGCGCTAAAAAGTATTCCCGAATCAAGTGATGGACGGCAACGTCGGCCAGCCACTGTGGCAAATCAGCAGTCGCCTTATCCCAGTTTGTGCTGCTGGTTTCCTGATGATGAGCAGCCAAAATGGCTTCATCAACAACGTAATAGTTGCTCAAAAAGGCGTAATACGGATTTTGCTCGACTTGGTCAATAAAGGACCTAGTCGCTTGAAACGGGTTATCCCCAACAAAGCCCTCGTGAATCGTTGCCATCACCTGGCTCAGGGTGTATCGGTAGGCATCGTCCAAGTCAGTAAAGTAAGTATAAAAGGACCCGCGAGCAATTCCGGCCGCTTTCACAATATGGTTCACATTAGCATCCAAGAGCGAATAGGTCGAAAATTCTTCTAAAAGAACCTGACTGATTTTTTCCTTTTTAGCTGCATTTAAGTTTAAAAATGTTGCTTTTGGCATTTTTGTATCTCCTTGTAATGACACTGTGTCATTTCTTCACTCCCCAGTTTACTCATTTATGACACCATGTCAACATATAGACAATAAAAAAATCCCCAAAGGGATTTTTTGATAATGAAATTAGATAACATCCAAGTGCGTTTGACCACTCTTAACAAAGCCCATCTTCAAGAAGACGCGGTACATCAAGAAGGACATCAAAGCAGGCAAAGCAACTCCGAAGACCAAGAAGGTTCCCAACATTTCGGGATTCTTCGTTGCCAAATCAAGTGGCACGATCAATGAAGTCAAGCCCATTCCTGCCAAAGAGAATGGTACTGTCAAATGGAAGGCAACCGCGGCGATTGGTGCACAGACAGCTGCTGAAACAACTGGTGGCACAAAGAGCCATGGATTGCGGACCAAGTTTGGGAATTGGATTTTAGGCGTCACAAAGGCTTGTGCGATAAAGGTTCCTGGCTTGTTTTCGTGGAAAGACATTGCAGGATAAGCCGCAAACATAGCAGCCGTTCCAACTAGCATAGCACCAGCACCCATTGGTGAACTAACACCGGTTGCACCGATGGCCACCGCTAAGGCAGCAGATGAAGCCGGTGTCATCAAGAAGACCGCGAACAACATGGCAACCAAGGCCGTTCCAACAACTGGGCTCCAGCTAACAGTAGCAGCGATGCCCTTTCCCATGCCAACCAAAAGTGGTGTTGTCACACGAGCCAGGTAGTAACCTGAAACAGTTCCAACTAATGTTGTTAATGCCGGCACGATAATCATATCCAACGGTGTCTTACCGGTCAGCCATTTTCCAAAGAGAACGGCCACCACACCGGCCATAACAGCTGAAATTGGTTGTCCTGTCGTCAAAACGATTGAACCTGGTGCTTGAACACTCGCAAAGCCAGTGACCGTTGACAACTTCATCGTTGAAGTCGTGAAAAAGGCTGCGTTAGCCCCAACTGTTGAAGCGGCCATCGCCGAAAACATGACCATGGTATTGGTCTTTAACTGTGAGGCGATTGCCACACCAAAGGCTGCCGGCAACATGACCTTAGCAGTCAACCCCAATTGCACTAACACTGGCCAATGAGTCAACCCACCAATCGACTGCATCAAGAATCCCATTCCCAGCGTGACCAGGATGGCATTTGAAATCGCCGCACTGACGTTATAAACCTTCTCTTTTAATGTTTCTTGATCCTTTGGATCTGTTTCAACAGCTGTTTCTGATTTCTCAAAGTCCAAAACGTCTTCTTGAACTTTGTCTCCCGTTACTCTTGCATCCATATGCATCACTCCCCTTTTCTTCTCTTGACCAATCACAAATAAAAAAGGTCCTAACGCTAAGCGTTAGGACCTTCAACACTCAGTTACTAAGAACTAGTAACTGGTGCACTTAAAACCAACCTACTAGTTTAATTGTTTAGTAAGCTGACAATAATAATGACTTGTGATTGGGCCTGATTTGTTTGCATTAACTTGTACATGATCATCACCCTCTTTTCTTTCTGCTCTTCTTTATATGATAAATTAATTATAACATTAGAATTTGATTAGTCAACACTAATTTTTATCATTTCATTAAACCATCTCCAGATGGGTCTGACCTGACTTGATCCAACCAATCTTACGCATGATGCGATACAAGATGAAGGAAACCACAACTGGTACCGCCACCCCGAAGGCCATGTATGCAGCAAAGACTGTCATCCCCTTACCGAAAAGTGCCAAAGGAACGATGAAGGAGTTAAAGCCAATTCCTGCCATTGCAAATGGTACGCTAATATGGAAACCGATTGTTGCAATTGGTGCCGCAATCGCTGCGCCTACCATTGGGGGAATCAGCAACATTGGGTTCTTAATAATATTTGGGAACTGAATCTTCGGCGTAACGATTCCTTGAGCAATCGTTGCTCCAATCTTATTTTCATGGAAAGACATTGCTGGATAAGAAACGAAGACAGCGGTCGTACCAATCAAAATGGCACCAGCAGCTTCAGGTGAACTAACACCGGTCGCACCAATCGCTACCGCTAAAGCAGCGGCAGAAGCAGGCGTCATCGTCAAAGCCCCGAAGACCATGGCCACGCAGGCTGTTCCAATAACGGGGTTAACTGCAATACTTGCTGTAATCATTTCACCCATCTTAACCAGGATTGGTGTGGTCACAATGGCTAAGTAGTAACCGGATACCGTTCCAACAATCGTCGTCAAGGCTGGCACAATTACCATATCCAATGGCGTTTTACCAGACAACCACTTGCCAAAGAGAACAGCAATCAAACCGGCCAAAACGGCTGAGATTGGTTGACCAGTCGTGATCACCGTTGAGCCAACTGCTTGTGCACTCGAGAAACCTGTGACCGTCGCCAACTTCATGCTTGAAGTGGTGAAGAAAACGGCGTTTGCGCCAACTGTTGAGGCAGCCATGGCTGAAAACATCACCATCGTATTCGTCTTCAATTGTGAAGCAATCGCAGCACCAAAGGCGGCTGGCAAAATGATTTTTGTGATGGATCCCAACTGAATCATTGGTGCCCAGTGAATGAAGCCGGCAATTGTTTGCAACAACAAGCCCATCCCCAAAGTCACCAAAATGGCGTTGGAAACTGCTGCACTAACGTTATAAACCATCTCCTTCACGGACTCTTTGTCCTGCTTACCTTCATTTTGATTAACCACTGTTGCTTCGGCTTTCTCAAAATCAGCTACGTCTTCCTCAATTTTTGCTTGACGACTAATGTCCATCGCTTCTCTCCTTTACTAAATAAAAAAGGCTCCGGCAGTGTTTTCACTGCCGGAGCCTTTTGCCCAAGCAGCTACTGGAAGTTTCCTCCCAGTAGCTGACAAACTCAAAAATCAACTTACTAGGAGTACATTAGCAAGCTGAGCAACAACGCGAATTGAGATTGAGCGATTTGACTTTGATTCATAGTATTCTTCATAAGTGAAACCGCCTTTCTTTCTTCGTCTTGTTTAATGATGATTTTATTATAACATGAGAATTTGATGAGTCAACACTAATTTTATTTTTTTATTAATCTGATGGGAAACGCTGCGAACCTCTCATTCAATCTCCCGCATAAACACTAGCGCCAGACATAAAAAAAGATTTCTGAATAAATTCAGAAATCTTTTTTATTGATAACATCCCTGCTTTTTCAGCCGTCGCCCTCTTCAAGGCACGACAATGACAACCAAAAACAAGAACCTTTAATTATTCATATTATTAGAACAAACCAGTAATCTGCCCGTTTTCATCAATATCGATGTCCAAGGCGGCTGGATGCTTTGGCAAGCCGGGCATGGTCAAAATTGACCCGGTCAGAGCAACTAAGAACCCTGCACCTAACTTGGGCACGAACTCACGGATATGAACCGTAAAGTCCTTCGGTGCACCTAATTTCTTCGGATCATCAGAAAGCGAGTATTGCGTCTTCGCCATCACGATTGGCAACTTGTCCCAACCGTATTGCGCAAAGTCCTTCAATTGCTTTTCCGCTTTAGCAGATAGTTCGACAGCTGCGCCGCCATAAATGTTTTCAACAATGGTCTGCAACTTCTCCAATGCAGGCGCATCTTCTTGGTACAGTGGGGTAAAATCAGCATTCGCCTGGTCGATAGTTTCAATCACCGCCTGGGCAAGGTCCTTGGCACCAGCACCACCCTGGGCCCAAACATCAGCCAAGAAGACCTGGGCATCCAGTGTCGCCACAAAGTCTTCAATCATCTTAATTTCAGCGTCGGTATCAGCCGTGAACCGGTTCACCGCTACCAAAACTGGGCGACCATAGCGTTGCATGGCCTTGATGTTTTGGCCAAGGTTTTCCACCCCAGCCTTTAAGGCTGTCAGGTCTTCTTGGTTCAAATCAGCTAGCGCGGCACCACCGTGGTGTTTCAAAGCACGAACGGTCGCAACAACCACAACCGCATCGGGTGCCTTGCCCAGCTTTGGCACCTTGATGTCCATAAACTTCTCGCCACCAAGGTCCGCACCGAAACCAGCTTCCGTGACAACGTAGTCCGCTAATTTCAACGCCGTCTTCGTTGCCAAAACGGAGTTTGTTCCCTGCGCGATATTGGCAAATGGACCGCCGTGAATAATAGCTGGTGTGTGGGCCAACGTCTGAACCAAGTTGGGCTTAATCGCGTCCTTCAAGAGAACGGTCAAGGCGCCAGCAACACCCAAGTCAGCAACCGTCACCGGCTCCTTATCATAGTTGTAAGCCACGACAATCTTTTTAATCCGCTGCTTCAAATCTTGTAAATCAGTTGAGAGGGTCAAAACGGCCATTAACTCGGAAGCAACCGTAATATCAAAGCCATCCTCGCGTGGCACACCTGAAGTTGGTCCACCAAGACCAATCGTCGTGTGACGCAAAGCACGGTCATTAATATCCAAAACCCGCTTCCACAAGACGCGACGAGGATCAATCTTTAATGGGTTGCCTTGGTAAATACTGTTATCCAGCGCTGCCGCCAGTGTGTTGTGAGCACTCGTCAAAGCGTGGAAATCACCAGTGAAATGCAGGTTAATATCAGCCATTGGAATCACTTGCGAGTAACCACCACCGGTCGCCCCACCCTTGAGGCCCATCACTGGGCCAAGGGAAGGTTCCCGCAAGGCGATCATAGTCTTTTGTCCAGCCAAACTCAAGGCATCCGCCAGGCCAACCGTTACAGTTGACTTTCCTTCACCAGCCGGTGTCGGATTAATCGACGTCACCAAAATCAGCTTACCTAAGTCTGATTTACGATCAACACTTTTATCCAGGTTAATCTTGGCCTTATCATAGCCGTAAGGCTCAATTTCATGCGCCTGCAAGCCTGCTTTTTCAGCAATCTCGCTGATTGGTTGAACAACTGCTTCTTGTGCAATTTCGATATCTGTTTTCACTGGCACATCCTCATTCTTTCGCTAAGTCAACCGCCCAATGACCGATGTCATGACGATAAACTAAGTCACCATGGGTCTTATCCAAAACATCATATACTAAGGCCTGCGCACTCACCGTGTCCTTGGCATGGCCAACAACCGTTGCCACGCGACCACCGCTAGCGACCAAGCCATTTTCAGCAAGTTTAGCACCAGCGTAATTAACCGTCAATGGTGACAAATCAGCTGCCGTTGGCACCACGCCCCCCTTCTCGGGTGCCTGTGGATAGCCCGGCGCTGCCAATACAACCCCTAAGTAGACATCGTCTTCTTGCCACTGTACTTCTGGCTCTTTTCCTGCCAACAAGTCCAAAATTAATTGATAAAAATCAGATTGGAGCTGAGGCAAAACCACCTGGGCCTCTGGATCACCAAAGCGCACGTTGAACTCAATCACCTTTGGTCCTGCTGCAGTTAACATCACCCCGGTATATAAGACACCGGTAAAGGGTGTCCCCCGGTCAGCCATAGCAGCTAACATTGGTGTTACTAATTCATCAACTGCCTGCTTGGCATCCGCTGGGCGCAACCAAGAAAGTGGGCTATACGCCCCCATTCCACCGGTATTCGGTCCGCGGTCATGATCGTAACGGCGCTTATGGTCTTGTGCCATTGGCGCATGGACAACCTGGCCATCTTGACCCACCAAAGAGAAGATGGAAAATTCAACCCCGTTCAAGAATTCCTCAATCACTAATTTAGCGGTTGGGTCCTTCTTGTACAGGCTCTGCAGGTATTCATCGGCACTCGACTGGTCTTCGATAATCGTGACACCCTTACCGAGCGCCAAACCATCCAGCTTAAAGACCATTGGCCAATCAAAGCTAGCAATCGCTGACCTTGCTTCGTCTTGGCTTGTCACCGTCACAGCCTTGGCCGTTGGAATTTGGTTAGCAGTTAAAATTTCCTTGGCAAAGGTCTTTGACCCTTCCAACTGTGCGGCAACGGCATTTGGACCAAAAATCTTCAAGCCTGCGGCTTCAAAGCGGTCGACAATCCCTAAAATCAAAGGATCTTCGTTGCCGACAAAGGTCAAATCGACCTGTTGATCTTGAGCAGCCTGAACTAAGGCATCTAAGTCGTTTGCCCCAATGGGTAAGCGAGTCAAGTTTTCTTCCTGCATGCCATCGTTCCCAGGAGCCACGAAGACTTCATCAACCTGGGGACTTCTCAAAAATGTTTGGGCAAGCGCATGTTCACGCGCACCTGAACCAATTACTAATACCTTTGCCATAACGATTGTTCCTCTTGCTTAATGCTTGAAGTGACGACGACCTGAGAAGACCAAAACCAAGCCCAATTCATCGGCCTTATCAATTGAATCTTGGTCCTTGATGGATCCACCAGGTTCAACCACTGCCTTGATGCCGTTTTCAGCGGCGTAAGCCACTGAATCATCCATTGGGAAGAAGGCATCAGATGCCAAAACAGCATCTTCAAAGCCAGGCTTTGCCTTGGCCTTTTCGATTGACATCTTTACTGAGTCAATTCGGTTTGGTTGACCGGCTCCAACACCCAATGTCTGACCATCGCGGGCTACCACAATGGCGTTGGACTTCGTGTGCTTAACAGCCTTTTGTGCAAAGACCATTGCCTTCAACTGTTCGGCAGTTGGTTGTGCCTTTGATACGACCTTAAAATCAGCTTCCGTTTCGGACAACAAGTCACGGTCCTGGGCAACAAAGCCACCCAAGACAGAAGTTACTTCAGTGTGATTTGGCACATCCGTTGTGAATGGCAAAGTCAAAAGACGCAAGTTCTTCTTCTTGGCCAAAACTTCATAAGCTTCCTTGGTAAAGCTTGGGGCAATAATGATTTCCAAGAAAATCGCGTGCATCTTTTCAGCAGTTGCCAAATCAACTTCGCGATTCAAGGCCACGATACCACCAAAGATTGAAATATCATCGGCAGCAAAGGCTTGGTCCCAAGCTTCTTCAATCGTTGCGCCCTGACCAATACCAGCTGGGTTCATGTGCTTAACCGTTACGACTGTTGTTTCATCGTATTCAGCAATGATGCGCAAGGCTGCATCAGCATCGCGAATATTGTTGTAAGACAATTGCTTACCGTGCAAGATATCAGCATTCAAGATTGAATACTTTTCAGGCAATGCACTTGTATAAACGGCAGCGTTTTGGTCTGGGTTTTCACCGTAACGCATGTCATCAAACTTTTCACCAGAAATTGTCAATTGTTCTGGGAATTCCTTGTCAGTCAAATATGAGGCAATCAAGGCATCATAAGCGGCAGTGTGTTGGAAGACCTTCGTTGCCAATTGACGGCGGAACTTTTGGTCATCTTCGCCACTCTTCAAGTGGGCAATCACTGCTTCGTAATCCGTTGGATCAACGACTGGCAAAACAGCAGCAAAGTTCTTGGCTGCTGAACGCAACATTGATGGGCCACCAATATCAATGTTTTCAATGGCATCCGCATCGGTGACGTCAGGCTTCAAAATCGTTTCCTTGAATGGGTACAAGTTCACAACCACCATGTCGATTGGTGTAATGTCATGTTCCTTCAAAGTTGCCATGTGTTCAGGCAAGTCGCGACGGGCCAACAAAGCACCGTGCACGCGGGGGTGCAAAGTCTTCACACGACCATCCAACATTTCTGGGAAGTTCGTGACGTCTTCAATGCCAATGACATCCAAACCGGCATCGGCCAAAGCCTTGTGTGTACCACCCGTTGACACCAATTCAAAGTCTAATGCTACTAATTGCTTGGCAAAGTCTACCAAACCTGTCTTATCGGAAACGCTTAACAAGGCCCGTTTCATTGTAAAAATACCCCTTTTTCTAGTAAATCAGCTAATACTGCTGGATAAAGTTCATGTTCAACTGCGTGAATTCGTTCAGTCAAATCTTCCAGTGAATCTTCTGGCAATCGTGGCACTGCCTGCTGGGCAATTGCTGGTCCAGTATCAATACCGTTGTCGATGAAGTGAACAGTCACACCCGTTTGCCGGACACCGGCCTCATAAGCATCTAGGATACTATGGCGACCAGGGAACTTGGGCAACAAGGCCGGGTGCAGGTTAACAATCTTTTGTGGAAAGGCGGAAAGCAGTGTTTCCGTCAAGATGCGCATATAGCCGGCAAGCAAAATCCCATCAACTTGGTGTGCCTGTAATTCTTCTACAATGGCTTGTTCGGCTGCCGCCTTACTTTCATAGCTTGGGTACCGCACTTTGAAAACCGGAATATTCCACTTTGTCGCGCGCTCGATAACTGGCGCGTCTTGGTGATCAACAACAACCAAAACGATTTCTGCCGGTAAGTCTTTGTCAACAATTGCCTCTTGCAGGGCAGAAAAGTTCGTTCCTGTCCCAGAAGCAAAGACGGCCAACCGGGCCTTTCGTTGCTTTACTTGGCTGGCCATGGCGCATCCCCCTCAAAGAAGACCGCTTCACGATCTGCTTCAGCTGGCACAATTTCACCAATCCGATAGGCTGGTTCATCGCGTTCTGCTAACTGGTCTAAAATAGCGTCCGCCTTGTCAGCAGGGACCGTCAAGACCATGCCCAAACCGTTGTTAAAGGTCAACAACATATCATCGAGGGATAGGTTACCAGCCTCTTGCAACTTCTTAAAGATTGGCAAAATTGGCCATGTGCCCCAACTGATTTTTGCTTGGACGTTCTTTGGCAAGGCTCGTGGCAAGTTTTCAACAAGGCCACCACCCGTAATGTGGGCGGCTGAGTGCACCAATCCCTGTTCAACCAATGGCCACAAAGCGTTGGTATACAGCTTTGTTGGTGCCAAAATTTCTTCTTGCAAGTAATCTGACAAGTTGTTGAAGGCATTGGCATCATCATGGATACCCAAGACCTGGCGAACCAAAGAATAACCGTTGGAATGAACACCAGAAGATGGCAAACCAATCAAAACATCACCAACCTGGACGTTCTCGTTTTGTAGCAACCGACTTTTTTCGGCCACACCAACCGCAAAGGCAGCGAGGTCGTAGTGGTGTGGTTGGTACAAGCCAGGCAACTCGGCGCTTTCACCCCCAACAAGGGCAATCTGTGCTTCCTTGGCTGCCTTGGCAATGCCCGTCACGATTTCGGCGGCAACTGCTGGTCGCATCTTGTCGACGGCCAGATAGTCCAGCATAAAGGCTGGCTTGGCACCCTGAGCTAGGATGTCATTGACGACCATCCCCACCAAGTCCTGACCAATCGTGTTATGCCGGTTAGCGGCAATTGCTAAGAGAAGCTTGGTCCCAACGCCATCAGTTCCGGAAATCAGGACCGGTTCCTTCATGCCCGCATCAAGGGCGTAAACAGAACCAAAACCACCTAGTCCGGAGACAACGTTTGGTGTGTAGGTAGCCGAAACGGCGTCAGCCATTAATTCAACGGCCTTGTTCCCCGCTTCAATATCAACCCCAGCTGCCTCGTAAGCGTTGTGCTCTTTTGCCATTTAATTTGCTCCTTCTACTCGCTGATCTTCTGCTGGATTTTGCGGAACATACAAGCTGGTTGGCTCTTCATCAAAGGTTACCTCACCACTTGCCTTGGCTTCAGCCATTTCTGGGCTGTAGTCATAAATCGGACTTGGGTAGTGACCGCTAAAGTAGGCAGTCGTTAAGCCGGTTTCACCATCTGGCATCTGCAAACCAATTGATGCCACCAAAGCCTCGTTACTCAAAAATTCCAGTGAATCCGCTTCAATTAATTCGGTCATTTCGGCCAAAGTATGGTTGTTTCCCATCAATTCGGCCCGGGTTTGAACGTCAATCCCGTAAAAGGCTGGGTACTTAAAGATTGGGCTCGCAATTCGAACGTGGACTGATTTTGCCCCAGCTTCTTTGAGCATGCGGACAATATAACGACAAGTTGTGCCGCGAACCAAGGAATCATCGACGAGGACAACATTCTTGTCCCGAACGACGGCTTCAACTGCTGATAACTTCATCCGTACGGCGCGTTCACGCTTATCTTGGGTGGCCTCGATAAATGTCCGAGCAATGTACTGATTTTTGACCAAGCCCATTTCGTTTGGTAGTCCGGCGCCTTCGGCATAACCGCTAGCGGCAGACAAACTTGAATTTGGTACCCCAACAACGATATCGGCACCAGGAACTGGTTGTTCCTTAGCCAATGCAACCCCCATTCGCTTCCGCGCTTGGTGGACATTGATTCCGTGAATATCAGAATCGGGACGAGCGAAGTAAACATATTCCATCACATCGACGTTCAATGTCGTCTTGTCTGTGTAGTGGGTGATGTTCATGCCATCCTTGTCGATTCGAATCAATTCACCTGGTTGCACATCGCGCACGTACTTAGCCCCAACAACATGGAGAGCAGCCGTTTCGGAAGTAACCACGTAAGAACCGTTATCAGGCATTTGACCGATAACAAAAGGTCGGAAGCCGTGTGGGTCCAACATGGCATACAGGGCGTGTGGTGTCAGCAACAAGAAAGCGAAGCCACCACGCAATTGATTCAAGGCATCCTTGATTTTTTCATCAAAGGTTTCGGCCTGTGACCGACGAATCAAGTGCAAAATAATTTCAGAGTCAGATGAGGACTGGAAAATCGCCCCATCTTCTTCCAACTGGTTGCGCAAAGTTTGCGCATTGGTCAAGTTCCCGTTGTGGGCCAAGGCCAATTGCATATCATGGAAATTAGCCATCAAGGGTTGGATGTTTTCAATCCCATGCGCTCCAGCCGTTGCATAACGCAAGTGGCCAATCGCTGCCTGCCCCTTTAGGGCTTCCAAACGACGTGGGTCACCAAAAACTTCGGCAACAAGACCGATTCCACGTTCCTGCCACAGGTGACCCTGATTGTTCGCAACAATCCCGGCTCCTTCTTGACCACGGTGCTGCAACGCATGCAGACCATAGTAAGTCAAATTGGCCGCATCATCACGACCCCAGACACCAAAGATGCCACATTCTTCATTTAATGATGAGTAAGCCGCTTGTTCGGTCACTTCATTCACATATTGATTCATTGGTGTGCTCCTTATTCAGCCATCAATTGCGGAATCGCATTTTGATAACTTGCCTTGGCGGCCTTTTGGTCAACCGTTACTTGGCCATCCTTTGTTTGGATAGCAATGACTGCGTCCTTTGTTACTTGACCCAACTTGGCAACTACTGCCTTTGTTTCGGTCATCTTTTGTTCAAATGCAGCTGCTTGTTCGCTTGGTACGGACAAAACAAAGCGTCCTGGCACTTCTGCGAACAATTGTGCAGTCGTTCCTGCAAAATCAGCTTGCAAACCAAAGTCATTTGGGAAGGTTGCTTCAGCCAAAGCAACGCCCAAACCACCTTCGCTCAAGTCGTGTGCACTGGTAACTAGACCGGCTTCGATTGCCTGCAAAACAAAGTCTTGATTTGCCTGAGCAGCGTCAACGTCAAAATCAGCCAATTGACCGGCGATTTCACCAGTCTGCATCTTTTGAATTTCGCTACCGTTAAAGGTATCCCCGATAGTACCAACTAGGTAAACCTGGTCGCCATCGTTTTGGAATTCGGCACGGGTAATGTGTTGGTTGTCAGCAATCAAACCAACCATTCCAACCATGGCGGTTGGCAAGATTGCCTTGTTGTCCGTTTCGTTATAAAGACTAACGTTTCCAGAAATCACGGGGGTATTCAAGCGCTTGGCCATATCCGTGATTCCTTCAACTGATTGATGTAATTCGTAATAAACTTCTGGATTATCGGGTGAACCAAAGTTCAAGCAATCCGTCATCCCGATTGGCAAGGCACCGGTTGCGACCAAGTTTGAGGCAGCTTCGGTCACGGCCATTTGACCACCAACAAATGGGTTCAAGTAAGCGTAGCGACTGTTCACATCGGTCGTCATGGCCAAGGCCTTCTTCGTGCCGCGAATTCGTGTCACACCGGCATCCCCACCTGGCTTGACAACCGTGTCGGCGCGGACTTGGGAATCAAAGTGCCGGAACAGGCTTGCCTTTGAAGCAATTGTTGGCTGTGCCAAAAGGTCAAGCAAGACCTGGTTGGCATCTGCGACGTTTGGCTGGTATTGACTAGCACTGGCTTCCTTCAAACGAGCAGGTTCTTCCTGGGCCAACTTAGGTTCAGGTGCATTCGTCAAAAAGTCAATGTCCACGTCAGCCACTGTTTCACCGTGGAAGTTCAAACGGTAACGACCGTCGTCTGTCACCGTACCAACTGCAACGGCATCCAAACCGGCCTTTTCAAAGAGGTCGATTACTGGTTGTTCCTCGCCCTTTTGGACAACAAGCAACATCCGTTCTTGTGATTCGGACAACATCAATTCGTATGGCGTCAACGCGGCTTCACGTTGTGGGACCAAATCAAGGTTCAATTCGATTCCAGTGCCAGCCTTTGAGGCCATTTCAGAACTTGATGACAATAAGCCAGCAGCACCCATGTCTTGGATACCAATGATGCTCTTACCATACTTCTTAATGGCATCAATCGTGGCATCCATGACCAACTTTTCCAAGAAGGGATCCCCAACCTGAACAGCTGAACGGTCGGATTCTTCTGTTGATGAAAATTCTGCTGAGGCAAAGCTGGCACCGTTGATGCCGTCTCGACCAGTCTTAGCACCGACATAGATAATCGTGTTTCCTGATCCCTTAGCCTGACCAACTTGCATTTCATTTTGGTTAACCAAACCAACGGACATCACGTTTACCAGTGGGTTTCCTGCGTAAGATTCATCAAAGGCAATTTCCCCACCCAAGTTTGGAATCCCAATGGCATTGCCATAACCGGCAATGCCGGCGATGACACCATCAACGATTTGACGTGTCTTGGCATTGTCCAATTGACCAAAGCGCAAAGAATCCAAAACGGCGATTGGTTGGGCACCCATCGAGAAGATATCGCGCAAAATACCACCAACACCAGTCGCAGCCCCTTCATAAGGTTCAACAAAAGAAGGGTGGTTGTGACTCTCGGCCTTAAAGACCACGGCCTGGCCATCACCAATATCTAAGATACCGGCACCTTCACCAGGTCCTTGTAAGACACGTTCGTTTTTCGACCAAAACTTGCGCAAAGCAGGCTTTGATTTCTTGTAAGAACAGTGTTCTGACCACATTCCGGAAAAAATTCCGGCTTCGGTATAATTTGGGCGGCGACCAAGGTGGTCAACAATCAAATCGTATTCATGGTCTGTTAGACCCCAATCGGCATAAATCCGCTTTTCAGCGATCATATCTGGGCTTGGCTCATTTGCCATTGGGTTAGTTTGTTGGGTACTCATCCAAATTCTCCTTTAAAACGGATGTGTTGATTAGGCGCGGGCTTTTTGATCGACTGCGTGTAACAGGCTTTCGAAGAAAGCACGACCGCTGTCGTTACCAGTTAAGGCGTCAACTGCTCGTTCGGGGTGAGGCATCATCCCATAAACGTTACCGGCCTTGTTGGTGATACCGGCAATTTTATTCATCGATCCGTTAACATTTTCTTGGTAGCGGAAAATAACTTGATGGTTGTCTTCCAATTCCTTGAGAGTGGCTTCATCAGTAACATAATTCCCTTCACCGTGAGCGATTGGGACCTTCAAGACATCACCCTTGCTCATAGTGTTGGTAAAGTTACTATCAGCATTTTCAACAACTAAGTTGACTTCATCGCAGATAAAACCAGGTTGTTCGTTGACCAGAAGTTGGCCGGGCAACAAACCGGCTTCCGTCAAAATCTGGAAGCCATTGCAGATACCAACAACCAACTGACCGTTGTCAGCAGCAACCTTAACGGCGTCCATCGCTGGTGAAAACTTAGCAACGGCACCTGAGCGGAGGTAATCACCGTAAGAAAAGCCGCCTGGAATAAAGATGGCATCGTATGCTGAAAGGTCACTGACCTGGTCGTCTAATAAATCGACATCAACATCGAACGATTCCAAAGCGTGATACATATCCATATCACAGTTAGAACCTGGAAAAGTAATGACAGCAGCTTTCATGGGTGGTCTCCTTTTTAAATTTCTTCCAAATCGTAAGTATACGTTTCGGTATTGTGGTTAATTAATAATTCTTCAACCAAGGATTCAACTTCCTTGGCAACGGCAGCCTTATCGGCACCAGTTAACTTCACTTGGAAGTACTTTCCTTGGCTAACGTCCTCGATGCCTTGGTATTCCAAGCGCTTCAAGGCTGACTTAATAACGACCCCCTGCGGGTCCAAAATTGAGGGCTTGTAGGTTACGTAAATTTTTGCCAAATACATTTTTTCTGTACTCCTTTTACTTCAACGCGTCTTGCAGGCGTTGCAATACATCCTGGTAGCCAACACGCAAGTCACCTTGCTTCTGGCGGAAAACGTCTTTATCGAGGGACTTGCCCGTCTTTTGATCAACCAAACGCATGTTGTCTGGTGAAAGTTCATCGGCTAAGATGATTTGTCCATCAGCTAACCGACCAAATTCTAATTTGTAATCAATCAAAGTAATGTCAATCTTGTTAAACAAAGCAACCAAGAGCTCGTTGACTTGGTCAGCCAAGCCGTAGACCGTCTTTAAATCAGCTTCGCTGGCAAAGTGCAAAGACACCGCCTGTGAATCGTTCATAAAGGGATCATCGAGCTCATCGGACTTGTAATACAGTTCTTGCACACGGGGTGACAACTGTTGCATTGGCTCTACCCCAAAGCGAGAAACAAAGTGACCCGCCGTATAGTTACGAGTAACAACTTCCAAAGGAATGATGTCAACCTTCTTCACCAACTCATCGGTGGCAGAAATTGATCCCAACCAGTGATGTTGCAAGCCTTGATTAGATAAGTAAGTAAAGAGGAGGTTTGAGATGCTTGAATTCAACTCACCCTTACCACTGTATTCTTCCTTCACCTTCCCATTCAAAGCAGTTACCTGGTCCATGTAGTGCATCCAGATAATGGAAGGGTCGTTGGTTGCAAAAACCTGCTTGGCCTTTCCTTCATAAAGCAAGTCACCACGGGTAAGTTGCTGTCCGCCAAATTCAACTGTATTTTCTGTCATTTTTCCTTACTCTCCTGATTAAATGGTTTGGAAATATGTGCTTAAATCTTCGATCGCCGGTTGACCAACCACCGTAAGGTGGCCCATCTTCCGACCGGGCTTGACGGCTGCCTTTCCATAATCATGGAAATGCCAGTCGGCATGGTCAGGGAAGGCCTGACGCGCCTTTAACAATTCATCCCCCAACAAATTGACCATCATCGCGCGGTCATGGAGCTTAATTTCTGGAATTGGTAGGCCGACGATACTGCGAATATGTCCCTCAAACTGAGAAATATTGCAGGCTTCAATCGTGTAATGACCAGAATTATGTGGCCGTGGTGCTAATTCGTTGACCCAGACCTGGTTGCTGTCCTGGTCGACAAAAAGTTCGATACCCAAGACACCGCGTAAATCAAGCTTGTCGGCAATTGTCTTGGCAATTTCGTGGACTTGGCTATCCAGGTCTTTGGTAATCGCTGCTGGAATCATGCAGGTCTTCAAAATATGATTTTGGTGAACGTTTTCAGAAATTGGCCACGTTACCAGTTGTCCCTGCTTCGTCCGGGTTACCATCACGCTGACTTCCTTGGTAAAGGCAATCTTTTGCTCTAAAATCAGCACGCCACCCGGCCAGTTGGCCTTGAGCTTTTCAACATCAGCGGCAGTGTTTAAATCAAATTGGCCATGGCCATCGTAACCACCACTGACCGTTTTCAAAATGCCTGGCAAGCCAACCTCAGTGACCGCCTGATCTAAGTCCGCTGGGCTTTCAACCCGGGCAAACTTAGCAACCGGCACCTGCGCTTCATCGCGGATAAAGGCTTTTTCCGCCAAGCGGTTACTGGTAATTTCTAAGAGAC
Organism: Fructobacillus tropaeoli; assembly: GCF_016860625.1. Lineage (NCBI taxonomy): Bacteria > Bacillati > Bacillota > Bacilli > Lactobacillales > Lactobacillaceae > Fructobacillus > Fructobacillus tropaeoli. The sequence goes on from NZ_BOJU01000006.1 coordinate 114,116, forward strand.
GGACACCCTGTGGTACATAGGCATCCTTCAAGTCCTTTAGAGCCTCTTGGCTGACGTTTTCAAATTCATAAGTCAAAACATCTGACCGGTCCGCCAGCTCCTGGAGGGCCTTTTGGTCGTCATATTCGGCCACGATTTGATCATCACAAACCTGAGCAGTTGGGCAAGCTGGCGTTGGATCTAAGACAATCACCTTATAACCCATTTCCTTAGCCGAAAGGGCCATCATTTGCCCTAGCTGACCACCACCGATAATCCCGATGGTCTTCCCTGGTTCAAGGTAACGATTAGCCTCTGTCATTGCAACTCCCCCTCGCTTTCAATTGAGCTAGCAGTTTGCTTAGCGCGGAAATCAGCCAAATTAGCGGCAATCTTTTCATCTTGTAATGACAAAATCGAAGCGGCATAGAGGGCCGCATTCTTAGCGCCGGAATTACCGATAGCCATCGTGCCGACTGGCACCCCTCCGGGCATTTGAACAATACTCAAAAGTGAATCAAGACCGTTTAAGTTGCTGGACTTAACTGGCACCCCGATAACGGGGATTGTTGTGCTGGCGGCTAACATGCCAGGCAAATGAGCTGCCCCACCTGCTCCGGCAATAATAATCTCCAAGCCATTCTCTCTGGCTTGTGAACCAAACTCCTGTAGTTGAACTGGCATTCGGTGAGCTGAAATTACGTGCTTCTCTGCTGCAATTCCTAAGTCTTGCAACAAATCAAAGGCCAGCTTCATTGTTGGCCAATCACTTTTAGAACCCATCACCACTGCTACGCGCGCTGTCATGCGGTACGCCTCCTGTATTGTTCGTGTTTTATCGATATAGAGCCACTTTCAAAAAGTGCAGTTCGCTTTAAACACATGATAACAAAACTGACGCGACTTGTGTTCGCTCTTTAATAATAATTTTCTCATATAAAAAGGGTTTTCTAGACTAAAGGCGAACAATGGGCAGAAACCCGCATTTTTCCTATGTATTATCTGTAATAAAAAAATGCCAGAATGTTGAAAAACATTCTGACATTTCTAGTGAAATTAACTTAATTTAGATTTTGCTGCAGCACGACGGTCACACCAGTTCAAATAAATCTTAGCCGTTGACGATGACAAGGCCACCGCAAGGGCAAAGATAATCAAAGCTGAATAGTCCAAATGACTGATTTCAAAGACCATAAACATGGCCATCAGTGGCGCTTGCTGGGAGGCTGCCAACAAAGCAACGGCACCAATCAAAGCGAACTGCCAAGGTGAGATGCCTGGGAACAGTGGTGCCAAAGGCACGGAAGCAACCAAGCCCAAGACACTTCCCAATGCAATCGATGGTGTCAACGTGCCACCCGTTCCACCGGCGTAAAGACTCAAGAAGGTCATCACAAATTTAGCTAAACCAAGGGCGATGAAGAAGTATAGCAAGTGATGGTCCGTTTGCAAAAAGGCATACTGGGCAGTAGCACGACCATTTCCCATCACGTAAGGGAAGGCCCAGGCAGTTAACCCAGTGACGACCCCGACCAAAGGCATCGTTAGCCAAAGCCACTTTCCCTTCGCCTGATATTTCTGCGCCCAGGCAAAGGCTTGCTTTGCCCATGCCCCAAAGATACCGGCAATTGGGCCGATGATGAGCGAAACAACCAGTAAAATCAGCGAGAAGTGATCAGCCTTTGATAAGGCATAGTAAGGATCAAAGCCCTTCACAATTGCCCCCATCAAAGCAGCAATCGTCGACATAATCAAAGACACCGAAATCGTTTTCACGGATGCCTTCTTCAACAGCAATTCAACGGCAAACAGCATCCCCGTAATTGGCGAGATATAAACGCCGGCAAATCCGGCCCCAGCAGCGGCGGCCAAGAGTAATTTTTGATCCTCCTGGCTCAACTTCAAGAACCGCCATTTGGCAGTCTTCTTTTGATAAACCTGGGCTAGCATGACCCCGGCTTGTCGAGGCGCTAACTCCCGACCAACGGACCCACCCGTTCCAACAAAGAACATCTGAGCCAAAACGTTTAAGGCCGTCTTAATCGGTGGCATTTCGTCACCTTTCAAAGCAGCATTAATGCCAACAATTTTGCGTCCACGGGAACGAATCGCCCACCAAACAAAGCCGGCAATGGTCGAGCCGATCACAACCGATAGAAAACGTCGCAGTGGACTGGCGCTGTTTGGGCTATAGTGGCGGAACGATTCATGGAAGTGCAAGAACAAAACTTCCACATGTTCCAAAAAGAGTGACAACAAGAGTGCGGCAAAGCCGATAACCACCGCCAACACGATTGTTGCAATCCCCAGTGACCAGAAGGCGCTTTCCTCTTCTTTAAATTCAGCCGCTAGCGACTGTTCATTTTGATTAGCCATAATTTCCCCTTTAGATAGGTAATCGGATTATTTGAAAACATTTAAATTCTGACAATTTCATTGGGCAAATCAGGGTCTCCTTTTTGGCCGAAAATGGCTCAACCATGCGCAGAATAAGCGGTAAATAACCGCATACTAATGTACATAATTTGGCCAAAAAATGCAAGAAGCTGGTTAAAAGTCTTTTCTGCCAAACCTCGCGCTAATAACAGCCTGATTTTCACCCGAAGTCAAATTCTTGACGATTACAAAGAAAAAGAAACTATACCAATCATTGAAAAATCAGCCCTAATTCTTTGTTGTTAAAGGGAAGAATTAGCATCTTAAAAAGCGCACTATTGCCTTTTTATCAGCTTTTTTAGCTAAAATCATTTTCATTGATTTTTTAAATGAAAGCTCAAAAACTTGCATAATATTAGAATTTGTTTTAAGTTAGACCGGTAAAGAAATAAATTCGTTTTTAGAAAGGAAGTTCTTTTATGGCAGACGACTTTGACAAGAACCGTCACATGAATCACGACAACCATGAAGAAAACAGCAAAACAGACATGGCTCATATGAATATGAGCCACGACCATCAAGGTCACGACGGCCACATGAATATGGACCATGGTCAGATGAAGATGGACAATTCTCATGACGACCACGGTGACATGAGCGACATGGATATGAGCCATGATCATCAAGGGCACGGCAACCATATGCAAATGGACCATGGCCAAATGAAGATGGATCACCATGCCCATGACGGCCACAGCGACATGGGCAACATGGATATGGGAGGCTCCCATGAAAACCACGGTGACATGGGGCACATGGATATGGGGCACGACCATAATCATCAAGGGCATGGCGACCACACGCAGATGGGCCACGAGCACGATGGTCAGATGAAGATGGACCACCAAAACCACGACATGTCGAACATGGGTAGCATGCCTGGAATGGATCATAGCCACATGGACCACGATATGTCTGGCATGGGTGACATGGGCGGTATGCCAATGAATCACAGCAACATGAAGCAGCGGTTTTGGTGGTCTTTCGCCCTCTTAATTCCACTCCTTTTCGTCGCTCCCTTTATGGGCGTTGACCTACCCATTACATTGACATTCCCCGGTTCCAACTGGGTAATGCTGATTTTGGCGGTTGCCATGTATGCCGTTGGTACACAACCCTTCTTTTCGAGCGCGAAAATCGAGTTGAAGCAAAAGAAACCAGCGATGATGTCGCTGATTTCCATGGGACTTTTGGTTACTTTCTGGGTTTCCGTCTATGCCTTTATCGCCAAGACCTTCTTTAAGGTCGATGCAATGGACTACTTCCTTGAATTCGGTACCCTGGTCGTCATCATGCTCTTGGGGCACCTGATCGAAATGCAAGCCACTATGAAGGCCGGCAACGCAACCTCCGAACTTTCAAAGCTTACTCCAGCAACGGCCCATGTTAAGGAAGGCGATTCCTTCATCGACAAGCCCGTCAGTGACCTCACGAATGGTTCTGTCGTTCGGGTCTTGGCCGGTGAATCCTTCCCTGCCGATGGAACCGTCCTTTCAGGTTCATCCCAAGTAGACGAATCCCTCATGACCGGTGAATCAAAGCCGGTCAAAAAGGCTGAAAAGTCCTCCGTCATTGGTGGCACAATTAATGGTGAAGGTACTTTACTTGTTCAGGTTTCAGCCGTCGGTGATGATTCCTTTATCGGCCACCTCAAAAAGACTTTGAACCAAACCGAAGCCAGCTCCTCCAAGGCCGAATCATTAGCCAATAAGGTTGCCGGCTGGCTTTTCTGGGTTGGCTTAACGGCTGCCATCTTGGCACTCTTTATCTGGACGGCCATCAGTGGCCTGACAACCGCCTTTAACATCGCCGTAACAACACTCATCATTGCCTGCCCACACGCTTTAGGTTTGGCTATTCCATTGGTTATCCAACGAACCAAGGCACTGGCAGCCAAGGATGGTATTCTAATTAAGAAGCACGGCGCAGTGCTGTCAGCTAAGCACTTAGATTATGCCCTAATGGATAAGACCGGCACTTTGACTAACGGTCACTTCCAAGTGCAGAAATTAGTCACGAACAAAATCAGCGACCACGATGCCCTCGCAATCATGGCCGCCCTCGAACAACAATCATCCCACCCATTGGCCAAGGCTATCGTCCAAAAAGCACAGGACGATGGTGTGACCGTCACGGCCGGACAAGATGTTCAAACCATTGCCGGGGCTGGGATTAGTGGAACCGTTAACAATCAGCAATACTCCCTGGTTTCAGCACGTTACCTAACGGAACAACACATCGACTTCGAACCACTGGATGCCGATGGTTCCATCTCCTACCTAACCGACGGCCATCAAGTCTTGGCTGCCGTTTCCCTCGGTGACAGCATTAAAGAATCAGCCAAAGACTTTATTGCCCAACTCAAGGCCCACCAAATTACCCCTGTCCTTGTCACGGGTGATGCCAAAAAGACGGCCAATAAGGTTGCCCAAGAATTAGGAATCGATGTTGTCCAGGCAGAAGTTTCACCAGAAGACAAAATTAACTTGGTCAAGCAGTACCAACAAAAGGGTAAGACCATGATGATTGGTGATGGGATTAACGATTCTCCAGCCTTGGCCCAAGCTGATTTGTCAGTGGCCATTGGTGCAGGAACCGACGTAGCCCAGGCATCAGCCGACGCCGTGTTGATTTCGCAATCGCTACCAAAGATTATCGATTTAATTAACTTAGCCCATAACGCTAACCGCAAAGAGGTTGAAAACCTCTGGTGGGGAGCTGGCTATAACATCTTAGCCATTCCAACCGCCGCCGGTCTTTTCGCCTTTGCCGGCATCATGTTAAACCCATTGATTGGAGCCATCGTGATGTCACTTTCAACGGTTGTTGTGGCCATCAATGCGTTACTCTTACACAAGTAAGCGAGCAAAGATTAGAATTTTTAAAGTTTCTTTTATGTCAAAGCTGTATAATGAGCAGTTGAGTACAAATAAAAGGAGCTTTTTTTATGCGCAAGTATTTTGCAGAATTCTTTGGGACGATGCTGTTGGTGATCTTCGCCACCACCGCCTTGATTTACGTCACGACCTTCCAAACCGGTCAGCTCTTTGATGCCATGGCAATTTTCGGCCTGGCATTAGCAGCCTTGATGTTTATCTTTGGTCCCATGGCTAACGGTGGTCACTTTAACCCCGCCGTTTCCTTAGGAGCAGCCATCAACAAAGACATCTCTTGGAAAACCTTTGGCGGTTATTTCCTCGCCCAATTCCTTGGTGCCTTTGCCGGATTGACTCTTTCGGTTTATACGTTAATCCCAATCATTAATGCACAGCAAAGCTCCTCATCCTCTTCATCAACGTCTTCTGTTAAGGCAAGCCAATTGTTCTCCTTGTTAGAACCATCAGCAGCCAGTGCCATTTCCGTTTGGCTAGCAGTGGCCATTGAATTGTTCTTTACCTTCGTCCTAGTCTTTATCACCCTAGTTGCATTGAAAAAGCACATCAAGCAAAGCGCTGCCATCACTGGGATTAGCTTTACCCTGATTTCCTTTGTGACTTATCCACTGACAAACGGCCTGGTTAACCCAGCCCGCGTCCTTGCTCCAGCTCTTTACAAGGGTTTGGCCTCCTCTGCCCATCTCTGGTACTTCTTAATTGCCGAGATTTTGGGTGGCCTCTTAGCCGGCTTGGTCGTTAAATATTTCATGAACGAAGACGATGACACTGTTAAATCAGTTGCCGAATAATCTTTCATAACACAACAAAGGTCCTGACTAGAAAGTCAGGACCTTTTTAATTGCTAATTTTTAAATCAATCTATCTCGCTCCTCCAACAAAACTCGATCACCAGTAAAGGGCAGTATCAATGAAAGAGCCGTTGAATGCAGGGCCAGGCGCTTGCCAGCCTTGCCGTGATACAAATCATCCCCATTAATGGGGTGACCGTTACCGGCTAAATGAACCCGCAGTTGATGCATCCTACCCGTTTCCAACTCAAGACGAACAAGACTTTCGTCGCGTTCACTCTCCTCTTCTAAGACCTGATAGTGGGTAGTAGCGTTTTGGCCAGCAGGGTTAAGCCAGCGCAAGCGGTCATCACTTGGATGATCGCCAATTTTTTGGTCAAACGTTCCGGTCTTTTGGTCAAATCGGCCCGTAACTCGCGCCAGATAGGTTCGCTTAATAATCTTTTCTTTAATCAAACGATTGAGAATCGGCACCACTATTGGATTTTTGGCCACAATGACCAGGCCCGAGGTCGCCCGATCCAAGCGGTGGACCATAAAGGCCTGAGCCAATTGACCAGCTGACTTTTGCGGATTTTTTTGAAAATAACCATTCACATAATTGAGCAGCGTATCCGTTTCCGTCGGCGAATGCGGGTGCATCTTCATCCCGGCGGGCTTGTTCACCACCATCAGGTCCTCGTTTTCATAGACGATGGTAAGTGAAACCGCCATATTGGCTGGATAAGGGCCCTGATGGTCCAAGAATACCTCTTCTCGGAAGGTCAGGGTTAAATGGTCACCAGTCCTTAAAACGTGTGCTGTCGAGACCTGTTGGCCATTAACCTGTAGGCCCCTTGCTTGTTGTAAATTCCCCCGCAAATGCTTTGGCAAAAAAATCTGTTTCAAGTAATCTTTCACCGCCAAGCCAGCAAAGCGATCCGTAATGGTAATTTCTCGTTGATATTTTGCAACCATTTCTTTTCCCTAGTAAAAAATCAGGGTTTCCCCTGATTTTGTGTTAGTTACTGCTGCTACTGCTACTACTACTACTACTTGCATTGCTTGGTGCAAAAGCGACTGAAGCACCTGGATAGTCCGATAGCAATGAATCTGGGCTATCATTAATTTCCGGCGCATTCGTGACATAGTCACCAACAGTACTCTGATCGCCATGCTGAGTGTACAAGGACGTTGAACTCAGATTTTCATTGGCCTTTTTGAAGCGAGCCAATGTCTTCGACTTTGAATAATCATAGGCTGCTGCATCAACCGCCTTGAAGCCGTCTGGATGGTAGAAACGCAGCAAATTCTTCTGGTTCAGCGTGTCAGACATGGCAAGCTTTTCGTTTGCTTCCGTCTGATACTTGTTAAACAATTTTTCCTGGTCGGGCGTTGGATCAATGACTTTTTCACCCGTCTTAGTATCCCAGATTGTGCCAGAAATAGAAGCATACTCTGGTGTCATCCAATCCTTGTTACGCATCACAACCAATTGGCTTCGATTCGTCGACAAAAGATCCTGGCCAAACTGAATATAACGTTTACTTGAAATCCCCAAAAGATGCTCGATTGTTGGAGCCACATCAACTTCACCACCATAGGTATGGTTAATGCCTCCATTTTTTAATCCTGGAATATGAATAATCAACGGTGTTCGTTGCAAGTTTTCGTTATCCAAATCCGTCCACTTGCTTGGATCCTTGCCCAAAAGCGGGGCCAAATACTTCGTATCCGTGTTATTGATGCCGTAGTGGTCACCGTAGAGCACAACCATCGTATTGTCGTACAAACCTGATTTCTTCAAATAATCGAAAAATTCTTTAATGGCCTGATCCAAATAATGGTTAGTAATAAAGTAATTATCAATATACTTAGAACCAGAATTAGACGTTTGGAAATTAGGATCCTGGTCATCCTTATCAATTTCATACGGAATATGGTTAGAAACCGTGATGTACTTCGCATAAAACGGCTGTTGCAACCGTTCCAGGTATGGAACTGAATCTTTAAAGAGCAACTTATCCTTCAAGCCCCAAGCGGTTGATTTTTTGCCACTCGTATCAAAGTACTCACCCGAAATCCAATTCTGATAACCCATGTTCTTGTAGACGTTCGTTCGGTTCCAGAACGATCCGGTATTACCATGGAAAACAGCTGATGAATAGCCCGCTCGTTGGTTCAAAATTGCGGGCATGGCCTGGAAGGTCTGATCATTGCCCAACTTGGCAAAGAGCGAACCTTGTGGCAGACCATAAGTCGATGTCTCTAATAGATTTTCAGCATCAGACGTTTTTCCTTGACCAACTTGATGGAAGAAATTATCGAAAGCAATTGTATCCTTGCTGTGATACAAAGAATTTAAGAACGGTGTTACTTCTTGTCCATTGACCTTCCGATCAATCGAAAACTGCTGGAATGACTCCAAATGAATCACAATAACGTTCTTTCCCTTCGCCTTGCCAGCATAGGTTGGATTCATGCCAACGTAGTGATCTTGAACATACTTTTTCACCTTTTGCAGTTCTTCAGGTTTTGCTGATTTTCGCACCTGACTGGTCTTAAAGGTGTTATAGGCATCGAGGATTGTAAAGGGACCAATACCCAAATACTTAACCAAATATTCCCGGTCAAATTGCCGCGTCAACAACTGGGGCCGATCAACATCAGCCAGTGCCAAATTGGCCATGATTATTAACCAGCCAATGGCTATCAAGGTTGAGGTTTTACCAGGACGCACCTCTTTTCGATCACGCTTAATCTTTTTAAACAACAAAAGACCTAAAAGAATCACAACGTCAATCCAAAATAAAAAGTCGTGGGCGCTAAAACTAATCGCACCAGCTGCCTTACCACCCTGGTTAACTGACGAGTAGTTCAAAATCACGTTAACACTCAAATAGTCAGTAAATTCACGATAATAAGTCACACTAATATAAAGGTAGGTCGTCAGGGCCGTGTAAAGGACCATCATGCCACCATAATACAGGTTACGATTCTTAAAAAACAGCGGCAGCGCAAAAATCAGCATCGTAAACCCGATTGGGTTAATCAACATCAAGAAAACTTGATACAATGACGACACGTGCATCCAGTTAAAATCCATCCCGTAAGCCAAAAAAGTTTTCAAGATGAATAGCGAAACTAATAATGTATAAAAACCTAGGCGGGTCTGAATTTTTGTTCGACCTGCTTGGTAAACCGCCTTTAAACGATGCGGCTTTTTTTGTACGTCTTTTTCCATAATAAGGCCATTATACGCCTATTTGTGGGGGCTTTCAGTTAAAAATCATTTCAAGCACGTATCTTTTTTCTGTTTTTAAAACCCTCTCTTTTTCCCTTGCTAATTTTAAATAAATACGTGACAATAGAATCAATCGAACCACTAAAGAGGATATTTTTATGCCAAAGTATAATGCTTATTTAATCGACCTTGATGGAACCATCTACCATGGCAAGCAACCCATTCCAGCCGCTAAACGATTTATTGAGCGGTTGCAGACTGCCAAGATTCCTTACCTGTTTGTCACAAATAATTCAACAAAAACAGCCAAGGACGTCGCTGACAACCTAACAATCAACCATGGTATCAAAACAACGGTTGACCAAGTTTATACCTCAGCCATGGCGACCGCTGACTATGTTAAAGGTTTGACTGATGATGGCCAAAAGGTCTATCTAATTGGCGAAGCTGGCCTAAAAGATGCCTTGGAAAATGCCGGTATCGATCTTGTACCCGCTGATGAAGCCAACGTTGTGGTGATGGGCCTTGATCGTCACTTTACCTACCAGAAGCTCAAGGAGGCAACCTTTGCGATTGCTCGTGGGGCAAAGTTTATCGCCACAAATGCTGATACTAACCTGCCAAGTGAAGAGGGTATGTTGCCTGGAGCCGGTTCTCTTGTGGCCGCCCTCAAAACGGCAACCGGAGTAGAACCCACTATTATTGCTAAACCAGAAGCCCCAATTATGGAAGGTGCGCTGGCCAAGCTCAACCACCCCGACCGCCCCGTCATGGTTGGTGACAACTACAATACCGACATTCTGGCTGGTATCAAAAACGGCCTCGATACCCTTCTGGTTTACACCGGCGTTTCCAAACCGGCTGAAGTGGCCAAAGAAGTCAACCAACCAACTGATTTTGTCGCCAACTTTGATGAATGGTCTGTTGAATAATTTAATTGAATAAAAAAACCGGATAACCGGTTTTTCTAAATGGAAGCCAACCCAATCAAGGGCTTTGGCTTCTTTTATTTTGCTTGAGCTTGCAATTCAAGCAAGCGGTTGTTAAGGTCTGGGTCAGCTGCCTTTAAATACAGCCCTTTTTTACCACGCTTAGCTAAGATATTTAAAGCATTGTACATAAAATCAGTCTTGGCCTGGGCGATGGCATCAGCATCAGTCAAATTGGGGTTCTTTTTATAAATTTCTTTGTGAGTCACCTTTGTCGGATTAACGACCATCCGGTCGGTCTTAGCATCATACTCAAATGCTGGGCTCAGCAAGACACCCGCATAATTCAGATCAAAGCCTTGAACCGTGTAGATGGAACCAACCTGGTTAATTGACTCTGGTCTGTTGGGCCATGTCTTAACCTGCGCATCAAATTCATCCCATGGCAAGTCAAAGCCATCCAATACCACATGGTGGGCACCATCGGCCCGCCGCTGAAAGCCGGTTGTTGCCAGCACACGTGCTAGACCCCCCTCCTGGTTGCGCGCCTTAATCGTTGCAAAGAGCGCATCTGCTCGTTCAAAGATACGCAGGTCGTAATCACCCTGATCAGCCGGCAAAGGGGACAGTTTGCCAGTGACAAAGTTATCAATCCAAGTCGACACTGAAGCATTAGCTTCCATTCGATATTGAAAGTTCATTGGGAAAATTCGATGGTCATAGGGGGTTAAAACCTGATTTAACAGCTTTTCATTCCAAAACATCTTGCCCTGAATGACTTGCTGAAAATCAAAAACAACGACCACAACCTTCGCTAACTTGATAATCTCAGTTAATTGATTGTCCTGAAAAAAGCGAATATAGGGCTCTCGCTTACTAAGTAGGAGATGACCCTCATCGATTAAAACAACATCATAGTGACTATCCGTCTTATGCGCACTATTAATCAGTGATGTCGGCCGAACATAATCTTTTTTATAAAGATCTCGATAGCGTGCGCCCATTTCCTGGTAGACCTTTAACAGCTCTGGATGGTTAACGGTAAAGACCGTTTTTAACCCCTGATAGGGGCTGTCAGGGTCTTTCATACCTTGGCGAATATTCTTGAACAGCTTTGTTAGTAAAACGCTTTTACCTGTTCCTGCAGCGCCTTCAATCACCGCTACGTGATGGCCTGGTGTCTTCAAACCATCACTTATGTACTCTTGTAAATCAGCAAGAATACCACTTTGATTCGTACTCAGATGATCAATATCAAAGGGCTTTAAATTGTCATTTCCCATTTTTTCCATAATCTGATTATACAATTTCTGGATAGGTCAGACAAAGTTGTTCTAAAACCAATATGCTGATAAAAGCTATTTGAAAACACAAAAAAAGAAGCCAAAACCAGTAACTGGCTTAACTTCTTGCACAAAAAAAGAAGACCTCGGTCTTCTTTATCATGGGCCATCCAGGACTCGAACCTGGGACCTCTGCGTTATCAACACAGCGCTCTAACCAACTGAGCTAATGGCCCATCTTCTTTCGGCTTCTTGCCTAAGCGAATGACGGGAATCGAACCCGCAT
>NZ_BOJU01000007.1:0-9096 GCF_016860625.1 Fructobacillus tropaeoli
TATACCATTTACATCATATGCGATTATGCCCACCAGAATAGCAAATAATGTTGTGGGTATACAACAAGTTGCAATTTCAATATTAATCACTTTAATATTCACAATAGTAATGTATAAATTAGCAGCACTAACTTATGAAAAAAATGCCTTTTCATACTCAAAACAAGGATTTTTTAAAAACATATTTTTATCTGTTCAAAATAAGTCATCAAAAAAGCTCACTAAATAATTTATTCTTTATATAGTCTGTCAACAAGAATAGCATTCAGCCTAGTTAACATAATGTCGATTACCGAAAGTAAAAAAGACCAGTCCCCAAATTTGGGGGCTGGTCTTTTTTTTATGATAAGCACACTTGCTCAATTTGGACCCAAACAATTGGTCTACTTCTCAGAAAGCGAATCTGAAGCCATTCTGGTTTTGTGAAAAAATCAATTCTGAGAATCTTCATGAGAACGTTTTTCTTCTCCAAAATCGGCATAAAACATAAGTAAAACCATCACTACTTGAACCAAAAAAAGAAACCAAGAAATTACTTTTGAAAAAGATATCGTCTGTTTCAAGAGAAAAGCTAATAACAAAATTCCCCACAATAATTTCTTGTTACGATTTAATTTATTCCGCATATTCTCTCCTCAAATATTTTCTATAACGTAGTATATCTAGAATTTTCTCGTCAGCAAAACCTCATATTTTGGGTACAAAAAAAGTACCGATTGCGGTCGGTACTTTTTCAGAAAGGTCCTAAACGAACCTTCTATATCTGAGAATAGTATAACACAAAATTACGTTATACTTGAAATGCTCTGTTTTGCGGAAATTTGCAGAGTGAAAGGAGGGTCCTAAATTGGAACTTCTATATCTAGTACTAGGCGAAGTATTTGCGATTTTAAATCTTGTACTTGCCGAAACGATCAAAGACTATTTCGCTAACAAGCGGAAGTAACTTTGGAAAACGATTGGTGCAAACCAGTCGTTTTTTTTGCCCTAAAAATCAAATCAAAAAAGCCATTTTAAGACCAAAAGTCTGTACATACAGCGTACGTACAACAGGTGAAACCGACAAAATTTACCCCATTTTCTGTACGTAAGCGTTACGTACAAGAAAAAATGGCTGAGTACTCGGGAAATCCCCATACTATGGGGTACCACGCTTGCGTGAGTATAATTTCCCCTTATGCTCTGTTTTGATGATTTTGTACACACGCTGTACATACGACGTGTACATACAGCGTATGTACAGCATTCAATCACTATAAGATTTATTAATGACCTTTGGGGTACAAAAAAAGCCCCGATTGCGGCCGGGGCTTTTTCAAGGAGACACGATCAATGCGCCTCATATTCCTATCACTATTATAACACCTTTAAGATATAATAGAAGCGCTCTGCATTGCGGAAATCAGCAGAGTGAAAGGAGGCACTTCAATGGAGGTCTTCATATTCCTAATTGGCGAAGTTTTTGCGATTATTAACATCGTAATTTCTGAAACCATCAAAGACTATTTCGCTAACAAGCGGAAGTAACTTTGGAAGACGATTGGTGCAAACCGGTCGTTTTTTTGTTTCCCTTTTTATACAAAATTCAACCAGATTTTGAATTCTCTGTCGACTTTTTAAACCTAAAACCAAATTAGTAAACAGTCAAAAACAACACTTGTCGGGGTCGGCATAAAAAGTAAATCGTGACTAAAAATGACGACAACAATTTTCTCTTTTGGACGCATTTTTTTACAAAATTTTATGTAAAACATGCGTAAAACATATGTAAAACATTTTGAAAAAAGTGCATGCACTGGGATTGCCCGCACAGCGGGGCTAAGGCACAATGTGCCGACAATCCCCCTTAACCTGTTACAACTCAATTTTTGATAATGACACTGTTTTTTTAGGGCGGAAAAAATTAGCAACATCGTGAAGCTGTTTTCCGATTTCAACCGAACGAGCAAAATGATTTTAACGATCAATTTTCCCTTTGAACGAAAACAAAACTTGCCAAAAACCTCCCATCCAGTAAAAAAGATTTTAGCGCGAAATTAACAAAATGAAATTTTTACTGTCGATATTTTTTTGATGATTTTAACCCAAACACTTTTTTCATTTTTAGATATTTTTAACGCATGCCATGAAAATAATTTTGAGCAAATGAAAAGGTTTTCTAAAAGAATAAACAATCAAAAACAAGCTAAAATAATCTTACGAATAACATGCCAAATAGTTTTTTCTGGTGATGACCTAACGGTCATCTGGCCTACTTATTTGCTGTGAAGTCTAACGACTTCATGCGCAAACAGCGTAGGATCTGTTTTTCTTTATCCGAAAAACATTTCTTTATCAATCAATTTGTTTTAATCTATTTTCTCTAAAAAACCAAAAGACTTTACTTGACTTTCGCACTGACCCCAGCCAAGGGCAGCAAGTTGTTTTGAGCAGAGAGAGCCCTTAGGTAAATCTCAAAAAAGAGAATACTTAAGGGCTTTTCCAAGGTATAGCTAAGAGCCATCGCTTTGGTCAAGTCGCTAACATCGTTTAAAGAGCATTCTGCCCACTCTCCCGTCTTTGACGGGTTATGCTTAGCCAGACTTCCGCTCTGAGCTTAAAACGTCTCTCAGAGCCTCTCAGGGTGCTATACCTGAGAGCCACTACTTTGCCAATCACTTGCTGGGCGAGCCAACCCATGTCCAATTATTCATTGCCCAGTTGCGCGCTAAGCAACCTTTGGACGTGGTTTGGACGGAACACTGCCTCCCTCCTTACGGGTACACGCCTGTCCCGTATCAGCCTTATAGGATAACAGCCCTAAGGAAATCAAAAGCCGTCACAGTAAAATTAAAAAGGAGGCCGTAAGATATTTACTTGCGCCCCCCCAAAAACCATGTTTCTTGGTTGATATTTTGTCTTTTTACAGTATAATAATAACTGATAATAAAGGATAAACTTTATTAGCTATTCTCTATTATAAAAACAAATGCAAGTAGCTGGCCTTAACAGTTACTGTGCAGTCCATTCAGTCTCCGGCAAGAGATTGAATGGACTTTTTTTATTCAATTCAATCTTCATTTTACCAATCAAGCCACCGATGTCAATAATTTTATAAAATTATTGACATATTTTTATTTTTATACTAATATATATTTATAAATATATATTAGTATAAAAATAAAAACTTATAATAATATATATTTATAAAATATATATTTATAGATTTTGTTGTTAAACTAACAATAAAACTTGTCTTTTGGTTTTTTTATACTTTTATAAAAATATAATTATAAACTATTATATATATGTAAAGTTATAAATTTATACATTTATAAAGGAGGAATATTTTGGCTAAAATCATTACTACCGGTAATTTTAAGGGTGGGGTCGGAAAAACTACAAATTCTGTTTTACTCTCTTACACATTATCTAAACTAAATAAAAAAGTACTTTTGATAGATTTAGACCCTCAAGCAAATGCGACTGATTTATTATTTACTACAATGTCTAACGTTTTACAGAAAAAAGTGATTTTCAAAGAAACACTTTTTGAATCCATTAAAAAGAATAATCCAAAAGAAGCCTTAATTAATATCAAAGAAAATTTAGATTTGCTACCTTCTTTTTCTGATTTCCAAAATTACGAAAAATATTTGTATGATAACTGGTCAGATGATTATTCTCAAGATCATCATCTGACAAATTTTATAAATGGTATTAAAAAAGACTATGATTATATTTTCTTAGATATACCCCCTCAGCTAAATAAATTCACAGACAATGCACTAGTTGCCAGTGATTTTGTAATTGTTGTACTTCAAACACAAGAACGGGCACTTAAAGGAGCAGAAAAATATATAGACCATCTATTATCTTTACAAGATGACTATAACTTAAACATTGACCTACTAGGAGTTTTACCTGTTCTACAACAAAATGGGTCCGAACTTGATCTAGACGTTTTACAAGATGCTGTTGAAATATTCGGCGAATCAAATATATTTAAAACACATATAAAGCAAATGAACCGTTTAAAACGATTTGATAGAACAGGAATTACTGACAATAGTAGTGATATACACGATAAAAGAGTCCATGACATCTATCGAAAATTAGCTGAAGAACTACAACAAAGAGTAAATCTATTTAAAAAATAAGGAGCAAACATGAATACAAATAGTATGGGATTAGATTCATTTCGGAAGAAAAAAACTGAACGTCCTCAAAATATCCCCCCCGAAGTTTCAGAAGAAATAGAACGCTCTATGCCAGAAGACCTTTTAAAACTTCCAGAAACTAGAATGACTAGTAAAGACTTACCAAAATCTATTCGCCTCCCCTTAAACACACACACTGCCGTTACAACAATTGCAACTTTACAAAGTAAAAAAATCTATGAGGTCATTAACGATATCGTTGAAGATTATATTTCTGAACTTCCTATTGCTGAAAAGAAAATAATAAAATCAAGTATTGAAACAGTTCAACATAGTCAAAATAATCACTAAATTAAACAATTGAAAATTGGATTTAATTTTTAAATATGAAGTAGGCTGAATGCCCCTTAAGCGACGTTAGCAACTTGGCCAAAGAAATGGCTCTTCTATATACCTTGGAAAAGCCCTTAAGTATTCTCTTTTTTGAGACTTACTTAAGGGCTTTCTCTGTTCACAACAACTTGCTGCCCTTAGCTGGGGTCAGTGTGAAAGTCAATTAAAGTTTTTTAGTTTTAAAAAAAATTAAAACAGATTCATGGATAAAGAGAAAAAAACCTGTGAGGCTTGAGAGGCAGTTGAACACTTTTGATAGATGATAATTATTAATTTTATAACAGATTTAAATTGGGTGTTGCCATTTTTTAAAGTTTAATTTTTCGACTTAGAATAAGTAAATTCCGTATGGAAAATTGGTCAAATTGGAAAATGATTAAATAATTTTGATTAACATATTTAGTAAAAATTTGTCGATACCGTTTAATATGACACAAAATTTTAATGATTTTGTTTTGAATGTCATTGGTAACAAAAATAGTTACATGATAAACTTTTACTTGTTGTTTAGAAAGATAATACATATGTATTATTGTTTATAGAGGAGAAAAAATGGTATTAAAAAGTTTTTTTGCTAAGTCAATTTTAGGGGCTCTTACCTTAATGGTGATGTCTGGTACGGTATTTGCGTCAGCTTCTGGATATTGGACTGTTACCACACAAACTGTAGGTGGGGGTGGTGCTTGGAGTTCTGATGGTACAGCCAATTTAAAACAGACCGCTGATGATTATGCTTCATTTAACGGTGATTCGTTACCTGCTTGGTTTGGATACACGTCACGTTTGGTAAATAGTAACGGTACTGGTGTTAGTAATCGTGTTAGTGTGGCAGTTGATCGCACGACTCATGCTGATAGTACTGCTTATTATAACCATTACTATCTTAATGATGTTCGTTCCAATCCATGGGAGCCTAGCACTACCACATCTAGAATGCATTTTAGTGCTGACTGGAAGTAAAAATAGAAATTAAAAAATACGGTTATTAACCGTATTTTTTAATTATGAAAGGAATTATTATGCCTAAAAAGCTGGCACTAACCACCTTCCTGATTATTAACATTCTGATTGGGACCACGATGTTTGTTACCCTACAAACTTGCTTAAATAGCAACTTAGGAGCAACGACAGCTACAACGACATCAAACACTTTTTTTTCTTTGCAACTTGGTCAAAATAGTCCAATTTATAGCATTATTGTGTTCACAATTGTTGCAGTCTACAGTAACTTTATCTGGATTTATAGTAAAAATAATAACTTCTTTTTTAATATTATCCAACGGATTGGCTATACTAAGTTTTTAAAAAAAGGGGCTCTGTATTCTTTTCTGGGAGGAAGCCTACTCTCAGTGATGATGTCTTTTTATCAGTTATCATTTTTAACCCTATTGATTCATCCACTACAATTAAATACTCCTGTTACCAATCAAAGCGAGGGAATCTCCGTCTTTGATAATGGTAATTTGTGGTCCATTGTTCAATTTATTATTTTAGCTGCACTAGGTTGGGGTGTTTACGCTGTCTTTGTTTTTGCTGTAACGCTGTGGATTAAAAAGAACGTTCTGGCTATGGTTAGTGGTGGTTTATTAGGAGTGCTTTTATTTGTTCTTCCGGCTCTATTAGCCCAACTATTACAAGGAATCGGGACTACATTTTTTTATCCAGTGCAAATATCCACCCTTTTGTCACCAGGGATGATCACCTATCCAAGCATTCCGATTGAGCAAGCGGCTTCTTATTTCCCTTACTCTCTTTTGTTTTATGCACTATTGGCCATTTTTTTGATGATTTTATGGGTGAAACAGAAAGAAAAGAAAAACTAATGATTGATCGGCTTAAAATACTCAAACCATCATGGATGACAGTAACGATCATTTTTATGATTAGTTGCCTGTCAATACAAAACTATCGAAATTTACCTCTAGGGAAAGACATTGTATTTGCCACCATTTATTGGCATGGACCCGTATTATTTTCGCAGACGATATTACTATTTTTCATTGCTTGGCAAGTTAGTTCATTTCGTAAAATTCAGCTGCTAGTGGCTGTTCGAGGGATGGACGACTTGATTCAAAAAAAGTTATTCAGCTTGGTGACATTTGAAGTATTGACCTACTTTATTTGGTTTGATGCTTCATTTTTACTAACAGGTCATTCACTTTTTATTGATGGTTCTCCTGTAATTGGCATCTGCCTTTTACTTTTCCGTATTTTTATCATATGGTTCCTTGGGATACTACTAATTTCTGTCTATACATCATCTTATCCAGGCATTATTTTATTTAGTGTACTGGTTTTGAACTTGTTCTATCACTATATTATTGAAACCCTATTTTTACTCGGAAAGTATAGTCAATACTATGACCCGCTATGGCAAGTTTTTCATCAAAAATAATCATTGGAGCTTTTATGTTAGAAATCAATCATGTACAAAAAAATTTTAACGATCAAGTCGTATTAAAAGACGTCTCACTAACTGGCCAACCAGGTCAACTGATTCATATTAGTGGGGAAAATGGTTCGGGTAAGTCCACTATTTTTAAAATTATTACGGGCATTATAAAACCGGATAAAGGAAATATTGCCATTGCTCCCCAAAAAACGATTGGTGCCCTGATTGAAAATCCCGGTTTTTTGGAATTTGAGTCAGGGTTAACGAATTTAAAGTTTTTAGCTAATCTAAATCATCACTATGACGAAAAAAAGATTAAGAAATTAATGTCTGGTTTCGGATTAAACCCGGAAAACAAAAGGGCAGTCTCTAAGTATTCTCTTGGTATGAGGCAAAAACTTGGCATTATCCAAGCCATTATGGAAAAGCAAAGTATCATCCTGCTAGATGAGCCAACAAGAGGGCTTGATCAGGAATCATTAAAACACTTTGCTACTTTGGTTACTCAATTAAAAGAAGAAGGGAAACTGGTCATCATTGCTTCGCATAGTTTTGATCATGATTTGTCTTACGATGCGTGGTATCGATTGGCAGATGGAGTGTTGATACGTGAAAAATAAAATAGGGTTCGGAATGTATTTCCTATCAGCGATTTTTATTTTTTTTGTTTTACCAATCAAAGAGTCACAACTCACAGGAACGCAACAAATACACCTACTATACGGATTTGGCAGTGATGATATTTATGTCATCATGTCTTCTATTCTTTACTTTTGGTTCGACTATTTAACACTGATGATGCCATTACAAGGTCTTTTAGATATCCGACGTTTTATACAAATCCGTCCTGTCAAATTCCATCAGAAAATAACCCTATATTTTGGGACGTTCTACCCCTTTTTTATAGCGTTTTTCATTGTTAAATGTTTAGGTTTACTGTTCGTCAGCCCATATGCAATATGGTCCATCCTAATTGCTGTAATTCTTTGGTGGTTATTGCTCCTGATATTATCGACTACCGAACTTAGCACTTCATATACAACGATTATTGTAATCGTTTCCTTAGTATCCATCCGACTATTTTTTTCAATTATATAAAGGAAGTTGAATGAAAAAAGAACCAAAAAACAATCAAGTACTATACATCATAACTGTTATATTATCGGCCTTTTCTTTAATCACAGCATGGATTCCATATGTGAACTTAATCGGCGTGCTGTCTTCCCTGATGGCTGTGATCTTAATCATTAGCATCCTGATTAAGTCAAAAGGAAAGGGGTGGAAAAAGTATAGCGTTAGTCTTTTAATTTCCATTTTAGCTATTTTCATCACCGTAACACTGCAAATGAGCGTCCACTACGTTCATCAAATAGCCCTACAAAAATCAAGTACACAACTCAAGAGCAAGGCTTTCAAGATTGGCCAATCCATCACGATTGAAACTGACCAATACCGAGTTAACAGTGTTTCATTTTTAAATCGTATTGCCAACTATTCACCCAATCCAGGGAATAAAATCATTGCAATATCGTTGACGATTAAAAATACGGCCACAAAAGACTTGGGCACAGGTGACGCAGACCTACAATATGCAACAAACATGTTTCACATTCAATCCGGAAACAGCGACATTCCTTTAATGACAGGCGAAAATCTACCAAACGAAATCCCCGCACAAGGAAAAATCGCTGTTAAAGGTAGTATCACTGGCACCCTATATGCTGAAGTCCCAGCCAATAGTCATCCTAAACTAGTCTATGGACAATCCCAGAATCAATCGTCTACTAATGACCGAATTCCTTCTTTCTCAGTTAGCCTCACATAAGGAATTTTATTCATGGTATTGAGCTATAAAAAATCTTCTCATGAAGGTTCTCAGAATTGATTTTTTCATAAAGGCTACATCGTTTTAAATGGGATTTCTGAGAAGTAGACCAATTGTTTGGGTCCAAATTGAGCAAGTATGCTTATTCATAAAAGAAAGACCAGCCCAAAAATTTTTGGACTGGTCTTTTTTACTTTCGGTAATGGATTTTTTATGTTAAGGCAGATTCTATAATTAATTCGAACGAGAAAATTTAAAATAAAAAACCCAAAGAATTCTTTACAATGGTAGTTGCTAGACAAACCAAAAGGAGAATTTCTTTGAGCCATTTAATTTTATCATCTTAT
>NZ_BOJU01000008.1:2500-5260 GCF_016860625.1 Fructobacillus tropaeoli
GCACGCCATCACCCATTAACGGGCTCTGACTTCTTGTAGGCGTCGTGGTTTCAGGAACTATTTCACTCCCCTTCCGGGGTGCTTTTCACCTTTCCCTCACGGTACTGGTTCACTATCGGTCACTAGGGAGTATTTAGCCTTACGGGATGGTCCCCGCGGATTCCGACCGGATTTCACGTGTCCGGCCGTACTCAGGATCCTGTCTAGAGGACAGAAGCTTTCGGTTACGGGGTTATCACCCTCTTTGACAACGCTTCCCAACGTTTTCACCTAACTTCTATCTTGGTAACTCAACGACAGTCCTACAACCCCAGCATGCAAGCACACTGGTTTGGGCTCTTCCCGTTTCGCTCGCCGCTACTCAGGGAATCGATTTTTCTTTCTGCTCCTGCTGCTAATGAGATGTTTCAGTTCACAGCGTATTCCTTCTCATATCCTATGTATTCAGATATGGATAGCACTTCTATGTGCTGGGTTTCCCCATTCGGAAATCTCTGGGTCATAGCGTACTTACCGCTCACCAAAGCTTATCGTAGTTAGTCACGTCCTTCATCGGCTCCTAGTGCCAAGGCATCCACCACGCGCCCTTATTCACTTAACCACAACTTTTAAAGTTGGATCAGTTTTATGAGTTGGTCTTAAAAGACCTGCGATTAAACCGTTCTTATTAAAGAACTTGTGTTGTTTCTCGGTTCATTTAGATGATTCACCTCTGAATCATTTTAAAAGAATTTCTTGATTATTCAGTTTTCAATGTACTAGCTTTTGGCCAAAAGGCTTTCTTCTGGCCAATGGAGAATAGCGGGATCGAACCGCTGACCCCCTGCTTGCAAAGCAGGTGCTCTCCCAGCTGAGCTAATCCCCCATACGCTGGTTGTGCTTCACGCACTCAAAACTAAACAAAACTTTGACACAAATCAAATTGACACTTAAGTCCCTGTAACGCTCCGATTATCCTTAGAAAGGAGGTGATCCAGCCGCAGGTTCTCCTACGGCTACCTTGTTACGACTTCACCCCAGTCATCTGTCCTGCCTTAGACGGCTCCTTCCAAAAGGTTAGGCCACCGGCTTTGGGCATTACAAACTCCCATGGTGTGACGGGCGGTGTGTACAAGACCCGGGAACGTATTCACCGCGGCATGCTGATCCGCGATTACTAGCGATTCCGACTTCATGTAGTCGAGTTGCAGACTACAATCCGAACTGAGACGTACTTTAAGAGATTCGCTTACCCTCGCGAGTTCGCTGCTCGTTGTATACGCCATTGTAGCACGTGTGTAGCCCAGGTCATAAGGGGCATGATGACCTGACGTCGTCCCCGCCTTCCTCCGGTTTGTCACCGGCAGTCTGTCTAGAGTGCCCAACTGAATGCTGGCAACTAAACATAAGGGTTGCGCTCGTTGCGGGACTTAACCCAACATCTCACGACACGAGCTGACGACGGCCATGCACCACCTGTCACTTTGTTTCCGAAGAAAACAGCACTATCTCTAGTACCTTCAAAGGATGTCAAGACCTGGTAAGGTTCTTCGCGTTGCTTCGAATTAAACCACATGCTCCACCGCTTGTGCGGGTCCCCGTCAATTCCTTTGAGTTTCAACCTTGCGGTCGTACTCCCCAGGCGGAACACTTAATGCGTTAGCTTCGGCACTAAAGGGCGGAAACCCTCTAACACCTAGTGTTCATCGTTTACGGTGTGGACTACCAGGGTATCTAATCCTGTTTGCTACCCACACTTTCGAGCCTCAACGTCAGTTGCAGTCCAGTAAGCCGCCTTCGCCACTGGTGTTCTTCCATATATCTACGCATTCCACCGCTACACATGGAGTTCCACTTACCTCTACTGCACTCAAGTTCGACAGTTTCCAAAGCACTTCCACAGTTGAGCTGTGGGCTTTCACTTCAGACTTATCGAACCGTCTGCGCTCGCTTTACGCCCAATAAATCCGGATAACGCTCGGGACATACGTATTACCGCGGCTGCTGGCACGTATTTAGCCGTCCCTTTCTGGTATGGTACCGTCATGTAAAGATCATTTCCTACCCTTACCGTTCTTCCCATACAACAGTGCTTTACGACCCGAAAGCCTTCATCACACACGCGGCGTTGCTCCATCAGGCTTTCGCCCATTGTGGAAGATTCCCTACTGCAGCCTCCCGTAGGAGTTTGGGCCGTGTCTCAGTCCCAATGTGGCCGGTCAGTCTCTCAACTCGGCTATGCATCATCGTCTTGGTAGGCCTTTACCCCACCAACTAACTAATGCACCGCGAATCCATCAAAAAGTGGTCCAAACGGACCTTTTAACGTTTTGTCATGCGACAGCACGTTTTATACGGTATTAGCATCTGTTTCCAAATGTTATCCCCTGCTTTTCGGTAGGTTATTCACGTGTTACTCACCCGTTCGCCACTCGCTTGAAGAGTGCAAGCACTCTTCGCTGCGCGTTCGACTTGCATGTATTAGGCACGCCGCCAGCGTTCATCCTGAGCCAGGATCAAACTCTCATGTTAAAAGTTTGAAGATTGCTCTTCGATTAAACTGACTAGTTGCTATCTCTCGATAACGCCTATCCGTTTATTGTTTGTTACGAATTGACTTCGCAAATTTGTTTGCGACTACTTACCAAGTAGCCACCGTTACAGATTTGTTTGTTCAAAGTTTTGTTCAGTTTTCAATGTGCGATGCCTTGTTGGGCAACTCATTTAGTTTACCATAGCTGTGAACCAAAGTCAACAACTAATTTGGAAAGTTATTTGAGC
>NZ_BOJU01000009.1:0-4001 GCF_016860625.1 Fructobacillus tropaeoli
TATACCATTTACATCATATGCGATTATGCCCACCAGAATAGCAAATAATGTTGTGGGTATACAACAAGTTGCAATTTCAATATTAATCACTTTAATATTCACAATAGTAATGTATAAATTAGCAGCAATTACTTATGAAAAAAATGCCTTTTCATACTCAAAACAAGGATTTTTTAAAAACATATTTTTATCTGTTCAAAATAATTTATCAAAAAAGCTCACTAAATAATTTATTCTTTATATAGTTTGTCAACGAGAATAGCATTCAGCCTACTTAACATAATGTCGATTACCGAAAGTAAAAAAGACCAGTCCCCAAATTTGGGGGCTGGTCTTTCTTTTATGATAAGCACACTTGCTCAATTTGGACTCAAACAATTGGTCTACTTCTCAGAAAGCTGTTTTCAAGCCATTCTGGTTTTGTGAAAAAATCAATTCTGAGAATGTTTATGAGACTAAATTTCTAAAAAAAAAACGAAACGGGTTTCACCTCGTTTCGTTGACCATGATAATTTAGCACACGCCAAAATTTGGCATCACCATGGCTCGTTTATGTTTCCATAATACCAGAATTATTGATTACGTAAGAAACAAAAAAACGATGATTTTGATTTTTTTCTCGTCAGCAAAAAGTCAAAAACAACACTTGTCGGTGTTGGCATAAAAAGTCAATTTGGACTCAAATTGACGACAAACAATTTTCTCTTTTGGGCTCATTTTTTATAAATTTTTTTGTGTTACTCATGTAACACATGTGTATTACATGAGTAACACATTTCGGAAAAAGTGCATGCACTGGGATTGCCCGCACAGCGGGGTTAAGGCACAATGTGCCGACAATCCCCCTTAACCTGTTACAACTCAATTTTTGATAATGACACTGTTTTTTAGGGCGAAAAAAATTAGCAACATCGTGAAGCTATTTTCCGATTTCAACCGAACAAGCAAAATGATTTTAACGATCAATTTTCCCTTTGAACGAAAACAAAACTTGCCAAAAACCTCCCATCCAGTCCAGTAAAAAAGATTTTAGCGCGAAATTGGCAAAATGAAATTCTTACTGTCGGTATTTTTTTGATGATTTTAACCCAAACACTTTTTTCATTTTTAGCTATTTTTAACGCATGCTATAAAAATAATTTTGATGAAATGAAGAGGTTTTCTGAAAGAATAAATAATCAAAAACAAGCTAAAATAATTTTACGAATAACATGCCAAATAGTTTTTTCTAGTGATGACCTAACGGTCATCTGGCCTACTTATTTGCTGTGAAGTCTAACGACTTCATGCGCAAACAACGCAGGATCTTTTTTTCTTTATCCGAAAAACATTTCTTTATCAATCAATTTGTTTTAATCTATTTTCTCTAAAAAACCAAAAGACTTTACTTGACTTTCGCACTAACCCCAGCCAAGGGCAGCAAGTTGTTTTGAGCAGAGAGAGCCCTTAGGTAAATCTCAAAAAAGAGAATACTTAAGGGCTTTTCCAAGGTATAGCTAAGAGCCATCGCTTTGGTCAAGTCGCTAACATCGTTTAAAGAGCATTCTGCCCACTCTCCCGTCTTTGACGGGTTATGCTTAGCCAGACTTCCGCTCTGAGCTTAAAACGTCTCTCAGAGCCTCTCAGGTGCTAATCTGAGAGCCACTACTTTGCCAATCACTTGCTGGGCGAGCCAACCCATGTCCAATTATTCATTGCCCAGTTGCGTGCTAAGCAACCTTTGGACGTGGTTTGGACGGAACACTGCCTCCCTCCTTACGGGTACACGCCTGTCCCGTATCAGCCTTATAGGATAACAGCCCTAAGGAAATCAAAAGCCGTCACAGTAACTAAAAAGGAGACCGCCTAGCTGGTTGCTATGCGATCTCCCAAATGTTTATTTTGGTTGATTATTTATTCTTCAAACGTTAGAATATTTCGTATAGGGGAGACCCGTTGAAATTGTAAGAAGATAAATGCATGGCAACTGTTGTGGCAGTTACTGTGCAGGCCATCGAGAACCTTGCCGGGTTCTTGATGGCCTTTTTTCGTATTCAAATGTTTTAGCTCTCGCTGATAAGGCAATCATAGCAATACTTTGAGATTTTGCCAAGAAAAATCTCAAATTCATTTAAGAGAGTGTCTCCTATTTGTGTCTCCAAAAGTGTCTCCTTATGGGATAATGAGACACATGAAAAGAGACACTTTTAAACTAACAACAACCGAGCTTGCAAATGAGGTTGGATTATCACGGTCTTACCTTTATAAAAAGGCTAAAAACATAGGCTTAGAGCTAAACGGGCAATATACAAAAGAAGACCTAAAAAAATTAAAAAACGGGACTAAATCACACAAAAAAAGTGTCTCCAAAAGTGTCTCCTCACAAGAAAAGAGACACGCAAAGGAGACACTTAAAGGAGACACTTTTTCTGTTATAGAAAAAGAACTTAGAAACCAAATATCGGATTTACAAAAACAAATATCAACACAAAATGAGCAACTGAAAGCCAAAGATGAACAAATAAAAATGGCCAATCAACTTGCCGATCAATCTCAAAAACTCCAAGCTGACTTACAAAAAAAGCTAGATAGAAATAACGAAAAATTATTAAACGTTAATCGTACTAAAAAAGGGTTTTGGTCACAAATTTTACATCGATTTTAAAACGTAGTCTTTAAAATTTCTCTACAACAAATTAATCTTAGTTCTTTATAGTACTGAATGAATCCCTTAAAAATAGAATTTTTATTGAAAATATTCAGGATTATTAGATATAATAATTATGTGGTATAAATCACAAAATATAGAAGAGAGGAGATATATTATGCCTTTTTTGATTGCAGGTGCAACAGTTGCAGCTTTGATGTGGTTTAATTCACCAAAGGCTAGCTAAAATAGTGTGGGAACCCTTGGGTTCCTTTTTTAATACACTATAAAAATTTGAGAGAAAAATAGAAGATATTATGCTTAATGTTCAAAATATTACAAAAAAATATAACAACCTAACTGCCGTTTCTAATGTTTCTTTTCAACTAAATAGAGGTGAAATTTTAGCTATTATTGGAAAAAACGGAGCTGGGAAGTCGACAATTTTTAAGTCTATACTCAACTTTATCCAGCCAGAAAGTGGGAATATAACCCTAAACGGATCAACAATATCGGATGAATCTAAAGACTTAATCGGCTATATGGCCGAAGAACGCGGACTATTTTCCGATATGACAATAGAACAAGTAATTCTATATTTTGCTGAACTTCATAATTATGATAAAAAAAAAGCAAAAAAAAATCTGTCGAAATGGCTTGAATTACTATCTGTGAAAGGAAAACTATCGGATAAAATATCTTCACTTTCTAAAGGGAATCAACAAAAAGTACAATTGATTACTACTTTAATCCACGAACCTGAACTACTAATTTTAGATGAACCATTTTCCGGTTTAGATCCTGTTAATACAGATAAACTAATTAATTTACTCTTATCGCTTAAAGAAAATGGAACAACTATTCTTTTTTCCTCACACAATATGGAAAACGTAGATAAAATATCTGATGAAATAATTCTTTTAACGGACGGGCATATTGCTTTATCTGGTAATTTATTTGATGTCCGGGAGTCATTCGGACGACGTAACCTTTATATTGAAAATGGTTATTCTTATGAGGAGGCTATCCAGTTAGAGGGAATTCAAAAAGTAACAGTAGATTCCCCTGGTTTACAGCTATCCTTTGTAAATGATTCATATGCCAAACAGACATTAATGACAGCACAAAAAAGATTTAACTTAACTGGATATCGTTTGTTTAGTCCTAGCTTAAATGAAATATTCAAAATAACAACGGAGATAAACAAATGATTCATAAAATATTTGCTGTTGCTAGACAGGTTTTTCTTCAAAAAATTACTAAATTCTCTTATTATTGGATGATTGTACTTCCGATACTTCTAGCTATTGTGGGGATCGCATTTCAGCAATACTCTCAAAAAGAATCAAAATCATCTACAGAAAGTAAGCCGATT
>NZ_BOJU01000010.1:0-1105 GCF_016860625.1 Fructobacillus tropaeoli
TCAAAAAATTACTAAATTCTCTTATTATTGGATGATTGTACTTCCGATACTTCTAGCTATTGTGGGGATCGCATTTCAGCAATACTCTCAAAAAGAATCAAAATCATCTACAGAAAGTAAGCCGATTATTGCTATTATAGCTTCAACTAACATTGAAAGGAACTTTTCAGAACAAGCACCTATTAATTATAAAAATTCAGATATACACAATATTAGCGTTGCTAAAACATTAATGTCAGATAATACTATTGATGCCATATTAAAAGTAGATGACGACTTCAAAAACGTTTCTCTAAAATCAAATAAAGAGTTAAACACACCTGTTCTAAACGAAATTAAATACAATTTAACACAGGTTAAGATTAATAAAAAAGCAAGTCAATTAAGTATATCTAATGCAACTTTAAATAACTTATTATCACCAGTAACCATTAAATCATCTAGTAATGCACTCCAAGAAAACCAAGAAAAAAAACAATCGGCTCAAAATATTAGTCAAACAGTCACGATTTTACTATTTTTCTTTTTAACTAGCTACATTACGATTACAGGAAGTGAGATTGGCAAGGAAAAAGGGCAGCACATCTTACAAAGTATTTTGTCAGCTATACCAGCAAAAGCATACTTTAAGGGTAAACTATTAGGCATAATTTATTTAATAGCCTTTCAAGTTTTAGCCTATGTAATTTTATATGGAATCGCATCATTATTGTTACCTCTATTCCATCAAGAAAAGCTAATTAACTGGTCATCTTTGCAGAACATCACAAATACTTATATCTTTGCAGTTATCATTTTAGCTTTACTCACAATGCTAATTTATATATTATTTGCTGCAATTCTAGCTTCTTTCGTTTCCCGAATTGAAGATGTTTCTCAAGCTACTAGTGGTGTGACAACACTCTTGATTCTTCCATACTTTTTTAGTTTCTTCTCACAAAGTCAACCGAATAATATCCTTTCAGTTATTCTTTCATATATACCATTTACATCATATGCGATTATGCCCACCAGAATAGCAAATAATGTTGTGGGTATACAACAAGTTGCAATTTCAATATTAATCACTTTAATATTCACAATAGTAATGTATAAATTAGCAGCA
>NZ_BOJU01000011.1:0-441 GCF_016860625.1 Fructobacillus tropaeoli
AATTACACAAATTAGGATATTCTATGCAATTGATTGCAGATACTCTTGGTTTTGCAAAATCAACGATTCACTACGAACTCCATCGTGTTCAACCCTACAATGCCCAATTAGCACAAAAAGATGCCGATAGAAAGCGTGGTCAGTGTGGACGAAAATCGTCTCTGACTCCTGACAAGAAGCGCCTAATCGAAAACCATCTTCGACTGACTTGGTCGCCTGAAATAGTTGCTTACAAGTTGAAATTGGCGACTTCAACTGTGTACAACTGGTTGAACAATGGTCGCTTAAATTTCTCGTTATCAGACTTGCCACACCGGAATGTCTACCAACGTCGCAAGAAAGAAACACGTGGAACTTTCAAAGTAGAACAAACCATTGAAAAACGTCCTGAAAAAGTGAATGAACGGAAAGAATTTGGGCACTGGGAAGTTGATACTGTTC
>NZ_BOJU01000012.1:0-351 GCF_016860625.1 Fructobacillus tropaeoli
GCCCCTTAAAAAATATTCTCAAACATTTAATTCATATTTATTATTCAGAAAAATATTTAAAAAATATATTTTTATTTGATTATTCCCCCTTTTTCTTACGCGAAGATACAAACTCATACGTTGAAAGTAAACCTGCAAATACAAGTGCAATCAACCCCTTATTTTCAGAAGTATTTTTATAAATACGACGACCTGTATTCGGCAAAACAGTATTCTCACTATTTCGGTTAACAGAATTTTGAGTTTCTCCTCGATTAATTGAAATTGGATCATCACTGATTGTAATATAGCCAGTTGCCCATGTTCTATCACCAACTGTCCCTGAAGCACTTTCCTGCATTGCTCGCTTTA
>NZ_BOJU01000013.1:0-337 GCF_016860625.1 Fructobacillus tropaeoli
ATATACCGATATCTTGTACGTATCTCTTAACTCACGATATCCTGAGAACTCTTTTCCATGATCAACAGTGATACTTTTTACAGTGCTGCCAAACGAGTTCATGAAACGTTGAAAGGCAGTTGCCATGGCCTCCTTAGTTCGATTGTGTACCTTGATTGCCCAATAGACACGACTTTGGCGCTCTAAAAAGGTAACCACACATGTTCGATCTTGACCTCGACTAGAGAGAACAGTATCAACTTCCCAGTGCCCAAATTCTTTCCGTTCATTCACTTTTTCAGGACGTTTTTCAATGGTTTGTTCTACTTTGAAAGTTCCACGTGTTTCTTTCTTGCGA
>NZ_BOJU01000014.1:0-255 GCF_016860625.1 Fructobacillus tropaeoli
CAGCCGCGGTAATACGTATGTCCCGAGCGTTATCCGGATTTATTGGGCGTAAAGCGAGCGCAGACGGTTCGATAAGTCTGAAGTGAAAGCCCACAGCTCAACTGTGGAAGTGCTTTGGAAACTGTCGGACTTGAGTGCAGTAGAGGTAAGTGGAACTCCATGTGTAGCGGTGGAATGCGTAGATATATGGAAGAACACCAGTGGCGAAGGCGGCTTACTGGACTGCAACTGACGTTGAGGCTCGAAAGTGTGGGT
>NZ_BOJU01000015.1:0-254 GCF_016860625.1 Fructobacillus tropaeoli
GAGATGTTGATGAGCAGCGGCTTTATGAGGCAATTGAGTTGATCAACAATCGACCCATGAAGTTACATAACTACCAGACGCCACTAGAAGTTTTTCGGGGTTGTTCGAATTAAACTTGTAATCTGCCTCAAAAAATTACTAAATTCTCTTATTATTGGATGATTGTACTTCCGATACTTCTAGCTATTGTGGGGATCGCATTTCAGCAATACTCTCAAAAAGAATCAAAATCATCTACAGAAAGTAAGCCGATT
>NZ_BOJU01000016.1:0-249 GCF_016860625.1 Fructobacillus tropaeoli
GTTAAGAGATACGTACAAGATATCGGTATATTTCTGCCATGCGTACTCCCCATGGGAACGAGCCAGTAATGAACTATTCAACCGTAAATTACGATACTTCTTTCCGAAGAAGTCTAACTTTCGAGATGTTGATGAGCAGCGGCTTTATGAGGCAATTGAGTTGATCAACAATCGACCCATGAAGTTACATAACTACCAGACGCCACTAGAAGTTTTTCGGGGTTGTTCGAATTAAACTTGTAATCTGCC
>NZ_BOJU01000017.1:0-212 GCF_016860625.1 Fructobacillus tropaeoli
CCGGCAGTTGATAAAAGTTTTTTCAGAAAGTTGTTGACATCGTTCAACATTCCTGATAAACTAATCAAGTTGCCCTAACAAAGCAGCTCAAATAACTTTCCAAATTAGTTGTTGACTTTGGTTCACAGCTATGGTAAACTAAATGAGTTGCCCAACAAGGCATCGCACATTGAAAACTGAACAAAACTTTGAACAAACAAATCTGTAACGGT
>NZ_BOJU01000018.1:0-208 GCF_016860625.1 Fructobacillus tropaeoli
TGATTTTGCAAAACCAAGAGTATCTGCAATCAATTGCATAGAATATCCTAATTTGTGTAATTTCTCAATCGCACCACGGTCATAAGATGATAAAATTAAATGGCTCAAAGAAATTCTCCTTTTGGTTTGTCTAGCAACTACCATTGTAAAGAATTCTTTGGGTTTTTTATTTTAAATTTTCTCGTTCGAATTAATTATAGAATCTGCC